>JACQOI010000179.1 GCA_016202615.1 Betaproteobacteria bacterium
ACGGTGATCTTCTGAAGTCCCGCATCCGCAATTTCCGGCGCATGCGCGAGCGGCGCATACTGTTCAGCGTCGGGGTGACGTACCAGACCCCGGGGGAGAAGCTTCGGAAAATCCCGGAGTGGCTGCGTGCAGCCGTGGAAACGCAGCCCCGCGCGCGGTTTGACCGCGCGCACTTCAAGGAATATGGCGACTCCGCGCTGGTATTCGAGATCGTCTATTTCGTGCTCGATGCCGATTACAACGTCTACATGGACGTGCAGCAGGCGGTCAATCTCGCCATCTTCGAGCGTTTCGCGCGCGAGGGGGTGGAGTTCGCCTATCCCACGCGCACCCTGTACCTCAAGCAGGACGCCGAGGCGCCGGGAGCCTGACCATGGACGACGCGAGGACCGGTCACGTGACCCGGAGAGGGTGCCGCCTTTTCTCAGGGGCGCGCTGCCGGTGGTTCGCGTTCCGGCGCGATGCCGTCGGTCATTGGCGGGCCGAGACCGGATAAAGGGGGGCGGGTGCCCGCGCTGCGGGCGCACTTACTGCGAGACGAATTTCAGGCCTTTTTGTCCGCAGTCAGCGCGAACCCGCACCAGTTCGGAGAGATTGCGCGCGCCGAGCTTGGTCATCAAGCTCGCCTTGTGCGCATGAACCGTGTACGGACTGATCGCGAGCGCGCGGGCGATTTCCTTGGCCTGCAGGCCTTTCCCGACCAGTGCCAGGACTTCCCGCTCGCAGGGCATACTCGGCGATCTGGACTGGCATCCGCCTCGACGCTGCCGTCAATGCCACCACCGTCGGCTCCGAAGGTCGCATCAGCGACACCGGCAGCCGCATCGAGGCGTGGGTGATTCCGGTGGACGAAACTCGCATTCTCGCTCGGGAAGCACTTGGCACCGTGATGTTGTAAACAAGGCGAGACACGATGAAAGCGACAACGAAGACAGCAGACGCAAGCGAGCCGTCCGCATCGGCCGCCGACGAACTCATCCGGCTCGATGCACGAAGGCGGCGAGCTCGGCTACGTGCTTTTCCACGTGTTTGGCGCCGCTTTCGATAATCCCGATCTGATCGTCGCTTGCGTCGTGGGCGACCGGCCGGCACGGGCTGTTCTCGTGCTACGAGGCGTTTATCCACATCGTGGATTCGATGTTCAACCAGCACGCCAAGTGGCTCAAGGTGTGCAACCAGATCCCGTGGCGGCGGCCGATCGCCTCGCTCAATATCCCGCTCACTTCGCACGTCTGGCGCCAGGACCACAACGGCTTTTCGCACCAGGACCCGGGCTTCATCGACCACGTGGTGAAAAAAAAAGGCGGACATCATCCGCGTATATCTCCCGCCGGATGCGAACACGCTGCTCTGCATCACCGACCGCTGCCTGCGCTCGAGTAACTTTGTCAACGTCATCGTCGCCGGCAAACAGATGCAGCAGCAGTGGCTCGACATCGATGCCGCCATCAAGCACTGCGCGACCGGCATCGGCATCTTCGACTGGGCGAGCAACGATCAGGGCAGCGAGCCGGACGTGGTGATGGCGTGCGCTGGCGACGTGCCGACACTCGAGATGCTCGCCGCCGTGGAACTGCTCCGACAACATCTGCCGGATCTCAAGGTGCGAGTGGTGAACGTCGTGGACCTGATGACGCTGCAACAAAAGGAAGAGCACCCGCACGGGCTTTCCGACCGCGACTTCGACACGCTGTTCACCACCGACAAACCGATCATCTTCGCCTATCACGGCTACCCGTGGCTCATTCACCGGCTCACCTACCGGCGCACCAATCATAAGAACCTGCACGTGCCCGGCTACAAGGAGGAGGGGACGACCACCACACCCTTCGACATACCGGTGCTCAACGATCTCGACCGCTTTCACCTGGTCGCCGATGTCATCGACCGGGTGTGCGCGCGCGTCAACGTGCTCTCCGAAATGCCCGCAGCGTGGCGGCTCGAGGTGAGGCACTGGAGCCGGCTCAATCGCAACCGCAAGCGCAAAATGGAAGGCACCGAGGCGCCGACGCGCAATGACGAGTACCTGCTCTACCCGACGCTGGTCGGCACTTGGCCGCTGCCTGAGCCGGACGAAACGGGTCGTGATCGCTACTGCGAGCGTATCGAGGCCTATATGCTGAAGGCCGCGCGCGAGGCCAAGCAGCACACCTCCTGGATCAACCGCAACGAGGAGTACGAAAACGCGCTGGTGGTTTCGTGCGGGGCCTGCTGCGTACTCCCCCCGGCGCCCCGTTCATCGAACGGCTGGGCCCGTTCGCGGCGCGGGTTGCGCGCATCGGCTGGCTGGACGTTACGTGAATGTGCTCACCGGTGAAACTGTCGAGTACCACGGGGGCAGCGGAGCGCTCGCGGGGGCCGTGTTGGCGCATTTTCCAGCGGCGGTTCTCGTGCGCCGCGGCACGACAGCGGGATAGCCGTTGGAAAACGGACTACATTTCAGCCTCATATGCCATTGGAAGAGGCTAAGACTTTCCCCTTGGCGACCTACCGATTTATACTAAACACTTTTGGGGCACGACGCTAGTTGCAAACCGCATTGCGTCCACGTTCAGAGTAGATTAGTTAAGGCGGTTCATGATCCGAATGTACGCTAATGTTCTGAATCGTTAGGGCCCGATATTCAGGCAGCTCTTCGCGCAAATGTTTAAAGATCTCGCGTTGCGTTTCGGCGTGCCGTTGGTACTTGTTTTGGCCGCTGGGACGTACTTTGCAGTTCCATTGGTCGATCGGATGATCACCGAATGGTTCCGCTCGGATATCGAGATGCGTGCGCGGCTCGTCATGAACTCGATCGAGGAAGGCTTGGTCCCGCTGCTCGATCGCCCCTCCCAGCCACGCATCCGGAATTTCCTCGCCAAAGTGACTGCAGACGAGCGCCTGGTTGCGATCGTCGTGTGCGGACGCAATGGAAAGCTCCTGTACAAGACTGAGCACACGCCGAACGTAATCACCTGCAGCGCTCAACCGCCCGTGGTCCCGGCTTTCGAGATTGTGCCGTCAGCAGGAGGGAGATTGGACTTGGCGAGTTTTCCCCTGCGAGGGGAAACCGGCGAGGCGCAATACCTCGTGATTGTGCATGATCTGAGCTTCATCGATAGGCGCCAAAGCAGCGCGCGCGATTACCTGATTGCTTTTGCAAGCCTTGTGGCTCTGGTGCTCGTAGGGCTCTGCGTTTTGATCGCGTGGCTCGTGTTGCGCAGCTGGATGCGTTCTTTGATACGTGATATCCGAGGAAAGCGTTTTCTCGCAGAAGTCGCTGGCCAGCAGCCCGCGGACGCGGTCATCGGGCAAGTAAGGCAGGTATTGCGTGAAATCGAGGAGGCGCAGCGCCAGGAGGTGGAATTTCGCGAGAACTGGACGCCCGACGCGCTGCGCCATATCGTGAAGGAGCATTTAAATAACACCCAGCTCATCGTAGTCTCAAACCGCGAGCCTTATATTCATAATCGCGAAAATGGAGACACCGTCGTGCAGTATCCGGCCAGCGGTATGGTCACTGCGCTTGAGCCGGTGATGCGGGCCTGTTCCGGTGTCTGGATCGCACACGGAAGCGGATCGGCCGATAAGGACGCGGTGGATTCGTTCGACCAGGTGCGCGTGCCTCCCGAGGATCCAAGCTACACGCTGCGCCGGGTGTGGCTGGATCCCGAAGAAGAGGAGGGGTACTACTACGGTTTTTCAAACGAGGGGATATGGCCGCTGTGCCACCTTACCTTCGTAAGGCCCTCTTTTCGACCTCAGGATTGGCGCTATTACACTGCCGTCAACCGCAAATTCGCCGATGCGATAAAGCAGGAGGCCAAGAGTGAGCGGCCGGTTGTGCTGTTGCAGGATTTTCATGTGGCGCTTGCGCCGGGCCTGGTGCGCGAGCACCTGCCCCAGGCGACGACTGCCCTGTTCTGGCACATCCCGTGGCCCAATCCGGCGGCATTCGGAATTTGTCCCTGGAAGGCCGAGCTGCTAAAAGGCATGCTGCAAGCCAACATCATCGGTTTCCACACGCGCTTTCATTGCCAGAATTTCCTCGCTACCGTAGACCGCTTTGTTGAGAGCCACATCGACTACGAGCATTCGACGGTGACGGTTAGCAACCATACCTGTCACATTGCACCTTATCCCATTTCCATCGAATGGCCGCCACACTGGCTCAATAGCCAGGCGCCGGTCGCGGATTGCCGTCGTAATGTTCTGGAGCGCCATAGGCTCGCGCGAAACGTAATGCTCGCGGTGGGCGTCGAGCGATGGGATTACACAAAGGGGATTCCAGACCGGGTGGCCGCTGTCGAGCGGCTGCTAGAAGTAGAACCAGAGTGGCGGGGGCGGCTGGTGTTGCTGCAGGTGGCGGCGCCCTCACGCAGTAAGCTGCCCGCCTACATCGAGATTCAGCGCTCGACCCACGAGGCGGTTGATCGCATCAACAATCGGTTCGGCAACGAGGATTATCGTCCGATCATTCTCATAACCGAGCAGCGCGATCCAGCTGAGGTGTACGAACTCTATCGAGCGGCTGATTTCTGCATCGTAAGCAGTCTTGACGATGGCATGAATCTTGTCGCCAAGGAGTTCGTCGCAGCGCGTGAAGATGAAGACGCCGTGCTGGTGCTCAGCACCTTTGCCGGCGCCTCGCGCGAGCTTGTAGAGGCGCTGATAGTGAACCCATTTGATATCGAAGGAACGGCGCGCGCCATGGCGCAGGCATTGCGTATGTCGCGCGAGGAGCGTCGCCAGCGTATGCGCGTCATGCGTTATACGGTGAAGCAGAACAACGTGTTTCGATGGGCTGGGCGCATGCTTATGGATGCCGCGCGTATCCGGCAGCGCGAACAATTGACCGCCCTGAGCACTGACCAGACCGCGAGGGATACCGGTGCCATGGCACGCGCTCGAAGGAGATAAGCAATCGCGCGCTTGCGCTATGCAGTGTGGGCGAATTGGATCACGAGTGATCGTTGGAGCACTCTGCGGCATGATCGACCGTCGTGACCGCTAATGTCGCCGCGGCGCTAATATTTGCGGGGTTTACAACTGCAGGGTGCGCCGTTATATGCTCGGCGCCTTTGCCATCGGGAAGATGTTGCTTTGATGTTCCATCAAAACCTTCTGGACATGCTCATATTCAAGTCCGGTGAGGCAGCGGTGTTGGTGGAAAGCCGCAGGGGGCGGCACGCACCATGGCGATGCCGGGACACCACGGACACCACGGACACGATGATTCGGCACCGAATTGACCCGCAGGTCCCCGGTTCGAGCCCAGGTCGGGGAGCCGGCCAGGGCAGTCGGCGAGATACGTTTCGAGCGGGTGCGTACTCACTTCGCTAGCAGCCTGTCGGACTTAGCATTTGATAGGCTGCTAACAGCAAAACCGCCCGCCGACTTTGAATGTAACTCAGATTAACAACCGCTCTTGCCCTCCCAACAGCACACGAGCAGGCCGGAAATGAGGTTTTCCTTAGCATTTTTCTCCCGTATTCATGCAGGCGGTTTTGCATTAGGAGTTTGTCCGACCCAGGTCCGACAAACTCCTAGGAGATCCAAGTCGTATGAAAAATGTGGTGGAGGCTAATTTTCACGAAAGCTTCCACCTCTCCCGCGCCAGTGTCAAGGATGAGGGATGCCGGAAAACCGTAAGACGTGAGACGTCGCGCCGACATCGACGCGCGCCGCAGCGATGCTGCGTGAACTTCACGCGACACACGGCAATCCGCACGACGTAGCGCGGGTCCAGGCCGAACTTTGGATGGGCGGGAGCTGAATCGCGGAATAGCATGCGCCGGTAGCGTGGTTGGTGTAAAATAATCGGCACCCGAGCCGCAGGCTGCCGGCTGCAGCGCAACGTATGGCAGGGCACCGATGGGCGGCAAAGACTTACTCGTCAGGATAACGACGTTCTCACAACGACTGGGTGATGGCGTGACCGGATTCCAAGTTGCGATGATGCATCGCGGCCGCGTTACCGCCGGCGGCCGAAGCATGGCGCATGCCGTGGTTTGGTCCTGCTTCGTGGCGGCGTTGCTGGGGTGGGGGCATGGATCGCAGCATGCGAGCGCCGCGCCAGCGCCCGTCGTGCTTCTGACTCTGGAGGGCGCGGTGAGTCCGGCCACTGCCGATTACATGGTGCGCGGCGTGAAGCAGGCGGCCGACAAAGGCGCCGGCCTGGTGGTGCTGCAGATCGACACACCGGGCGGTCTCGACACTTCGATGCGTAAAGTCATCAAGGAAATCCTCGCCTCGCCGGTGCCGGTCGTCACGTTTGTCGCTCCCGGCGGAGCGCGCGCCGCAAGCGCCGGAACGTTCATTCTCTACGCGAGCCATGTAGCGGCGATGGCGCCCGGCACCAATCTCGGCGCGGCCACGCCGGTGCCGATCGGGATCACACCCCAGCGCGAGCCGGAAAAGGCCCCCGCCAAGCCGGCGCCGGGCGGGGACAGCAAGCAAAGCGGCAAGGCGGAACAGAAAGACAAGGATGCGCCGGCAGCCAAAGACAGCATGTCCAGGAAGCAGGTTCACGATGCCGCCGCCTACATCCGCAGCCTGGCGCAGTTGCGCGGCCGCAACGCCGATTGGGGGGAACGGGCGGTGCGCGAGGCGGTGAGCTTGTCCGCCGCAGAGGCGCGCAAATTGAAGGTGATCGACCTGGTGGCGCGGGACATGAAGGACCTGCTCGACCAGTTGCACGGCAGGAAAGTCACCGTGCAGGGGATCGAGCGTACCCTCGAGACGGCGGGTGCGGACACGCTCAGGATCGATCCCGATTGGCGCAGCCGGCTGCTCGCGGTGATCACCGATCCCAGCGTCGCGCTGATCCTGATGATGATCGGGCTCTACGGCCTGCTGTTCGAATTTTCCAACCCCGGCTTCGTGCTGCCCGGCGTGGTCGGCGCGATCTGCCTTTTGCTCGCGCTGTTCGCGTTCCAGTTGCTGCCGATCAATTACGCCGGGCTGGCGTTGATCGGAGTGGGGGTGGCATTCATCGTGGCCGAGGCGTTCGTGCCCAGTTTCGGCGCGCTCGGCATCGGCGGCGCGATTGCCCTGGTGATCGGCGCGGTGATCCTGATCGATCCCGAAGCCGCGCCCGGCTATTCGGTTCCGCTGCCGTTCGTCGCGGCGCTGGCAGCGGTGAGCGGAGCGAGCGTGTTCTTCGTCGTGACGATGGCGCTCAAGGCACGCCAGCGGCCGGTGGTGAGCGGCCGCGAAGAGATCGTCGGCGCCCGCGGTGAAGCGCTCGAGGATTTCACGGAGGAAGGCTGGGTGCGCGCGCATGACGAGAACTGGCGCGCTTGCAGCACGACACCGCTCCGCAGCGGACAGCGGGTCCGCATCACCCGCATCGACGGGCTCACGCTCAGCGTGGAACCGGAACAATCCGAAGGAGGCAAATCATGATCTGGGACATCGGCATCAGCGGCGGCATCCTCGTACTGGTCGTTATCCTGGTATTCGCCTCGTTTCGCATCCTGCGCGAGTACCAGCGCGGCGTGGTGTTCATGCTGGGCCGCTTCTGGAAGGTCAAGGGCCCGGGGCTGATCCTGGTCATCCCCGGCATCCAGCAGATGGTGCGCGTGGATCTGCGCACGGTGGTGATGGACGTGCCGAGCCAGGACGTGGTGTCGCGCGACAATGTATCGGTGAAGGTCAACGCGGTGCTGTATTTCCGCGTGATCGATCCGCAGAAGGCGATCATCCAGGTGGAGA
>JACQOI010000180.1 GCA_016202615.1 Betaproteobacteria bacterium
CCAACGCGCCTCTCCCCGCAAGGGCCTTGAAGGGCAGGAGTTCCCGCTGCCCACAGCTTAAGTAAGTGCCATTCGGGTTAGAGTATATTTTGCCGTAAACCCGAAATCGATGCCGGCGTGGCTGCCAGTTATTAGGAGCAGAGTATATTTTGCCGTAAACCCGAAATCGATGCCGGCGTGGCTGCCAGTTATTAGGAGCATTACCCCATGGACGAGTTGAAAATGCCGCTGAACATGCTTTCCGAACAGCATTTGGCGCGATTAGCCGGCGAGGCGAAGGATCGTGTCCTGACGCTGGGCGAGTTGGTCGCTCTCGGCGAGGAGTTGAAGTTGCCGCTGAGCCAGATCGTGGTCGGCGAGGCGATGATCCGCGAGGACAAGTCCTTTGACCGGATCATCGATGAATGCTTTGCTGCCTTTGAACACAATCTGAAAGCTCTCGAACAGGGTCTCGAGAGCGGCAACAGTTTCGTCCTCGGAACCGTGGCAACCGATCTCGCCCGCCAGGAGCGGGGCGTTCTGATCGACGACGTCCTCATCGACCGGGCTTTGGTTTACACCCTGGCGGCCGAAGTCGGGAACCACGAGGTCGGTCTTCGTCCCTGTGCCGGAACGGGAGATTCCTGTCCTTACACGGGACTCCTGAAGGCTTTGATGGAAAACGGCGCGGCCCCGGAACGCGTGCGCCTGACATCAGCCCTGATACTCAAGGTCGGCGGTATCTTCCGGGCCGGCAAGGTAACGACGGGATGCAACATGGAAGGATACGGCGCCGGCGCCGCGGCGACGGCGGCCGCGTTGACCGATCTTCGTGGCGGTACGGCGGCGCAGGTCGCCAAAGCAATGATCATGGCGATTTCGCCGACGGTCGGGGTCCCCTGCACCCCACGCGTTATTACGCGTGGTTTGTGCGCGACCCACATCGGCGGCGCCATTCTCATCGGTAATCTCGCCTCCAACCTGATACTGAAAAGTACACTCCCTGTCGATATCGACATCGACGTCATGATAGCCATGGCGGCACGCATCCACCGCGAGGCGGCCCCGGCGATTACCACGGTAAATGTCAAATATCTCCAGCCCTACTTCAAGAAGCGGGAGCAGGTCGAGGCGCTCCTTGATCCCAGCGTCGCGAACAGGGATGACGCCATGAGTGACGGCGTCTTGGCAGAGGCTCGCGAGGAAGTCCGGCGGATGATGGCGACGAGCCAACCCCTGACCCAGACTCTTGGCGAGGTGGTGGTCGGAGGCAGTTCCATCGCCGTCGGTTCGCCGACCAACATGGCACGCATCGCTCATGCCCTGAAACGGGGGAGGATTTCGAAGATCGAGATCGATCTCACAAAGGATTTGTACTCCAGACGCGCCATCAACGTTCCGGCGATCCTGATGGGCGCGGTGTTCGGTTCCCATACTTCGGACGGCGCGATGTATGCCAAGGTGATGGACATGCCCGAAGTGCGCGCCATCGACATATCGCTCAAGGAACTCGACGTGCCCGAGGTCCAGCGCATTCGGATTACGGCGGAGGACCGCTCGGTGTGGCTGGATTCCCGCAATCGCGGCGGGGCGAGAGTCGCGATCGTCAATGCGGAGCCGTCGCGTGAAGCCGCCATCGAAGCGGCGCGCACCCTCGGGATTCAAGTGGTTGATTAAGTCTTGATTTTAATTTTTAGATTGGGGAGACTCTATGAGCAAGGCAGCATGGGTGTTTCAGTTACACGGTGATGCGCGTGGCATTGCGCGGAAATTGGGGGAAGGCATAAACACGAGCATCTTCCCCGGCCAACAGGTCATGCTCTCCGTGGTCCGCGTCGACCCGAATTCCAGCGGCACGATTCACAGCCACCCCGAAGAGCAATGGGGAGTGCTGCTGGAAGGCAAATGCACCCGGGTTCAGGGCGGGGAAGAAGTCGAGGTCGCCGTTGGCGATTTCTGGTGCACGCCCGGCGGTGTGCCCCACGGCGTTCGTACCGGCGATGCGAGCGCCGTGATCCTCGACATTTTCAGTCCGCCGCGCCCCGAATATAGACAGGCCGGCACGGGGTTTGGGTCTGCGACGACGAAAGGAAACTGAGAGCAATCGGACGCATTCAACCATGCCTGTCACCAGACGCAAGGCCTACCGCCGTATTACCGTGCGTTATTCCAACATTCACGGCAAAGGCGTTTTTGCGACGACGTTCATACCAAAGGGCACGCGCATAGTCGAATACAAAGGCAAGCGCATCAGCGAGGATGCCGCCGATGAGAAATACGGCGACGACGAAAGCCCTCACACCTTTCTGTTCCTGCTCGACGATCAGATCGTCATCGACGCCAATCATCGCGGCAACTCGGCGCGCTGGATCAACCACAGCTGCGCTCCGAATTGCGAGGCGAACGAGGAAAACGGGCGCATGTTCATCGATGCGGTGCGCGACATCAAGCCCGGCGAAGAGCTGACTTACGACTACAACCTGACCGTCGAGGAGCGCTACACGCCGGCGCTCAAGCGGCTCTACGCCTGCGGTTGCGGGACCAGGAAATGCCGCGGCACGATACTCGCAGTCAAGCGCTGACAACCCCACCGCTCAAGGTGGCGAATAAGATGCTTAAGTCACACGTCCTTGGACTCGAAGATAAGAAGCTCGACACCGGCCTGGGCGAAATTCGCCAGATCTTTCGCCGCCGCCCGGCCTTCGAGTGAGTTTAATGCCTGCCGGATCGCGTCCATTGAATCAAAGCTCAGAATGGCCGCGAGGTGGTACGGCGAGTCACCCCGCGGCATGGCTACCGGGCCGGCGCTTACCTCATAGCGCCGCAGCCCTGGGATCTTCTTGGCGGTTGGCACATGGGTCGAGAAATAATAGGCGTCGAACGCTGCCGCGTTCGACGGTTTCTTATACAGTGCAACGAGCTTTGCCATCGCCACCCCTCCTCATAGCGTTAGTTAGATATCGCACAATGGCGCGTGCCGAGATAAGATGTTGATGAGCGGTAAAGCGCATAACTCCCCCCTGGTCGAGTGAGCCGGAATTTCAAGCGGACACTGCTGCAAAGGAATCGATCGATATCACGTTCGCCGAGGCGGCGGGCGAGGTGCGCCACTGGGCCCCCAGATCGGCGGGGAGCGGGCGCCGCTCGCGAAGGCGGTACGCAAGCTCGAAGCGTTGGGCCAGGAGCTGCAGTTTGTCTATTCGGCCTTGATTTTCGCCGTCTCTATGAGCTTCGCCCACTTGGATGTTTCGTCGCGGATAAATCGCGAAAATTCCTCCGGGGTGCTCCCGACCGGATCGAAGGCATCGGCGGCAAACCTGTCTCTGACTTCCGGAACGCGCATGGTCTTCACGATTTCCTTGCTCAATATCGCCAGCGCGCCAGGTGGAACACCGGCCGGCGCGAACAAACCGTACCATGACGCTGCGTCGTAACCCGGCACTCCGGCCTCATCGATAGTGGGAACATCAGGCAATATGCTGCTGCGCTTCGATGTCGATACGCCCAGAGCTCTGACCTTGCCGCTCTTGATCTGCGCAAGCACCGCCGGGATCGACGTAATCAACAAATACGCTTCTCCGCTCAGAAGGCCGATCAAAGCCGGCGTGCCGCCCTTATAGGGCACGTGGAGCATGTCGCGGATCCCTGCTTTTAAGTTAAACAATTCCATTTCGAGGTGGTTGATGTTCCCGTACCCGCCGGAAGAGTATATCAGTTGTTTCGCCTTCGCCAACACAATAAGCTGTTTGACGGTTTTCACCGGAACAGACGGATGCACGACGAGCACATGAGGTCCGAGCGCGACCAGACTCACCGGCGCGAGGTCCTTATTCACATCAAACGGGATTTTCGGGAACATGCTCGGCATCGCGATGGTCACATTTGCCATCAGCAGCGTGTAACCATCAGGTGGTGATTTCGCTACGATACCCGCGGCGATATTGCCTGATGCGCCCGGTCTGTTATCGACGAAGACCGATTGGCCGAGCGCCTCGGTGAGCTGTTTCCCGATTGCGCGCGATGATATGTCCACGCCGCCACCCGGCTGGAAACCGACCACGATACGGATCGGGCGTACAGGATACGACTGCGCTGAGGCCGAAAGAGATAATGCGGCGCCCGTAGTTAACGCGATAAAGCCAAGAACTATCGAAGCTATATTCATTTTATTTCCCTTTTTGGAAACTTCAATCCGCCCGTCGCCGGAGTTCGGTCCCCGATTGAGTCTGTCGCAAGCTCTGACGCCGCCCCGTGCACCTTGCCCGGACTCGGGCCGGGGCTTCGGCGCGCGTTCGGCGGCCCGATCGGCGATTTCCAGGAGCTCCGTAACCGGCGTTACGGTTAATTATGCAGTCCCCGGGCGAGCCAGGTCAAACTGCGCTGCGCATAGTGCGCCGCGCTGCGCGCAGAACTCGAGAAAAATTCAATTTCTTCCCCGGGCGCCCCCCACGGCGGTCACCATAAGCAAAATCACCATCAGCCCGATTGCCGGACACTGCTGGGATTGACTAAGATGATAGAAGGGATATAGGATGTGATCAGACTGGATTTCCACCAAGTATGGGGCGCAGCCTATACTGCCTCAGACCGTATTTCCTTAGGAGGTTTTAATGCCGCTTAAAAAGAAGGGTATCCATTGGTTTCTAACCGATCAAGAGGTGAAGGTCGTTCGGGACGAACTCGATAGTCTGCGTGCCACAGCGGACTACGAGCCGGAGAAATGGTGTTTGAGCGGGTTAAACCGGAAGCCCGAGGCGCTGGGGCTTGCCCTCCCTGACCACATGCCGAAGAAAGTAAAACTGAGGGATATTACACTACGTACGGCAGAGCAGACGGCCGGAGTGGTTTTGACCATTGCGGAGAGGCTCCGTATGCTGCGTGCCTTGCTGGAGATTGGCGTCTCCTCTTTTGAGCTCACCTATTATGCGCGGCAAAACGCGGAAGCGCTTCGGGAGCAGTGCAAACTAATCAAGAGCATGAACCCCGATGCGGAGATAGAAGCCGGTCAGATAACGCTCAAGGAGAGTATTGACCAGATGGTTGACATAGGGGCTAACCTTATCGCCATCAAGTGCCCTCCCTGCTTTGGCACCGCATCCATACGCCCCGGGTCAGAGGTACCGAAAGCGGAGTGGGAGGGGAGGGACTGGCGCAGTGATTGGCGACCGCCGAGGAACATCCCGGAGCTGGCGGAGCGGAATAAACCGCTCATTGATTATGCCACGAAGCGGGGAATCAAGACCTGTGCCTATATCAGCTCGCTCCCCTACGCCACAAAGGAGTTCCTCGAGGAGTATGCTCGTGAGATGGCCAATGCCGGATGTGAGTCTATTATATTGGGTGATGGGCCTGGTGCCCTGGCACCTCAAGCCTTTGCTTATGCGGTTACTATTGTCAAAAGGGCTGCACCCAAGCTCAAAGTTACCGTTCATGCTCACAACGCCTTCAATCTGGGGGTGGCAAGATGCATTGCCGGGGTTCAGGCAGGGGCTGAGGTAGTAGAGGTATCGGTCAATGGCAGCGGCAATCTTGCGGGTCAGGTAGACCTTGCCCACGCTGCGGCTGCATTTGAGCTGCTTTATAGGGTGGATACGGGCATTCGGCTGGATCAGCTTACCGCTCTGCGTCGTCTTGGGGAGGATATTTTCCGCGTGCGCGTAGCGACCGACCATTCTATTACCGGCGACACTTACTTTTCGCCCGAGGATGTCCTGACAAAATTTGATCCTTGGATTCACACGTCCGTTGCACCGTCGGTGTTCGGGAACGAGGCTCGGGAGTACTTTGCTCAAACGGCTAATCCCTGGGAGATGCTCGATAAGCTGACGGAGCTTAATATTCCGGCAGAGAAGCATGAAGTGGAGGCTATACTCAAGGAGGTAAAAGCAGAGTTTCTCATTCGCAAGCGTGTGCTGACCGATGATGAGATTCGTTCAGTGGCGATGAGGGTCAAGGGCGCTGCTTAGGATTTTGTCGGACTTTGGGCCGACAAAATCCTTTGGCAAAACCGCCTCCAAATTTCAGATAGAAACACCGGCACAAGCAAGCGCCCGATGCCCTGCGCAACGAATCGGCGGCAGGCTGCGCCGCGTCCGCCAAACTAGACCTGATTGAGCCGTTGTATGCGGCGATGTTAATACGCCCTACCCGATAAAGTAACGCGTTCACCCCAATGACCCATTCCTATAATCAGCCCGCATGCCCCAACGCTAAACGAAGCGTCGTCGTCCCAAAATACTACCCAACTTCACTACTCGTGAAACATGCGGGCTAAAGCCTCAACCATCCTCGCTTGGCGATGTAAGAACCTGCGACACCAACGAGGAAGGCCGCGCCGACATTCCACATCGCGAAGGCGGCCGTCACGAGCGTCACGAACCGTTCTCCCTTGTCCTTACTGAAGTCGCAAGACCCAAGCGCAAGCTGCGCGCCGGTGAGGAAAAGGATGACCCCCAAAATCGCGGCGGGAAAAAGGCGAAAGAGCGCGTCGATGGAACCGCTGAAAAATACCGCGAGCACAAGAAGCAATGCACCGAGGATGATGAGCGCGCCGCCTGTTCTTGCGCCGAACGCGACATGACCGGCCATACCGCCCGCGCCATGGCACATGGGTACCCCTCCAATAGTAGAGCTTGCGATGTTCATGAGACCCGTGGAGGTTGCCACGCCCTTGTCCGTCACCGGGCGATCGGGAAATAGTCGATTGTTCTCTTCCCGTATTGCAATGACGGCGTTGCCCAGCGTGAGCGGAAGTTGGGGTAATGCAAGAAATACAATGCCGATGAAAAGGTCGTTCCACGTTACGTCAAGCAGGACGAACTTGGGTGCCCGCACTTCAATCGAAGCTGCAGTCAGCTCTCGGACCGCATCGGGATTCAAGATCGCGCCGCAGATTGCGCCGAACAGCAGCAGCAGGAACATTGCAGGGATACTGCGATTGGTAAGAAGCAGCAGCGTACCCGTAAGTCCTGCCGCTGCAATCACCCAGTGTGTCGCCATCATTTTCACGCCTTCAAGCATGAAACTCATGCCGAGACCGAGAATAATGCCGACCACGACAGGCCGGGAAACAAGCTTCGCGATTCGGCTTGCGGCGCCTGTGAGCCCCAGGACGAGCCAGAGCAGCCCTGTAGCGAGGCTCGCGCCGTACACTGCTGCCGGCGTAATGACGGCTGTCTGAGCTGCCTGAGTGATGGCAACGGCGCCGATGGCCTTCATCGGCTGCACGGGAAATGGTGTTTTGTAGTACGCCCCGCAAACCACCATTGCGATTCCGAAAGCGAACAGAACCCCAAAGGGATCCATTTTCAGAACGCCGATGTACCCTACGACGAACGGAATAAGCGTCCCGAGATCACCGAACGCGCCTGCCCACTCCATGCGGTCAAAGCGATTGCGTGGCGCCAGGTCGCTTTGTTGTATCCCTGGTTTATCTGGTACCGGACTTTCCAAGGCTAGCTCCTAGGCCACGGGTTCCAAAACGTTGAATCTAAGTTTACTCGGTTCATGAAGTTCGACCACCATTGTTCTTAACGGTACCAATTTCGCTCCCTACTCGGGATGTGCGGTGCGTCGTTCGCTGCCACGCTAGCAATCAGCCGCCACCTTCGGCGGCCGGCTGCATTGACAGAGTTAAGCCATATCAACGATCCGCATCACCCGCGCGCGCCTCTCTTGGCGCGCGTCCGGGTGGCTGCGGCGGTTAGACCTCGCAAGTATTCGGGCATCTCCTGGCGCAGGATTTGACGCAATGTCTTCTCGGTTACGGGTTGATCGGTTTCGGATAGGTACTTCCGAAGTGCATCATTCATCATGGTTTGATATCCGGTCCCCGCTCTTTCCGCCCGCGCCCGGAATGCATCGAGCACACCGTTGTCGATGAAAATGGAGATGCGCGTCTTACCCTTCTGCGGGATGACTGCACCACGCTTGCCTTTGGAAAAATCGTATTCAGTCCTCATACTGTTTCCGTTCCTTTCGCGTCGGACGACGCGCCGAGATTACGCGGCACTCGTCGTCGCGCTCTGTCCAAACCACCACGAGCAATTCGCCGGCGCTTCCCAGTCCGACGGTAACGAAGCGTCGTTCGCCTTCGGCGTCAGGATCTTCGACGGTGACCGCGAGCGGATCCTCAAGTACGCCTTCGCCGTCGGCAAACGAAACCCCGTGCTTCTTGAGGTTTACTGCCGCTTTCGCCGGGTCGTGCTTGAACCGCATACCGAGATGATATATACGTTATATGCATCTGGCAAGCGGCGGACGTGACGAGACCAACGTCTGCATCCGCGACGCGCTTTGGCGCGTCCGCTACCTGCGATGGTTGGGCAGGCCACTTTCACCGCGCCGGACGGAGGAGCCGTTCGACCCAGTCCAGCTTGTCGCGCATTTGCGTTTCATCCGGAGGCCGCTTTTTCATGACTGGATGAGGAAGATCAAAAAATGAACCCTCGGCTTTCAATGCGCGGTTGGCGCCGGTTTCCAGAAAGCAATATCCCTTCCCGTCGAACGCTTCGCCGGAGGTTTGACCTGAGATTCTTGCGGCGATCTGATGAGCGGCGATTCGGCCAACTCCCCCTTGATATACTGGCCCATCTCTGGACCTGCCGTGGCCATCGGCGTCCCTTCCACCGTATGGATCGACAGGCGCGCTTTACTCCCGATTCCACGCCGCTCGAACGCCTGATGCAGGAGCAGGGCCGCCTCGTACGGCGCGGGCGGACACTTGAACGGCACTTTTGGGATCAGGATCGCGACCTCGCCTCCGGAAAACCGTTCCAACGCGAGCTTCAAGCGTTGCGCGCCCTCAACCGTATAGAAGGTGTGCGCCGCCTCCGCCAGCCCCGGCACGCTCGCCGGGTTGAGATCTGCACCGAGCGCAATCACCAAGAAGTCCCATTTCAGCGATTCGCTGCCCAAGGACACGGTGCGATCGGATAGCCCGATGTTTTGAACTTTCGCCTCGACAAAGCGAACGCCCGGGGCGAGCAGCGCCAGCCTCGATTGCGAGACCTGCTCGTAAGTGCGTTCGCCGAGCATGATCCAAGTCTTGCCGGCACCGACGTAAAAGCGTGGGTTTTGGTCGATCACAACGATTTCGTGCTCGGCCGTGCCCTTTTTCTACAGCCTCAACGTTTGAATTCACCAGCCCGCGCGGCTTTTCGCGCAGGTCCGGTGGAATGATGGGTTGGGCACTTGTAACGTAGTCGAGGGGCGTTATTGGTGCGCCTCTAACAGTTTGCGTTGTCGCTCCAAGTAAACATCTTGACTGATAAGGCTTGAATCGTACAACCGTTTCAGTTCCTTGAGCTTCTCATCCAGAGTCGGTGCAGTGCTGGCCGACTGTGTTGATGGCGAAGTAGTTACTGGCGTGGTGGCCGGCCCTTGCGCTGGTTGATCCGACGCTTTCGGTGGCTCGATCTTTGAGAATGCGCCCATCATTATTTGAATGAACGCAGGGTACTCATATGCAGATCCCTGATTGTGATCAATGATTGCTCCGATGCCACCACCAAAGATAATGTTTCCAAACATTGACGCCTTGGTCTCTGAAACAACCGCTGCTCTTCCAGGCTCGAACCCTGTCTTGTTACAGAGTACCTGCATATCGTCATTCGATCTGTGGATCATCACTGATCCAGGAGTTGTAACGAACCATTTGCCCTTGTTATTTGTCAGTTCGCAGGCTGCGCCAGTTACTTCTCCTCCGCTTTGTTCTCGAGTTTGCACGGAAACGCTTTGATTTGTCGTACCGGTTATAGAAGCGCATCCATTTGTAAGCGCAGCTATCGCTACAACGGCAAGAAAGAGTTTATTGCTCATGGCTTGATACTCCCTTTGTAAAGTGCCCAACGTCATTGGGTTTCTGCTGCGCGAGTATGGTGCTGAGCGCGGACCGCGAGGTTCAAGCCGAGTGGCCCCGGACCCAGATGTCTACCGCGTCAGCAGCAAACCCTTGTTAGCCAGCATCCGCGATCGACCGGATAACGTGGCAGGCATTCGCCACTGCCTGATGCGCGGCCTCAGCCTCGGCCTTCGATGCCCTCTCCTGCTCGCCGTGGACCAGGCGGTTGCGAAGATCCTTGGCGTCGTTTGCCCATGCGATTCCCTCGGGTGTCGACACGAAGTCGGAGCCGTACGCTTCGGGGATTAGGTTTTTCGCGACCCACCAGATGGATCGTGGCTGACCCCTTTCGTCTATGAACTTGGTCTTGGCGGCTTCGCTGGATAGGCCGTTTGCGAGGAACCGCTGGTGCAGCAACCGACTCAACCAGGCCTCGAAGAACAGTGCGGCCTCGATCGCCGCAAGAGCATAGTCGGCCCCGATGAGATGCCGCCGCGTATTCAGATCGACGTCTCGGAGGAACGGCACCGGCTCGGTGGTCTGGAGTCGACCACGGAGTTGTGCGTCTCGCGCACGTTCTTCGTCGCCGATGCCGACCCTGAGAGGTCCACGAGCTCGACCGATCTGACGTTTTACAGGGTCCGTACCCTGGGTTTCCTCGATCAACCAGAAGTGAATGAGGTCCCGGACTGCGAGTTCCGCCAAGAGCGGTTGATCCGCGAGATCCCGGTAGTGGGAAACAAGAGCATTGGCGCGTTCGACGGCGTGCTCAATGAGATCGTCGTCGCTCCATTGTGCCACCTCTGGACTTGTCGGCACGTGGAATCGGACTTGAACACGGGTGAAGGATACCCGGCCGTACGGGTCGCCGCCTTCAAGTTCCCCCCAGGCACGAAACACCCCTCCGGCCCGGCTCATGAGGATCGTCTTTATGCCAGCAGGGGGCGTCCCGGCGACATAGATCTCCGGAGCCTCGCCGTTGGTGTCGTCGAGGGTGGTAGAATCCAGGATCAGGAGCGGGTACGGCAGGTCGAAGACGACATAGAGATTCTCAGCCACGGTCGCTCGACCCTTCTTGGTTTGTTATGCTGGCTAACGCTCTGCGGCGGGCCGGCGTGGACAATCGAAGTGGCATCGCGCTTCCAGCCCGTCCGCAGCAGCTAAAGTTGGGTTTCACTTGTACTTCTTGAAACATTCTGACCTGGCAACTGCCTTCAGCACTTTGCAATCGAGAATTCGGGTAGAACCTGTGGAGTCGTTCATGACTTGAATCAAGTACGACTGCCCGTTCTTGCATGCAACGGCCCAGTGCGCGTTGCCGTTTTTCTCGGAGCCTTGGTAAAAAGTGCGAGTTGCGCTATCGCAGGATTCACCGCTTTCCCGAAGAAACCCAGTCATTGCGCGAGCCCGCTCCTGCTCTGACATCGCCGAAAGCATTTTGTGTGCGGGATTCGCGAAAGCCGATGCGGCCACCGTGAGTGCCAGCGACAGCATCAGACACCGGGTATTCAACAGTTTCGGTGACATCGATGTCCTTCTCGCGTTCGCGAAACCCAACGTTTCACAATGAGGGGTGCCCCGCTTACGGGGCGTCCCTCTCGATTGTGGGGTTAGCACTCATACGTAAGAATCTGGTAGTGATGCGCCATTGGTCTTGGCAACCTCCGCCATCTGACCAACAATCGCTTCGTACTCTTCCTTTGTTTTCATCATGGCGTACGTGTGCTCAATCAATTTGACGCTTCGATCATCGAGGAACGGCGTAACAGCTTTCAAGCACTGTTCGTAATAGGTGGTGATGAGATTCATCCGATTGATAGTAGCAAAACGATAAAAAATCACCACTGAGACAAAGATTGAAATCAGACTCACTACCTGAACAAGGGGCATTATTTTCTCTTTGGCTTGTTCATTAACGCACTCTCTCCACTTCGATTCGTCTACGCCTAAACATTTTGCAGTGAGCGACTTAGATATTATCGACGGCGCAGACATTTCCGGCGCATATACCGCGACGTAAAGCGCAATTTGGGTTACAACCAGCATCGCAACACCAATAGTTAACACGATAAGCAGGATGTACAGACTCGGAAGTTCATGGTGTCCCATTGCGGCGCCTTTATAAATCTTGTCGCGCGCGCGCTTTGCGCCAAAGGTGATCACAGTGAACAGCGTGCTGCCAAATTTGCGCGAGATGGGTTTCAGCGCCGCGTCCCACAACCCACTACCGATATCCCCGAGAGCAATAGTGACGATGATGCTTAAGGCCCAATGCTCCGCCAGATATTCGCTCACATGTTCTCCTTGAGTGCTAACGTAGAGCTAACCGGCGACCCGCATACGGTTGCCAAAACGGAGAAACGACCATGACGAAATCACAGACCGAAAATACCGCCGCTGGCGGGACGTCCGTGTTGAGCGCCGGGTTAGATATTGATACGACATATCATAGACCGCCTTCTTATTACAGAGCCACGGCTGACTATATAGAGCTACTTGAATTTGCCAAGATGGAATTTTCGGTAGCCGTTCTTTACGAGGAATTCCTCAAGCTCGGGCTTCCCGTAATGTTCTGCGACGTTGACCTTGCTGCCACAAAAATCGCAGGACACCGTGTTTTCCATTACAAGATCAATGAGGCTCTTATGGAAATTCTTGCCGCAGCGAGGGTTCGGGCAGGGGAACGCGAATACCGAGAGAGTCAAGGGGTCAAAGACGGGCATGATGATTCCTCCGAAATATCTAACGTCCGCGTTCAGCCGCGCCGCGCGCGGAGCGCGAAGGCGTCAGCTGGAACGCGTGGTTAGCCACTTTTCTCTTCTAGCCTCAGCCGACCGAGAATTTGTCTCTCAAGCATCCGAACGGCCTCTTCGACATATACTGTGTCTCCGTTCGCTTTCATTTCATAGATCTGCGCGCATTTGGCACACCACAGATTGTGATAAGTGGTTTCCGGAATCTCGGCGGACTTGATGCCGAAGAAAACGCCGTGTTTCGGGCATACCCACTGAATTTCGATATCGACCTCGTCTCGTTTTCCGCGGTAGTCGAGTTGCGCTGACCACTTAAAGCCGAATGCCTTGCCAAATAGCGCGCGTGGCCGATACGGCCTTGTGCGCAGGTACAGCGCAACGGACAACGCCGCCAGGCTTAGCAACAAGAGTGCAAGCAGCAGCACAACCTTCACATAGATCTGAGACGGCACGTTGCCAAGAGCTGGAAGGAATGCCGGAAGGAGGTCCGAGTAGATGCTTAGTACGAGCGTACCGAGGCCACCGATGACCAAGCCAACAAGGCCCGACACCAAGTGCTCTCTGATGCTGGTCATGAAAGTGGCTAACGTCGTGGTAAACGGCGGGTCGCTACGGACAAAAAATATGGCGCGGCGCTTCCGACCCGTCCGTTCGACCTATAGTTGGGCGTCACCACTCGTATTGACGCTGCACGAAGGCGACGAATAGGAAAACGAAGTAGGGGTGGAGCGCTCAGAACCTCAAGCGTTCGATTGGTAATTGAATTACTCCGAACCAACCGCCTGCGCCACGCAAGAGTTGCGGGAACAGTCGGCCACCCCCGGAGGTTGTCAAAAGTTTGGTCAACATGACGACCTCCTTTCACCGCGGAATCCAGACTTGCGGCTACAGAATTATAGCTCATTGCCGGCTCGCGTTCATGACGCCCAACGTTCAATCATAAGCAAAAGTGCTGATTAACATGGTCGCTCCCGGTGTTCGTTTCGTCAATCTGCCCCTGAATCAGTGCGTTAAAGGAATGCTTGGTCATACAGTATCCATGATGAACGACTATTTATGGGACAAGCCCCTGATTCCTTGCGGGATTCTTCAAACGCATCCAACGCGCCACGCCTGCTCGATCAGGTGCGCGCCACCATTCGCGGCAAGCACTACAGCCGCAGGAGCGAGAAGACCTATATTCACTCGATTAAGCGCCTCATCGACTTCACGGATAAGCGCCACCCCGCCAAGCTAGCAGCCTGTCGGACTTAACAATCCGTACAGGCTGCTAAAAGCAAAACCGGCTGACCATTCATAATAAACTCAGTCGAAACGGTAGAATTTGGCGAAAAGCGCGGGCAAATTCGCATATCTGTTATCCTCTTCTGCAATTCTACTGGCCCCGGTTTTGCATTAGGAG
>JACQOI010000186.1 GCA_016202615.1 Betaproteobacteria bacterium
ATGAGCTGGTGCGCCAGCTCGAGGACGGGTGCCACCGCGCCGAAGCCAGCGGCATCGTGGCGCTGCAGGAATTCTCCAGGCGCCTGCGCTGCTACCAGCTTGCGCCGGCGTAATTCCATTTCAAAATCAAGCAAGCATTAATTCGAGTAGGGTGCGCTTGCGCACCATCCGGCAATCGGTGCGCAAGCGCACCCTACCCCGAAAATAATGTAACTCTTGAAGTGGAATTGGAATAACACCTTCCCATGTACCTGCTTGAACACGACGCCAAGCGACTGCTCGCAACGCACGGCATCCCGCTACCTGCTGGTATCCTGGTCGAGGACGCCGCCAAAATGCCCGCGCTTCCGCCCGGCCCGTGGATGGTGAAAGCCCAGCTCGCGGCCGGCGGACGCGGCAAGGCAGGCGGTATCCGCAAGACGACGACAGAAACCGAAACACTCGCTGCCGCAGCCGAGATCCTGCGCAAGCGCATCCGCGGACTGCCGGTACGCGGCTGCCGCATCGAGCAACAAGTCAGCGGCGCGGTCGAAACTTACCTCAGCCTGATGATCGACGCGGCGCAAGCCGGCGTGCGCGTGATGCTCGCGCCGCGCGGCGGCGTCGACATCGAGACCCTGTCGGCGCAGCCGGGATTGATCCGCGGCGCGTTGTGCGATCCTGAACCGTCCGCGGTGAGTGCATGCGTGCGTAACCTCGGCAACGACCTCGCGGAACCGCTGCGCAGCGCGCTCGCAGCGGCCGGCAGTGCGCTGGCGGTGCCGTTTTTCGCGCACGAGTGCGCGCTGCTCGAGATCAACCCGCTGTTCGTCAAACCCGATGGAACGTGGTTCGCTGGCGACGCCAAGATGATTACTGACGACAACGCGCTCGGGCGCCAGCCGGCGCTGCGCGAGCTGCTGCAAGCGCGCGCCGGCTCATATCCCGAAGATGCGCTCAAGTTGCGACATGGCTGCGACTACGTAGTCGTCGATCCGGATGGCGAGATTGGACTGCTCACCACCGGCGCGGGGCTGTCGATGATGCTGATCGACGAGCTGCGTGCGGCCGGCCTCAAGCCTTACAATTTTCTCGACGTGCGCACCGGTGGCCTGCGCGGCGACCCGACGCGGCTGGTGCACGTGCTCAACTGGATTGCGCAGGGACCGCGCATCAAAGTGATACTGGTCAACGTGTTTGCCGGCATCACCGATCTCGGCGAGTTCGCGCGGCTGCTACTGGCCGCGCTGGCACAGGCGCCGCAGCTGAAGGTGCCGGTGGTCGCGCGCCTGATCGGCACCAATCTGGATGCCGCGCGCGAGTTCCTCGCCAGGCACAACGTTCCTGTCGTCGCCGAACTCAGCGCCGCGTTTGATCACGTGCGCCGCGAACTCGCGTCATGAGCTATCCGCGCATCGACCGCGCCACCCGCGTCATCGTGCAGGGCATTACCGGCCGTGCCGGCCGCATGCATACGCGGATGATGCGCGATTACGGCACCCGCATCGTCGCCGGTGTCTCGCCCAAAGCGGGTGGCGCGGACGTCGACGGCGTGCCGGTGTTCGCGTCCTGCCGCGAAGCCATCACACAAACGCGGGCCACGGCGAGCGTGCTGCTGGTGGGCGCCGCGCAGCTGCTCGTCGCGATCGAAGATGCCGTGCAAGCGGGCATCAAACTGATCGTGACGCCGACCGAAGGCATGCCGGCGCATGACGCATTGCGCGCGCGGCGCCTGACATTGGAGGCCGGCGTCATGTGGATAGGCGCCTCGACGCCGGGCGTGGCGGTGGCCGGACAAGCCAAGCTCGGCTTCGTGCCGGAGGCATCGCTCAAGCCCGGCCCGCTCGGCCTGATGGCAAAAAGCGGCACGCTCTCGTATGAGTGCGGCTACCGGCTTGCGCAGCGCGGCATCGGTACTACGGTGTGGATAGGCGTGGGCGGCGACCTGGTCAAAGGCACGCGCTTCGCCGAGCTGGTGCCGTTCTACGCCGCCGACACGCAAACCGAAGCGCTGCTCGTGATCGGCGAAATCGGCGGCAACGAGGAGCAGGAATTCGCCACCGCGCTCGCAGAGAGCCGTTTCCACAAACCGGTCTTCGCGCTGATTGCGGGACGCAGCTCGCCCGAGGGCGTGACGATGGGACACGCCGGCGCGCTGGTGCACGGCAGCCACGGCGGGTATGCGGCGAAAAAAGCCGCGCTCGAAAAGGCCGGCGCGACCGTGTTTGCATCACTCGATGAGATGACGACGGCAATCACCGCGTGGCACGGGTCACGCCAGCGCCAAGAGCGCCTAACAAAATGAGAGTAGCGCAGGCGCCCCGCCTGCTCCGTCCTGTTTGCAGGCGAGGCGCCTGCGCTACAAAAGCGTATCTATCGCACCCGGTATCGGCTCATTATGTTAGGGGCTCTAAGCCACTATCGAATGCCGGCTGGATCAGCCGCAAAGATTCTTTTCAATACCTCTTTGAGGGGTACGCCAGGGCGCAAAGGATACGCAAAGCAGAAGGCCCGCCGAGAACATGCAGCGGCTCGCCGAAATCGGCGTGCTCGGCATGGCGGTGCCTGCCGAATACGGCGGCTCGGGACTCGGCACCCTCGACAGCGTGCTGGTGCTCGAGGAAATCGGCAAGGTCTGCTACGTGACCGCGATGGCGGTGCTGGGCGAAGTCGGCGTGCAATGCCGCATCATCAGCACTTACGCGCCCGAATCGATCAAGCGCAAGATCCTGCCGCGCGTCGCATGGTGATCCGCGATAACGGGCTGAAACGACTGATGAGCGCGCTCAACACCCAGCGCTGCCTGAATCCCGCGATCTGTCTGGGTCTCGCCGAAGGCGCGCTCGAGGAATCGCTCAAGTACCCTGGTCGGCAAAAAACTGGTCGAGGAGATGGACCTGGCGACCGGCGTGCTCAGCATGGGTATGTACTAAAACCCATCCCAAAATCTCGGAGAAAGCGCAGCATATCGAGAGCTTGACTTGCGCGCGGATGAGGGGTCTTGTCTGTTGCATAACCACGAATTATCTGAATGCCATCGGAGTCGCAACTGGTGAGGTCGATATGACGTTAACTAGCATCACAGCGGCGCAGCGCTCACATTTAAGGGGGCAGTCGTGCTGTACATCGTCGAGATGACGCTCAATCCCGGGCACACGGACAAGGACTGGTACCAGTGGGTGAACGGCATGAAGCCACCCGAACGCTACATGAGCGTGCCGGGGTTTCGCTCTGTGCAGCGCTTTAAGGGCGTGACGGACCCGCTCGCCTATTGCGCTATCTACAGCGTCTCTACCGCCGAGGTGATGACCAGCCCGGCGTATCGGGGCATCGGTGGTGGCGTTCATAGCGGCGGGCAGTGGAACGAGCGTCTTGCCTACTGGCATCGCGATCTCGTCGACGGCGTGGCCATCGCGCCGCCCGTGCCGGAGGGCCATCTTCTGCTCGTCAAGAAAACGTCCTCCCCCGATTTCCCGGACGAGGGGCTGCCCTTTATTCGGCTGACGGCGATTGGTTTGGACAAATCCGCGCCCTATCGCGGCATCGCGGTTGTGACTGCCGACGAAGCCACGCGCCGCATCCCACAGGGCTCGGACATCCGCGTCTATAGACCGATCGCACCGCAACTGCTCGATGTAGCTTCATCGCCTTCTACGTGATGTGAGGCGACGCAGCGGAGGGGTCGGTCGGAGGTTTTTGAAATGGCGTCCGCCGGCTACTTGGCAATCACGGCGCGGCCTTTGGCCGTCGCCTTCTGCTTCGATATCAGATCTTGGTTCGCAGCGGTCCTAGGGCTTCGTTCCAGTCCTCCGGCTGCGGCGCCCGCCACATACAGCCCCATGATCGCGGAGCCGTCTTCGAATCGTTTTCGATAGTCCTAGCGCCGGGCCGTGTACTGCGCGGCGCTTGCGCCGGCCACTCGTCCAAACACCGCGCCATTCATAAGGCCGGCGCCGCCGGGATAATTGAAATAGAAAACACCCCCGACCAATTCACCTGCAGCATACAAACCCGGAATCGGCTTTTCCTCGGCATCAACTACCTCAGCTTTTGTCGTAATCTTAAGCCCCCCGTACGTAAACGTGATGCCACAGGTCACCCCGTAGGCTTCAAACGGTGGAGTGTCGATCGTCTGCGCCCAATTCGACTTTGGAACCGTCAAACCAGTGGTGCCACGGCCATCTTTTATGTTTGGATTGAAAGGCACCTCCTTTCTCACGGCGGCATTGAATTCTTTGAGGGTCTGGAGCGCTTGCTCTTTGTCGACGCCTTCGAGTTTACCCGCGAGTTCCTCAAGAGTATTGGCCGTCACCTTGGTAACCTGCTTGATGCGATACGTGCTGCGCAGCCTGTCGATCACCTTTGAGTCGAATATCTGCCAGGCCATCAGCGCGGGCTGCTCCAGAATCTTTCGCCCGTACTTCGCATAGGTGAAAATGGAGAAATCCGCCCCTTCGTCGACAAAACGAAGGCCGTTTGCGTTGACCATAATGCCGAACAAAAAGCTGTGCTTACCGAACGCGTCGCCAATGTCGCGATCCCCGTATTCCGGGGCATTGAGGTCCCAGGGGTCCGCGTGCGCACCGGACCAATTACCGCACGGCAGGGCGCCGATATCGAGCGCCATCTTGATCCCATCCCCGGTGTTGTAACGGGTGCCGCGGACCTTGGCCAAATCCCACCCCGGTCCAAGATAGCTCGTCCGCCATTCGCGGTTCGCCTCGAAACCGCCGCAGGCAAGCACCACCGCGCCGGCGCGGACGTCCTCCTCGACACGGTCCGCGACCAGGCGTACTCCCTCCACCCCGGCGCGTCCATACAGCAGCGACGTCGCCCGCGCGTTGTAGCGGATAGTGATCCCTTGCTTCTCGGCGGCTTTGAATTCTGCCTCGCTGAGCCCGAGCCCGGCCCCGACGACCTCGACGACGAGGCCACCAAAAAATTGGAAGCGGCCCTCGTGCTTGTAGGCTTGCGCTCCATATCTGGGCACAAAGCGTACCCCCTTTTTGCGCAGCCATTCGGCGGTTTCGGTACTCTTGTCGACGAGGATCTCTGCGAGCTCAGGATCAATGCGGTATTCCGTCATGCGCCCAAGATCGTCGAGATACTCCTCCCGCGTATATCCTCCGAAATCGGTGGATGCGATTTCGTCTGCCGTGAGATCCGGTACGAATTTCTTGACGTCTTCGAGCCCCTTGTAAACCATGCGGAAACCACCGCCGGTAAAAGCGCTGTTGCCACCGCGCTTTTCTTGTGGCGCGCGTTCGAGCACGAGCACTTTTGCCCCTTGCTCCTGGGCCGAGATGGCGGCGCAAAGCGCAGCATTCCCGGCGCCAACGACGATAACATCATAGGGCGCGTTTTTCATGATATTCCTTCGGTAAACATTTGAACGCAGCCTTGGAAACGATATGCCACACGTTCATGAAGGCATGAGGCCGATCCAGGCGAGCGAAGCTCTGCGTTGCGAGATATCCGGGGACCAACAGCAGCTGCGGCTCAGGCTTGAACATTCTATCGGAGAATGATAGTTTTATACATTTATCCGCCGTGAAAAACAAGACAGCAACAAGAGCGGAATTTGTCGGAAGGATTATAACAATGGACAATGATCTAGCGCCTGTAGCAAGGCAGCGCGTGCTTGTGTTGCTGGCAGTGTTCCTTGCGCTCGTCAACACTGCATTGGCGCAGAAGAGCTCGGACGAACCCTATCCCACGCATCCGATCCGTTTGGTCGTCGCTTCCGCCCCCGGCGGCGGCAGCGATATCCTGGGGCGACTTCTCGCGCGCAAGCTGACCGACCGATTCGGCCAGCAGGTGGTGGTCGACAATAGGCCGGGAGCAGGCGGCATAGTGGGCGCTGAATTGACGGCCAGTGCCGTGCCGAATGGCTACACTATCGGATTCGTATCAGGCAGCATCACGGTACAGCCGGCGATGCACCGCAAGCTGCCTTACGATGTGATCAAGGATTTCGCGCCGGTGACCGTGCTTGTATCCCTGTCATACGTGCTGGTCGCCCACCCATCGCTCCCAGCGCAGTCGGTGGGCGAGTTGATCGCCCTAGCCAAGGCGGCGCCGCGTAGCATTTTATACGCCTCGGCTGAAATCGGCTCCACATCCCATCTTTCAGCGGAGGTATTAAAGACCCTCGCGGGAATCGACCTCTTGCAGGTGCCCTACAAGGGAACCGCACAGGCATTGAACGCTCTGCTCGCTCGGGAAGTCTCGCTCGGGTTTTACTCGGCGGCTTCAACAGCGCCGCTTCTCAAAAGCGGCCGGCTCAAGGCGCTCGCCACTTCCGGGAAGAAACGGATGGTTGCCCTTCCTGATTTGCCTACGATAGCGGAAGCAGGGGTGAAAGATTATGAATTTATCTCGTGGCTCGGGATCATCGCCCCTGCAGCCGTTCCTCGGACGATCGTTACTCGTTGGAACCGGGAATTAGTCGCCATCCTCTCGCAGCCGGAGGTCAAACATCAGCTGACGGACATGGGATACGAGGTCGTTGGCAACTCACCTGAAGAATTCGCTCGGGATATTCGCCTGGAGTTGGCTAAGTGGGCCAAGGTTGTCAAAGCGGCCGGCATCCAACCCGAGTAAGCGCGCGCTGATGCGCCAGTCACGAGGTCAATTTTACCGGCAATCCGGAGATCCATATTTGGTTTTTACGCGGTTGGTGACAGCGCTCATAAAACGGCGGATGGACTTTGTGGCTTGGCGGATAGATCTAGCCGCCAATAGGGTAAGCGTAGATGAGATGGCAAACGATCCCACGCGCTGATCCCCCAAGACCCATGAGAGCGCGGATCACAGCTTGCCGATAGCACTTCTCGTTCCAATCTCTGCTTGCGTTTGGCCTCACCCGTTCCGGGTGCTTTCGAAACCGCGTTTAATAAGTGGGCCTCGGTCGCAGGTAATGGTTCCGGTCCATCGACGTCACGCCGAGTTTCCTGATCTCGGTGCCTTTCAGCACGTCGAGCATGACTTCGGCGCCTGCATCGCCGCTCGCCCACAGTTTGCGGTAGAAATCGGCCTGGCTGTGTATCGTCTCGCCGCGCACGCCGACGATGATGTCGCCGCTTACCAGCCCCGCCTTCTCCGCCGGGCTGTCGGGCGAAATGCGCGTGACAATCAGCTTGCCCTGCAGGTCCTGGGTGTTGATGCCGAGCCACGGCCGCGGCTTGTTGGCGGACTTGCCCTGCGCAATCATGTCGCCGAGGATCGGCTTCAAGAGGTCGATCGGGACGAACATGTTGCCCGGCAACCGGGCGCGCGCTCCCAGTGCGTCATTGACCACCAGCGACCCGACGCCGAGCAGTTTACCTTCCTTGTTGATCAGCGCCGCGCCCTGCCAGTTGACCGTGGCCGGCGCGGTATATATCGCCTCCTCAAGCAGATACTCCCAATAGCCCGCAAACGGCCGGCGCGACACCACGAACGCCGGCGCCACGCCGTCGAAGCCGACGATCAGCACCGGTTCGCTGTCGCTGACCCTGGCCGAGTCGCCGAATGCGATCGGCTTGATCGCCGGCGCCTTGATCGCGCGCAGCAGGCCGAAGCCGGTGGAAAAATCGTAGGCGATGACGCTCGCCGGCAGCGGACGGCCATCGACGGCCGAAACCTCGACCGTTTCCGCTTCCTGGATCAGATAGCCGATGGTGAGGATCAGGCCGCTCGAATCGATCACGATGCCGGTGCCTTCGCGCTCGGGACCGAGCGTCGCGCGACTGCGCGCATCCGGCACCACCTTGGCGCGAATTTTGACGACCGAGAACGCATCGACCGTCAACGGCTCGCGGCTGCCGCCACGCGGCGCATCGGCAGCGCTGACCGGCAGCGCCGCCAGCAACACGCTTGCGGCCACCAGCAATGCCAAACCGCCGCTCATCAGCCGCCCATGATCCCGAATGCGACTGACCCAGCCGGTGCGCGGATTGAACCTTTCGCGTCTCGATGCCAAGGAATGCAACAACATATTTATATCCTCTTTTTTTTAGACCGCCGCTGAATGCCTTGCGTTCAGACTTGAATGTTATGCTTGGAATAGTACTTTAGCAATCGCCCAAGTCATGAGAAAATTCACATTTCGCAGCGCATTTCCCGGTCCGTTCCGGACACTGCCCTCAGCGGCAAAACTATACGGAAGAAAACCCCAATGAGAGTGTGGATGCTAGCAGCCTGTCGGACTTATTTGTCCGGGGCGACGCTCGGCGCACTTAGGGAGCCTCGTGGATACCCATTTCCTTCAGCACTCGCGTCCACCTCGCGAGCTCGACTTTGACGTAAGCGGCGAACGCCTCCGGCGTCGAGTGCACGAGCTCGATCCCCTGCGCCGCGAAATGCTCCTTGAACTCGGCCGAGCCCAGAGCCCGGCCGAGCGTTTCGCTGGTTTTCCGCGTGATTGCGGACGGCAGACCCGCCGGCGCGAACACGCCGTACCACTGCACCACTTCAAAGCCGGGCAGCCCCGCTTCCGCAAACGTCGGCACTTCCGGGGTGGCCGCGAGGCGCTTCAGACTGGTGACGCCGAGCGCGCGCAATCTTCCCCCCCGGATGTGAGCCAGTGAAGTCGAAACGGCGCCGAACGACATCTGCACGTGCCCGCCCATCAGCGCGATCACCGCATCGCCGCCCCCTTTGTATGGTACGTGCGTCATCTCGATGCCCGCGACGCGCTTCAATAACTCCGCCGCGATGTGGGGCGCGCCACCGTAGCCGGTCGAGGCGTAGATCATCACCTGGCCCGGCTTTGCCTTCGCGAGCTGGACCAGCTCCTGCACCGACCGGGCCGAGTGCGACGGTTGAACCGTGAGGATGACCGGCGTCAAGGCCGCCTGCGTGAGCGGCGTGTAGTCCCGGATGGGGTCATAGGGCAGCCCGGCGCGCAGGGCGGGATTGATGGAAAACTGGGTCGACGATCCCATCAGCAGGGTGTAGCCATCGGGCACCGCCTTAGCCGCGATCTGCATGCTGATCAAGCCGCCCGCGCCCGCACGGTTGTCGATGATCACCTGCTGTCCCCAAGCTTCGGTCAGCTTTTGTCCAAGCGACCTCGCCATGAGATCGGCGATGCCGCCCGGAACGAACCCTACGATGAAACGAATCGGACGGATCGGGTAGTCCTGCGACCAGCAGGATACTGGTGCCGCGGCCGCCGCCAGCAGCACGGCTCGACCAAGGCAAGATCGTATTGACGATGCAGATTTCATGCGGGGACTCCTCTTTTGACTCGAGCAGCCTGTCGGACTTAACAGTCCGTACCGGCTGCTAAAAGCAAAACCGGCTGACCATTCATAATCTATCAGCGTCAGCCTACACCCATCCGGACGAGGCATGGTTCTTTCCTGGTTGGTCGCCACTCACCCAGGCAGCGTTAACCGGACGAGTTCATCCACCGAGGCCGCCGTCTCCAGATTAGCGATCGCCGCCACGAGGCGGTCGTACTGGGCGGGCGTAATGGGCAAGCCAGGCACAAAGCGCCGCAATTCGTGGGCGTCCTTGGCGAAGTTCCACATCAGCTCGCGGCCGTGGTATTCCCCAATGACGCGGCGGCCATCCCGCAGCGTGAAGGTCATGCGTGGCGCAAAGCACTCCCGCCCAACCTCGCCTATAACTTCCACGCGCCGCTGCACCGCCGCAACGTGCGCTGCCAGTGACCCTTGCGCGGAAGTTCCCGCATCGAGTGGGCGCTCGACGTAGCGCTCCAGCACAGGGTAATCACCGGCGACCACGGTGTAGGCCAGCATGTACGTGGTACTCCCATAGGCGCTCCCATCAGCGGCGGCTGGGCGCGGGAATTTGGGAGACGGATAGAGCGTCTCAAGATAGTTCATTTCAAGCGTGATGTGTTCAATCGCTTCAGCCGCCAAGTGGTGCTGCGCCACCATCTCGCTCGCCAGCCAGACCACCGGCTGGTTGAAGCCGGGGGTGGGATAAATTTTGAATTTGACGTCCAACACTTCCCAGCGCTCACCCAGATCGGCGACGATGTCGTCGAGACTGGCCTTGGGCGGACCCGTGAATGTATAGGACAAGTCGCCCTTATTGTTGCCGGTAAACGCGTTATAAAAGCCGCCGTCCCCTTCGAGCGCCGTGAGCGCTCCCGTAAAACCCTGCTGCGCGAGACTGGCAGCCCACATGCCGTTGCGCGCGGCTTGCGCCTCGGCGAAGTCGCTGTCACGTGCCCCCGTACGCTGACCCTCGATGAGGCTCCCTGCAAAGCTGGCGGCGAGGGCAATCGCGTGTACGGTCCGCGCGGCATCGAGCCCCAGGAGTTTAGCGGCCGTGGCGGCGCAGCCGAGGATGCCGTAGACCGGACTGGCGCGAAAGCCGCGCGCCGGTGTCGATGGGATGAAATCGCGCGCGCAGCGGCACTGGACCTCGTAGCCGGCCACGAGCGCCGTCAAGAGCTCTTGTCCAGTTCTGTTTTCCCCTTCGGCCGTTGCCAGCCCGGCTGGGATGATCAGCACGCCCGGATGGGTGAGCATGTGATAGGAGTCGCACTGTTGGTTCACCGCCACGGACACGCCGTTGGCAAAGGCCGCGCCGACGCGGGTGACGCGCGTGCCATCGACCCAGAGGGTGGCTCCCTGCCCGGCACCAACCCGCTGAATGCCCAACCCCTCATGCTGAAGTACAGTGCTCCTCGCTGCCACTGCCCGTGCGGTACTGGCGCACGCCATGCCAACCGTGACGCCGTGATTGACTAGCGCTTTGGCTTTGTCAATGACCGCTGCGGGGAGATCGTCGAAGCGGAGGGCGGCGACGAACTCTCCCAGTTGCACCGCAAGCGGTTTCCCTATCATCGGTTTCCGTCATCGACTATTGGTGCTGGTGAGTGGACTCGAACCACCGACCTACTGATTACGAATCAGTTGCTCTACCAGCTGAGCTACACCAGCGCTGGCACGCAGGCGCCTATTGTATCAGGCCGTGGCGGAGCGGATGCGGACGATGATGTCGACGCCCTCGGTCGCCATGCCGCGCGGCAGCGGCGGCAGTCCGGTGACGCGGATATTGCGCGCATCGATGTCGGTCAGCTCGCCGGTATCGACATTGTAAAAATGATGGTGCGGCTCGGTATTCGGATCGTAGAACACCTTGCTCGGGTCGACGATCACCTCGCGGATCAGATGTTTTTCCAGGAACAGGTTGAGCGTGTTGTAGACCGTCGCCTTGGAAGTCTGCGAGGCGCGGCCGTTGACCAGCGCCAGAATCTGGTCGGCCGACAAATGCCCGTCGCGCGCAAAGACCGCGTGGGCGATCTCGATGCGCTGATGCGTCGGATTGATGTCGTGGCTGCGCAGCACCTCAGCCAGGTTGTCGCGTGTGTAATTGTTTCGAATCATTTTTTTGATTCTAAACCAATATTTGGACTGTGTCTAATTCCGGATCATTTATGACCCCATCAGTCAAATCATCCATGACTTCCTCAGCATTAAATAGCTGGATGACAAAAAGGGGGAACCGTAAAAGTAGGGTGCGCTTGCGCACCGATTCAATGCACCGGATGGTGCGCAAGCGCACCCTACGCGTCTGATTATTATCGCGGGACCAGCTAAATCATCCGGGATTTTCGTCCGGCAATACGCCGGCCTGGATGATTGATGTCAAGCGAGAGCAATTCCTGATGCGAACCTAGACGCATCGGACAAGAGAACGTGAGATTTCTCACATCGGAGGAAAACGTCCGGACTTGATCCGTGACTTTGTGCGCAGCCGCTTACGCGGCGCATTGCATTAAGTCGCCGGTGTTAGAATGATCAAGCATTTGTATCTCGCCTCGAATTCGAAAGCCCTTGATTTTTAAGGGCATGGAACCATGCGCGGCCGATCACTCCGTTCGTTCCAACGAACCGACCGCTCATCGGTTTGTCGTGGAATTGCCAATCCGGCGTCATTAAGATGCCCACTGCGAAGGAGTAAACACATGCGGCGCGTTTTTGGTTTTACCTTGGTCGAGCTGATGGTCACCGTGGCTGTCGTTGGCATTCTGGCAGCCATTGCGTATCCGTCGTACCAGGATTTCATCCGTCGCGGCATTCGCTCGCAAGGCCAGCAGTTCGTGATGGACATCGCGCAACGCCAGGAACAGTATTTTCTCGACCAGCGGCAATACGCCACCGGCCTGGGCGTAGGCGCCGGCCTGATCAACATGCCGGTGCCGGTCGAGGTTTCGGACAAATACCAGGCGGCTGTAATCACACTTGTTGCCGGTCCGCCCCCCGGCTTCCTGATAACCCTGACACCCATTGTCGGCGGCATGATGGCCGTCGACGGCGCGCTGGTCATTAACAATCTGCAGCAGCGCTGGCGCGAAACCGACGGCAACAACATCTTAGGCGGCAACGACTGCCGCTGGGAAGACACGCGGTGCACGCCTTCGTGATCCCCGCCCTGCGCTACCGTCATTCGGCCCGCGGCTTTACGCTGATCGAGCTGATGACGGTGCTGGTGATCGCGGCGATCGTGATCACCATCGGCCTGCCCGATATGAGGGAATTCGTGGCGGACCAGCGCGTGCGCACCGTGACCTCCGACATCATGGCGGAAATTGCTTTCGCGCGGGCGAAAGCGATCGAGCACAGCCGCCGCGTATATTTCGAAAGAACCGGCGTTTCGTGGAGTCAAGGCTGGCGCATATACGTCGATCTCAACAACAACGCCGCCTACAATGCCGGCGAAGAGCTGAAAGTATTCGACGGCTTCCCGCCCGGCAATATGTACGTGTGCAGCACGGTCGGCGAGTTTGCGGCCAACGTCATCTTCCGGCCCGACGGGCGGGTGGTTCGAACCTCGGCAGTGGGCGCCAATGATGGCATTTTCGTGGTGGATCTGATGGCTGACGGGGTCCTGGCTAACAATAAGATCCGCGGCGTGCTGTTCGGCGTCTCGGGGCGCGCGACCATAGTGCGCATGAATGGAGTGGCGGCGCCATGCTGAACCGCGGCTTTACCCTGATCGAAGTGCTGGTCACCCTGGTGATCCTGATGTTCGGCCTGCTCGGCATCGCCGGGCTGATGGCCAAGGGCCAGAAGGCGTCGTTCGAGGCCTATCAGCGTCAGGCGGCGCTGGCGGTAGCCAATGACATGGTGGAGCGTATGCGGCTCAATACCGCCCAATCGACGGTTTACTCGAGCGGCGCCACGGTGGCGACACCGACCGGATTGGGCGTCGCGTACAACGACTTGCTGATCGCATCCATTACCAATTGCGGGGCAACCGCCTGCACTGCGGCCGAGCTCGCAGCCTACGACCTTGCGCTGTGGGACGGCCTGCTGCAAGGCTATGGCGAACGCAATGCCGGCGGCGGCCTCGTCGGCGGCATTGTGAACGCCCGCGGCTGCATTGAAGAGCTCGCCAACACTTTGGCCGCATGCCCCGTCGCTCCCGCCGCGCCCGGCAATTTTTACACCCGCAGCAACCGCATCAGCGTGTCGTGGCAGGGCAACGAAGACACCGTTGCCCCGACCACGACCAACTGCGGCACCACCCTCTACGGTACCGAGACGCGCCGCCGCGTAGTCTCCCTCGATATGATGCTGCAGATTGCATGCCCATGACCGCCATGAAACCCAGCCACCGGAAATTCAGCGCAGCCCGCCGTGCGATCGCACAGCGCGGCCTGTCTTTGGTCGAGTTGATGGTCGGCCTGACCATCGGCCTGGTACTGACGCTCGGCCTGTTCACGCTGATCAGCTCCCAATCGCAGGCGTTCAAGGTGCAGGACGATTTTGCGCGCATCCAGGAAAACGCAACGCTCGCGCTGCGCCAGATCGGCGATTCGGTGCGCATGGCCGGTTTTTACGGTTACGCGATGGATCCGGGCAGTATCGATACCGCAATCGGCGGCGTCGCCACCACCACTGACTGCGGGTCCGGCGCCAACCCACCCTCGGGCAATTGGGCGCTGGCCGCTAACACCCCGCTGCAGGGTTTTACCGGCCTCACACCCGTCACCGTCAACGCGATGCTGCCGTGCATACTGGCCACCAACTTCGTCGCCGGCCCCATCCTGGTCACGCGCTCGGCCGGATACCGCATCCCTGACACCGCGCCCGTGGGTGATTTGACGGCTGACCTCGCCGCCCAGACCAATTCCGCGACCACGATTTACCTGCAGGCCGACCCGAACAACGGCTTGATCTTCTACGGCGCCAATTTCGCCGCGCTCAAGGCGGCAGGCACCACACGCTCGACCGCCACCGGCAACGATATCGACATCTTCGAATATCGAACCCATGTTTATTACATCAGGCCGTGCAGCCGGCCGGCGGCAGGCGTGGCGTGCGCGGCGACCGATGACAACGGCCAGCCGATCCCGACGCTGGTACGGCAGGAGCTGATAGGAAGCGCGATGACCGAAGCGCCGCTGGCCGAAGGCGTCGAACTCATCGATTTCCAGTTCGGCATCGATGCGCAGCCGGCGGTAGGACCCAACGGCGTATTGGGCGACGGCGTCCCCGAAACCTTTACGGCAACACCCACGGCGGCCCAGTGGCCTAACGTCGTCGCGGTAAAAGTCACCGTGCTGGTGCGCTCGCCGACGCTGACCTCCCAGCACGACGACAGCGGCAAAACCTACGACCTTAACGGCGACAACGTCGTCGACTTTGCCTGCACCGCCGGGGTCAACTGCATGTATAAACGCAAGGTGTTCTCGCAAACCTTCCAGGTCCGAAATATTGCCCAACGGAGAGGCGGATGAAACTCGCTCGCAAATCCCCACGCAACGAACGCGGCGCGGTGCTCGTCGTGTCGCTGATCATGCTCGCGGTCATGACGCTGTTCGTCATCTCGATGCTGAAGACCTCGATCATCGAGCTCAAGATCGGCGGCGCGAGCCAGGTTGCGGCGCTCAATTTCTCGAACGCGGAATTCGCGATCAACAATTTTATTGCGGACAACCAGGGCCGGTTCGCGCCCAACTTCCTGACATTGCCGCCCGGTTCGGGCGGTGTGATCAATACCCCGCCCACCGTCTACGGCGGCACGGTGGCGGTAACGCCGACGCAACTGGCGTGCGGCGCGTGGAACGCCTTCGGCAACATGATGGGCGGCAGCAGTCTCCAGGCGGCGCAATTCGATGTGCGCTCGCTCGCGACCGGCACCTTGGGAGGCACCACGACCGTGCACCAGGGACTGCAGGCGCTCGCCCCGCCCGGAACCTGCGTATGAACCGTAAAGCACATTTCAAAGAGGCAGATCATGAACCAACGTGAACTCTTCAAAAAAACCATCGCCTGGACGCTGATCACGGCGATGGCCAATCCCGCGGCCATGGCCCCCGCGTTCGCGCGCGATACGGATATTTTCCTGGCCACGACGACCGGCGCCACGACCGCCGAACCCAACATCATGATCGTGCTCGACACCTCGGACTCGATGAACATTCCGGAGCCCTGGCACGAAATCGCGACCGCCGAGATGGCTAACCCGGGCAATCCCGACGATCCGGTCAACTACGATTCGCATTACGAGTACCTGTGGAACGACACCACCTTCATCTACTCGATCGGCTGCAACGTCCCTAGTTGCGGCGGCGGCGGCGACCAGTACACCAACGCAGGCAAGAACCTCGCCAAGCCCGCCGATTACGACACTGCGATGCTGACCATGCCGCAGGGCTACTTCGCCGGCGTCGACACGGCGGCACGCGGGACATTGAAACAAAGCGCGATCACCTGGGCCGGCACCACCTACGCCGGCGATCCGGGCGCGCGCAGCACTTACCGCGATTACGATAATGCGAACTGGGTCTGGTGGCTGCCGGCGGGCACCGCCGAGACCGACCTGCGCCTGATGTCCAACACCTTCAGCCGTGCCGCGCTCGGTTCCCGGATCACTTACTTCAGCAACGCGAACGGCACTTCCAATCCCGTATCTCGTGGCGGCATCAACTACGGCAACTCCAGCGATTTCGCTCAGGGTAATTTCAACTTCACCACCCTCGCCTATCAGCAGTCAGGAGCGCAAAACCGTTGTACATCGTCTTACGCGTCGCTGCTTCCATCGACGGTCTACGCACCGGGGCCGTATGCCAAGAACACCGGCAAATGGACCGGCCAGCAGTGGGTCCGCTACGAGCGCTGGCTCGCGCTCGACAGCAGCCGCGTCGCCAGTGATTTCCCCTCGATCTACGCGGGCGACATCGCCAAGGCGAAGTGGGTCAACGATGCGGCGTTTCCGTCGACGCCCAATTACGATCCGGCCAACTACACCGGCACCAACCCGTTCACCGCCAATGCGCGCGACAACAGCTATTATCCGATCCGTATCCAGAATGGCGCTTCGTCGTACGCGGGCTGGACCGATCTGCGTACCGACATGGGCGGCCAGAATTACGCCGGCTACATGTTTGGTTTCGGCGACGCCTCGGCGACGCTGGTCAATATCCTCGCCGCCTACGGCATCACCAGCAACCAGAAGCAGGCGCGCGTGCGCGCCGCGGTGCGCACCGGTGAGCTCGGCGCCCACACCTCAACCATCGCAGGATGTACCGATGCGGCGTCCTGCCAGCTCGTCGGCGTGAGCCTGGGCGTCCCCGCGTACTTCGATGTTACCGGCACCGCGACCGACCCGGGCGCGCCGCCGCCGCCGCCGACCACGTGCCAGTTCGTTTCGACCGCGCCCGACACCTGCGTCGGCCCTGACGCCAACGGCGTGTATACCGGCTGCACCATCAAGACGCTCGCCGCCAACGGCACCCAGGACGGCCCCGACGCGAAGAACAACAATCGCCGCTGGCTGGACGCAACGACCACCTCGTTCCGCAAGACCGCCGGCCCGGCGGGCACCGGCTGCGCGCTCTCCGGCGGCAGCAACTCCTGGTCGCCCAACGACAACCGCGACAGCGCCTGGACCGGCCGGCAGACCACGGTCGTGGAAGGCACGACGTACTATAACGGCGGCACTTGCCAGGGCCGCTGTTCGTATGCGACCGGCCAGATCGCCCAGTGTCCGGTCGGCGCCGCCGCGTCGCCCGGACCGAGCTTCCAGAGTTCGTATCAGCCTGCGCCGCAATACAGCACCAAGGGCGCAGTAAGTCCTCCTATTCAATATTTTGCCAGCCTGGTAGTCGGTGGCAACACACTATATGACGTAATTACCGGCGGCGCCGCCACCGCGGCAACAGGCTGTGTCGACAACAGCGACGTTGCCGCGCAAAACTGCAACGGCCGTAACGGCGGCAACTGCCTCGGCAACAACTATGAAATCGGCCTGACCGTGACCGGCACTCCGCCGCCGCCAACGGTGCCGGTTTTCAACACCAGCGGCACCGAGGCCAATCTCAACCACGAGTGCCTCGCGGACAACAACACAACCGGCAATCCGAGCAGCAGTTGGGTGATCAAGAATAACCGCACGTGGAACACGAGTTACAACACCAGCGTCAGCGCTGGTGCGTCGAGTCCGACGGCGTCTTATACCAACTCTGCCAGTTACAATTACGACACCGTTCCAGCCAAGAATGTCGATATGTATGCGGTCAACTACCTGAACTGGAAGTATGGCCCGCGCGGCCCCAACGGCCGCCAGATCGGGCGCAAGACGCGGCTGCAGATCGCCAAGGACGCGCTGGTCAATCTGGTGCAGAACACCAACGGCGTGCGCTTCGGCCTCGCGACCTTCAACTCGCTGCCGAACGACATCACCAAACGCGCCGCGGAAGGCAGCCAGGGCGCGCGCGTCGTATATCAGATCACGCGCATGGGCAGCAACCCGACGGACACGCCTGACTATAACAACCGCGCCATTTTGGGCACGCGCCTCCTCGCGCAACAGGCCAAAGCGGCCACGCCGCTGACCGAAGCCATGTATGAGGCGATGCTTTATTTCGCCGGCCGCACGCCGCGCTTCGGCACCAATGCCATGATCAACGCCAACTTCGGCGCGACCTCGCTCGCCGCGCTCGGCGGCGGCAACGTCGCCGACGGCAACGACGCGAACGCAATCTGCACCGCGGTCGGTCCGCAGTGCACGGCGATCGGCGATTACAAGTCGCCGATGATGAACAACCCCAACACCACGAACCCGGCCACCTGCCAGAAAAACTTCGTCGTCATGATTACCGACGGCGGCCCGGACCGCGACAAGGACGCGAACACGCAGATCCAGAATACGTTCCATCCCGGCGCCCTCGGCACCGTTTCCGCCAGAACGACAGTCGACGCAGCGCAACCGGACACGACGACCGATCAGTTTGAAACCGCGCCCGGCGTGCCATTCGGCCCGATCAGCAGCGCCGACATCGCCTACAGCGGCGGCTACATCTGGCTCGACGAGCTGACTTATTTCATGTCCAGGGCCGACCTGAGCCCGGGCGCCTCCATTTTCGTCGGCGACACCGGCACGGATGCGCTGCTGGCGGGCCGCCAAGGCGCAATCACCTACACCGTGGGCTTCGCGGGCGGCAGCTCGGCGGTGCTGAGTAACGCGGCGGCCCGGGCCGGCGGCAATTATTACGAGGCGCAGGACAGCGCCCAGCTTGAAGCCGTACTGAGCGACGCGATCGTGTCGATCGTCAACTGGAATCCGACGATAGCCGCGCCATCGGTGCCGATTTCGGCGCTCAACCGCACCGAGAACGCGACCGACATCTATCTCGCCTTCTTCCAGCCCGACCCCTCTCAGGCGTGGAAAGGCACGCTGAAAAAATACGCGCTCGGCACCACTGAAGCCGAGTGCGGCGACGGCGTGCAACTGTGCCTGACGGGACAGACCGTGCTGGCCAATCCGATCACGTGCGGCACCCAGGGCGGCGGCAATTGCAAGAACATCGAGGAGGTCGAAGTGGATCCGGTCACCGGGGCCACCACCAAGGTGGTGCACGACCAGACGATCAGCTTCTGGAATCCGCTCGGGGTGATCGACGGCAGCGATCCGGCTCAGGGCGGATCCGGTTACCAGCTGCTCAACACGGGGGGATATAACCCTTCGACGCGCAACGTCTACACGTTCCTGACCAATGGCGTATCTTCGTCGACGGCTCTTACCAACGCGACCAATCTCGTGCGCGACACCAATGCGTTGATCAACACCGCCACGGTCATCACCGGCACGGGCTCCGATGCCGAGCGGTCGAAATTGATCAATTTCGTGCTGGGCGGCGATCCCGCCGTCGGTGTTTGCACCGACGCGAGTACCGCGTTAACGGCATGCACGGCGTGGCGCTCATGGGCGCACTCCGATATTCAGCACTCGAAGCCGGTCATCGTGACCTACGATGCGACAACCGTGCCGCCTGTCCAGTACGTGTTCTACACCAGCAACGACGGCTTGCTGCATGCGGTGGATGCCAATACCGGCCAGGAAAAATGGGCGTTCCTGATCGAGGACGCGTACTCGAAGCTGACCGCCATGTTCAACGATAACGCCGGCGCATCGCTCGACGTGGCCGACGGGCAGATCTCCGTCTGGATCTACGATGACCTTGGCGACGGCAAAATCGAAACTGCGGCGGACAAAGCCCATCTGTTCTTCGGCCTGCGCCGCGGCGGCAGCGCGTACTACGCCCTCGATGTTTCGAGCCGCGATGCGCCGGTCTTCAAATGGAAGATCGCCGGCGGCGGCAGCGGCGCCGGCAAGGTGTGCGTGGGCAGCTCCGCATGCGCCGCGGTAGCGAATTACGACGAGCTCGGCCAGACCTGGTCGGCGGCAACCGTCGGCAAGGTGCGCGCGCCCGGCGGCGCCGGCACGGTGGCGCTCATCTTCGGCGGCGGCTATGATCCCGCCGAGGACTCGATCCCGCGCGGCGTACGCACCATGGGACGCGCGGTATTCGTGGCAGAGGCTGAGAACCCCGGAAATATCATCAACTCGTGGGGCGTCGGCCAGGCGGGCGCATACCGCGCGGGCTCCGGCACGATGGCCTATGCGATCCCCTCGGATGTGACGGCGCTCAACACCGACATCGATGCGCAGGGGTTCATCGACCGCCTCTACGTCGGTGATCTGGGCGGCAACGTCTGGCGGATGGACGTCAACAATCCGACCGCCACCGCCTGGCTCGCGAAGCAGCTCGCGAGCCTGTCTGAGGCCACCGGCGAGAGCCGCAAGTTCATGTTCGCGCCCGCCGCGGTCAAACAGAACTCGCCGGAACGCTTCGATGCCGTCTATATCGGCTCCGGCGACCGCGAGCACCCGCTGACGACCTCCACGTCGCTGCCCGCCAACGCCAACCTGGACAAGATGTTCATGATCAAGGACGACTATCAGTTGGAGGCCACCGCGGGAGCGCCGTTTACCCTGGCCAGCCTGCTCGACCGTCCCGAAGGAGACACGGCCCAGCTCACCGATGCGGACATCGCCAATCCGGTCAAGGGCTGGATCGTCGGGCTGCAAGACGGCGAAAAAGTGATCAACGCGCCGACCGTGTTCTTCAACAGGCTGCGTTTCGGCACTTACGCGCCGCTCGCCCAGTCGAATGCCTGCGCGCCACCCGGTGAAAGCCGCCTGAACGAGATCGACGCGTTGACCGGCAACTTCTTCGATCTGGATAGCAGTGAGTCGTATACCTCGACCGACCGGTATTACGGCTCCACGTCCACGGGTTACATTTCGACCGGTCAGATCATCGTGCTGGGCAATAACATCTACCACATCGTGGCCTCGCCGCTGCTGCAATCTCAGTTGATCGGCACCATCGGCAGCGCCACCAAGATCTACTGGTACATGGAGCCCGAGCAATAACCGGCGGCGCATGACGTGCAAATCCCCGCCCGCGTGGCGGGGATTTTTTTTGTGCGGACTACGGAATCTTTGCCGCAAAAGCGCAAAGAAGAAGTAATTCCACTTCAGAAGTTACTTTATTTCTGTGTAGGGTGCGCTTGCGCACCATCCGGCAATCGGTGCG
>JACQOI010000194.1 GCA_016202615.1 Betaproteobacteria bacterium
GCTCCTGCGCGGCTAGCGCACCAGGGCTAGTCCAACCCGGCGTTCGACCGACACCACGACATGAGTATTTTCTCAAACCAAGACATCGCGCTGTCGCGGCGTCGGTCAACTAAACGTTACTCATGGCCACGACCTTCACACTCGACAGCAGCGCCAGTGACTACCTGAACTGGCTTGGACGCTCCATTCACGAGTGCGCGTTGCCCGGCACGCTTCGAGTCCGGGTGGCCGCGGGTTGCCTCGCAATCGCACAGGATCATCATCACGCCATCGTGGTTTTGCTAGATCACTCGCTGTTCGCGTCCAGCTTCGCCCTTGTGCGGTGCGAATTCGAAGCTTATGTACGCGGGGAGTGGCTCGCCCTGTGTGCATCCGATGTCGAAGTGGAAGCCTTTTCAAAGGGCGCCGAACCACCTCCGATGGGAAAGATGCTGGAGGCTCTAGAAAAGACGCCCGCTTTCGCTGAGAAGATTCTCTCTCGCGTCAAGGCCAATTCCTGGAGCGCAATGTGCGCGTACACGCACACCGGCGGACTGCACGTACAGCGGTGGGGAACGGGTGACGCAATTGAACCGAGCTACGACCCCGATGAAGTCCAGGAAGTCTTGTCGTTCGCCGAGACATTTGGCGCATTGGCCGTCGTGGGTGTCGCGTATCTCGCGAACAATGACGAGATCGCGGAGGACGTGCTCACGAAGTTCAAGGAGCGCACTGGGAAATGAGTCTTAACTTGTCGGTCAACACGGACGCCTTGCGGCGTCCGGCCGCTACGCGGCCAGTTGCCGCAAGTCGCCGGTTACCTTCACGTTAGGCACTGACAAGGTCGCTTTCCTGTAACTGCGTCATGGACTTTGGCCGGCCCCGTGAAGAATGCGAGAAATCTCAAGGATAACAAGCTGTCATTGGAGGAGGCCGCTACGGTTTTCAGTGAATCTCTTGCCGTTGCATCATCATGACAATATCGCTATGAGAATTTGGATAAGTCTCGCGTGTGTCCTGTCTTCCTGGTGCATCAGTGTGAACGCTCAGACGATCAAGACCGTACCGTTCAAAGACGGCGTTCATGCCTACGCCGTGACAGAACCTAAGCAGAAGCCTCGTTCGATCCTGGTTATGTTTATCGGCGGTGACGGTAACCTAAATTTGGTAACGAGAGGTTCGCTGTCAGGGGTAAACGTGCTAATCCGCATGCGACCTGCTCTCGAAGCTGCTGGTATGAAGCTGCTGTACGTTGACATTCCGGATAGACAATTCTCCCGAAGCGATGCTGAGTATGCTCGGTCGGTAGGCAAGATGATCGAGCAAGAGAACTCGGAGAAATTGCCTGTTTTCGTTGCCGGTATCAGTCGAGGGTCAATCTCCGCGGCCAACGTTGCTTCGCGAGTACCGATCTCCGGCATGATCTTACTGTCAGCCGTCACCGGTAGTACCTACGATGGAACTGTTCGCGACGCTCCCGTCGCTGACATCTCCGCTCCCTCGCTGCTCTTGATTCACAATCGAGATGCCTGTGTTTCCTCTGGATCGGAGAGTGCGCTTCGTTCATTCGCGAGAGACATGAAGGAATCAAGCTCGACTATCGTCGTGTTGGAGGGTGGAAGGGATGAGGGCAGCGGTGTTGGACGCACGGCGGCCTGTCATCCAAAAAGCTACCACGGTTTCAACGGTATCGACACTAACGTCGCCGGCACGATCATGAAGTGGATCAGCTTAGTTACCAAATGAAAACCTGCGCAATCAACCGTGTTTATACAAAGGGGTGGATAAAGGGGACCTGCTACGTTTCCAAGCCTAACTTCAGGTCGAACGGACGGGCCGCCAGAGTCGTGCCACATCGACGGTCAGCGCTGGCCCGCCGTTCACCAAGACGTTGAGCCTGTAGAAAAAGGCCCCGCACGCGAACGTTGCGCAATGCCTACAAACCGCGACCTCATAGAACGCGCTAGAATCCACGCAAAATTTTTCGGAGGGGTAAATGCATACCCAAAATAGAGCGAAAATGGCAAGAGTCGGAGGGGCCGATGTTTTTCTACAGCCTCGTTAGGTGCTCAATGCTGAGGCAGTAACATGGCCGGCGCCAACGATACCAAGATCATCGGATACTTCGCGTACGCAACGCTAAGCGAGGTCTTCTGCGATGGCGACGCATGCATCATCGCCGGATCCGAGGCTGATCTGAAGAGACATCTTCAAGCACTCGGGGACGACGCGGGAAAACAGTACACGGTGAAGAAGACCAGGTTCAGCGAAGTGATGCGCGGTATGAGCTTGGGGGCCGCATATGCTTTCGATGAGACAGCTTATAATCGCTTCTATCCGCCCGCCAACGCGGAAGGCCTCGATGTGGGTGCGGAGGATTTCTCCGGCCCTTCTCCGACCGGGAGGCACTTTGTCCGAGTCCAAGTCAAGTTTCGCACCTGACCCCTATGAGGCCCCGGCGTGTCAAGAGGTAAAGAGGGAGCCGGTGCGAGGGGTGAGGCTCGCGATTTTCGTGCAACGACGTCGTCATGCTTGTTGCTGTGGCCTGACTTGATTTCAGGTGGCGGGTTTCGCAGGCGCTGCCTGCTCCAAACACCTATCATGAAACATCGAAGGGTGCGCCCTGCGCACCGGCAGTCATGGTGCGTGGAACGCAAAATTATTGTTGTTTTGAAGGCAAATTGGAATTAGACATCGAGGAACGGCCCGCGGAGAACGAATCACCTGTCAATCGAGTTGACGCAGGCATGCCCGCCGTTTGAGATCTTCATATTTGCTTACTTAGCGCCCTCGTCCGAGTACGAGTGGATACCGCGCTGCCAGGTAGATGGCTTGCCCGCGAAGTTAGACCGCGCACGCTTTTCCAGGAAGAATCCATAAGCTGGCGCGATATGGGCAAAGGGTGACTCGATACCCAGTTTCTGCGCCGCATCCAGGGACCAGTTGGGGTTGTGCAGAAGCTCTCGGCCCAAGGCGATCAAGTCGGCGCTCCCCGCCTTCAGGATATCCTCCGCCTGGTCCGCGTGAATGATCATGCCAACCGCCATGGTCATAATGTCAGCGCCGGCCCTGATTTGATGCGCATTCCCGACCTGGTATCCGTATTGCGCGGGATCCCCGGTGGTAAACCGATCCGACATGCCGCCCGAACTGCAGTCAATGACATCGACACCATTGGCTTTGAGCAATTTCGCCAACGCGATGCTGTGTTCGATCTTCCACCCTAACTCATCGACCGCGGACATCCGGAAAAACAGGGGCTTGTTCTCCGGCCAGGACTGCCGAATACGCCGCATCACCTCGATGGCAAAGCGCGTACGGTTCTCGAACGAGCCTCCATATTCGTCCATCCGCCGATTCGCGGCGGATGAAAGAAACTGATGTATCAGGTAGCCGTGCGCGCCATGGACTTCCACCACGTCGAAACCGGCCTGGTCGGCGCGTCGCGCTGCCTGTCCCCAGGCTTCCACGGCTTCCTGGATGTCCGCGAGCGTCATCTCCCTGGGAGTGGCATATTTCTCCGAATGGGGAATCGCGCTGGGCCCGATCAGTTCCCATTCTTCCCCCCGGTCTACTCCCGGACAATGGGCAAGCGGCGTGCGGCCTTCCCACGGCACCGATCTGCGCGCCTTGCGCCCGGAATGGCTGAGTTGAATACCCGCGACCGCCCCGTTGTTTTTGATCAGTTCGGTAATCCGCCGCATCGGGTCGATATAGTCATCCTTCCACAGACCCAGGTCGCGGGGCGTCGAGCACCCGCGAGAGTCCACCTTGGTGGATTCCATGAAAACCAGCCCGACTCCGCCCGCGGCAAACTTGCCGAGGTGCATCAGGTGCCAGTCATTCACCCAACCGCCTAGCGCCGCGTACTGGAGCATCGGCGATAAAACGATCCGGTTACGCAGTTTCACCCCGCGCAGCTGGATAGGTGAAAACAACATTGCATCCACCGCATCTCCTCCACTTGATTCGCAATCTGCCGTACGGCGCGTTCCCGTTTGCCTGCTAATTCGCGACCCTGCCGTTCCCGGCGTAATCCAGTCGCGAAACGGGTACACGGCCCTTTTGCGGCAGAAAGCGCCAATAAACTCAGAAACGTTTATAAAATACCATATAGCCTGCAAGCATGAGTCGGTTGCAAGATTTTTCTTCTCGTTTTGAAATCAACGCCTTAGTTTTCCAGATCGGGACTCGGGCGGGAACCCGGATCCCTTTTTTCGCGCATCGGTTCTTACCTTGCGCTACAGCCAAAAACTAGCGTAAAATCACGCCCTTTCCGCATTTTTAGGGTCGGATTCGCCATGGTTGTGATCAGACTGGCACGCGGCGGCGCAAAAAAGCGCCCGTTTTTTAATCTGGTGGTCGCGGATTCGAAGCGCGCGCGCGACGGCCGCTTCATCGAGCGCATCGGTTTTTACAATCCCAAAGCGCCGGCAGGCCAGGAAACGTTCCGCTACCAGGCTGAGCGCCTCACGTATTGGCAGAGCAAGGGTGCCCAAATCAGCGATACGGCGGCGCGGCTCGTCAAGCAGTTCGACGCCAAGCAAGCTGCCTGAGCGCATGGTCGTGATGGGGCGGGTGACCGCCCCATTCGGGGTTAAGGGTTGGGTCAAGGTTTACGCCCTGACTGCGCACCCCGGCAATCTGCGCGGCTACCCGGCGTGGTGGCTGGGGCATGACGGCGACTGGCGCGAAATGCGGGTCGCCTCAGCCAGAATCCACGGCAACACGCTCGTCGCACAGATCGAGGGCGTTGCGGACCGCGAAGCAGCGGCCGCATTGAGAGGATTTGAAATCGCGGTGCCGCGCGAGCGGTTGCCGGCGGCAACGGACGATGAATTTTACTGGGCCGATCTGATCGGCCTCAGAGTGGTGAACGCGGAGCAGCACGAATTCGGGCGAGTGGCCCGGATTCTACAAACCGGCGCGAACGACGTGCTGGTGGTGGCGGCCGGGAACAGGGATGAGCGCGAAACGCTGATACCGTTCATCGCCAGCGCGATCAGGCAGGTCGATCTCGCGGCGGGCGTGATCAGCGTGGACTGGGGCAGGGATTACTAGGAGTGTCCGTGCTGCAGTTTGATGTGGTGACGATTTTCCCGCAGATGTTCGATGCGGTCGCTGAAGCGGGCGTGATCGGGCGGGCGCGGGAAAAAGGAATTTACCGGCTGGTGGCCTGGAATCCGCGCGATTTCGCGCTGAACGCCTACCGCACGGTCGATGACCGGCCGTATGGCGGCGGACCCGGCATGGTGATGATGCCGGAGCCGCTGGGCAAGGCGCTGGCGGCGGCCAGGCAGCGCCAGAAAAGCGCGGGCGTGAGAAAACCGCGCGTGATTCACCTCTCGCCGCAGGGGCGGTTGCTGAATCACAAGTTGGTGATGGAATTGGCGGCGGAACAGGGCGTGGTGCTGCTTGCCGGACGCTACGAGGGGGTTGATGAGCGCGTGATTGCGCGCGAGGTCGACGACGAAATCTCGATCGGGGATTACGTGCTTTCGGGCGGGGAGTTGGCGGCGATGGTGGTGATCGACTGCATCGTGCGCCAGTTGCCGGGCGCGCTCGGCGCTGCCGAGTCGGCGAGCCAGGACTCGTTTGTGAACGGGCTGCTCGATTGCCCGCACTATACGCGGCCCGAGGTATATGAAGGCGAGCCGGTGCCGCCGGTGCTGCTGTCGGGCAACCATGCGGAAATCAGCCGCTGGCGGCTGAAGCAGGCGCTGGGCAGAACGTGGCAGCGCAGGCCGGATTTGTTGCGGGAGCGCGCATTGTCGGATGACGAGCGCAGGCTGCTCGAGGAATTCAAGCAAGAGCTGAGTGGAGCATGACAATGGACCTGATACAGCAACTGGAAAACGAGGAAATCACCCGCCTCGGGAAAAACGTACCCAATTTCAAGACCGGGGATACGGTGGTGGTGAACGTCAATGTGGTGGAAGGCGACCGCAAGCGCGTCCAGGCCTACGAAGGCGTGGTGATCGCCAAGCGCAACCGCGGGCTCAATTCGGCATTCACCGTGCGCAAGATTTCCTCCGGCGAGGGCGTCGAGCGCACCTTCCAGACCTATTCGCCGTTGATCGCATCGATCGAGTTGAAGCGCCGCGGCGACGTCAGCCGCGCCAAGCTTTACTACTTGCGCAAGCTGTCGGGCAAAGCCGCGCGCATCAAGGAGCGCCTCGAAATCGGCGCCGATGACGTGCTGCCGCCAGTCGAAAACGAGCAGCAGGCGGACGCAAAATAATTCTTCGCACGTAGCCATTGAAAGGCGGCGCAAGCCGCCTTTTTCTTTGGTGCGCCAGGCATTTTGGTTTTGATGCGCATCGAGCAGCCGCAGCCGGCGGCGCCCACTGCGCCGCCGGGCTCCTACTCGCCGGCGATCAGGCCGCGCGTGAGACGGAGCCTGACTTCCTTGTGGAGCGGGTTGAAAGTCAGGTTGCCGCCGGCCAGGGTGTGGGGCATGGTTATTCCGCAGGGAGCATCGTGTCGCCGCCATTCTAGTACTAAGACATATTAATTACGAAACATAATGGCGACGCAGCTTTCGATCCGCATCCTGACGAGAAAACGTCCACTCGATGCCGCGTCGTTCGGCGTTGCGTTTGCGTTGCCAGGCATTGACCTCGCGGCGGGCGGTA
>JACQOI010000025.1 GCA_016202615.1 Betaproteobacteria bacterium
GACACCGTCGTGCCCTCGACCAGCGGCAGCAGATCGCGTTGCACGCCCTGGCGCGAGACATCGGCGCCCGCCATCTCGGAGCGGCTCACGATCTTGTCGATCTCGTCGAGAAACACGATGCCGTTCTGTTCGACGTTATGGATCGCACGCAGCTTCAGATCGTCATCATTGACGAGTTTCGCCGCCTCTTCCTCGGTCAGCAGTTTCATCGCATCGCGAATCTTGAGCTTGCGCAGCCGCTTGCGGCCGCCGCCGAGATTCTGGAACATGCTCTGGATCTGCGACGTGAGATCTTCCATCCCGGGGGGCGCGAAGATTTCCATATGCGCCTGTGCTGCGGCAACCTCGATCTCGATTTCCTTGCCGTCGAGCTCGCCTTCACGCAGCTTCTTGCGGAATTTCTGGCGCGTCGCGCCTTCGCCATCCGCGGCGCCGGACGCAAAACCGGCCTCGCGCGCGGGCGGCAGCAGCGCATGCAGGATGCGCTCTTCGGCAAGGTCCTCCGCCTGGAGGCGCACCTTGCGCGTCTCCTGCTCGCGCGTGTCCTTGATCGCGGTCTCGACCAGATCGCGGATGATGGTGTCGACATCGCGCCCGACGTAGCCGACCTCGGTGAACTTCGTTGCTTCCACCTTGACGAACGGCGCATCGGCAAGGCGCGCGAGACGCCGCGCGATTTCGGTCTTGCCCACGCCGGTCGGGCCGATCATCAGGATGTTCTTGGGCGTGATCTCGTAGCGCAGCGGCTCGTCGACCCGTTGCCGGCGCGAGCGGTTTCTGAGCGCAATCGCCACCGCGCGCTTGGCGTCGTCCTGGCCGATAATGTGCTTGTCCAGTTCGTGGACGATTTCCTGCGGGGTCATTTGGGACATAAAGCAGCTTTCAGCTCTCAGCGCTCAGCTGTCAGCTTGAACCAATCCGCGGAGTTCGGCAGTTGGCTGAGAGCTGACCGCTGACTGCTGACCGCTATTCAAGAATCTCAATCACATGCTGCTGGTTGGTGTAGATGCACAGATCGCCGGCGATGGTCAGCGCTTTCTTGACGATCTCCTCGGGCGGCAGCGGGGTGTTCTCGAGCAGCGCGCGCGCGGCGGCCTGCGCGTACGGCCCGCCGCTGCCGATCGCCACCAGTCCCTGCTCCGGCTCGAGCACGTCCCCGTTGCCGGAGATGATCAGCGAGCTCTCGCTGTCGCACACCACCAGCATCGCCTCGAGCCGGCGCAGGATGCGGTCGGTGCGCCAGTCCTTGGCGAGCTCGACCGCCGAACGCAGCAGGTTGCCCTGGTGCTTTTCGAGCTTGGCCTCGAAGCGCTCGAACAGCGTGAACGCGTCAGCCGTGCCGCCGGCAAAGCCGGCAAGTATCTTGTCCTCGTACAAACGCCGCACCTTGCGCGCGCTCGCCTTGAGCACGACGTTGCCGAGCGTGACCTGGCCGTCGCCGCCGAGCGCAACGCGCTTGCCACGCCGCGCCGAAATGATGGTCGTGCCGTGAAATTGCGCCATGAATGGCCCCGATCGTTGAGTGAAAGGCGCGTTGAGCGGCACAATGTATCCGCTCCAACGCGACGGGTTAAAGCGGCACATCGTGTCCGCTTTAACAAGTAATTATACTGGCAGCTAGCTGGGGACTGTCGCGAATCGATTCCAGCCCGGATCGGCTCTGCCCGGCCGCGTCACACCACGTCCTCAGGAGCCAGAACACAGGTGCTCGAGGAAGTGCCTGTTTCGATCTGAATCGTGGCATGTCCGATGCGAAACCTGTCCTCGATCTGGCGCACGACATGAGCGAAGAACTCGTCTCCGGGATGCCCGCCGGGCATCACCAGATGCACGGTCAAGGCGGTTTCCGAGGTGCTCATTCCCCAGATGTGAAGGTCGTGCACCTCCGCGACACCCGGCAATCCCGCCAGGTAGCGACGCACGTCCAGCGGATCCACGCTCTCGGGCGCGGCGTGCAGGGCCAACTTGACGGAATCGCGCAACAGGCCCCACGTGCCGATGAGAACTATGGTGACGATCAAGAGGCTCGCCACGGGATCAAGCCACATCCATCCCGTAAATAACACGCCGATACCGACAATGGCCACGCCGAGCGACACGCCGGCATCCGCCGCCATGTGCAAATACGCGCCGCGGATGTTCAGGTCCTTGTCACGCTGGGCCATGAAAAGCCATGCCGTGCCGGCATTGATCAGAACTCCGAGCAGCGCCACCCAGATCATCGTTGCCTCGTTGACCACAGCGGGGTGCTTGAAGCGCAGGATGGCTTCCCATGCAATACCGCCGGTAGCAACCAGGAGCAGCATCGCATTAGCCAGCGCCGCGAGCACGGTCGAGCCGCGCAGGCCGTAGGTGAAACGCGTCGACGGCGGACGCCGCGCGAGCGCCAACGCTCCCCACGCAAGGACCAAGCCCAGCACGTCGCTGAAGTTGTGGGTTGCGTCCGCTATCAGCGAAAGCGAATTGGCCAGCACGCCATAAACCCACTCCGCCAGAACAAAAATGACGTTCAGCGCAATGCCGAGGATAAAGGCGCGGTCGGCGTCAACCGGAGGGTAATGGTCGTGGGTATGCGCGTGCATGCTTGAACGGGGGGGTGATTGGTCCGATGAACTTTATATCGTAGCCGGATATTTCGCCATTTAAAGTGTAAAGCAAACTAGGTAGATAATTAACTCCGATGTGCTGCCCGTGTAATTCGTTTGTGCCCCGTTACCGGGCAAAGCTTGCATGTTTTTGGATAAAGCTTGCGTTGGGTGCCGACTAGCCTGACGATAATGTTCGGGACAACCGCTGCCCGGCAAACCGGGACCTTCCGATGCTAGATTTTGCCTCGCAACGCTACGCATTCCTGGTGCTGTTCATCTACGCACTGCGCCATCTGGGAAGTGCGCGCACCGGCGCACATTTCAGCACTGCGCCGTTCATTGGAGCCGCGATTTCGATCCTGTTTCTCAACGAACTTTTTACCGTCATTTTCGTGTCTGCATTGCTGCTCATGATTCTTGCAACATGGCTGGTATTGACCGAACAACATGAACATCGACACGCGCATGAATGCCTGGCGCACAGTCATACGCATTCCCACGACGAACACCATCAGCACCAGCACGACGGAACAGAAGGCCCCGAGCCGCATGCGCATGATCATGCCCATCTTCCGCTGACCCACGCCCATCCGCATTTGCCGAACATTCATCACCGACACGAGCATTAGTCGCGTGCTGTCACGTTTCTGCAACGTTGCCATGAAGCCTATCCTGCTGACACTGATTAAGCTCTACCAGTTGTGCCTAAGTCCGTTCTTCGGCGGACAGTGCCGGTTTTATCCGAGCTGCTCGGCCTACGCGGCCAAGGCGATCGACACCCACGGCGCGCTCAAAGGCTCGTGGCTCGCGGTCAGGCGCCTGCTGCGCTGCCATCCGTGGCATCCGGGCGGCGTCGATCCGGTACCGCCACGCCACCCGTGAACGAGTGAAACAGTGAACGGGTGAACGAGTAAACCTCTCTTACTCCGACCCCTTCCCACCGATCAGGGAAAGGGGCGTCTTGACCCGTTCACTCGTTCACCCTTTCACCCGTTCACCTAACTGGCGAGGCGGCAGATGAGCCCTTTCAGATACTCCCCCTCGGGAAAGTTGAGCGCGACCGGATGGTCCGCCCCGGCGCTCAGCTGCTCCACGATCTGCGCGTCGACGCCGGCGTCGAGCGCGGCACCGGCGACGATTTTCCGGAACAGATCGCGCGACACGCCGCCCGAGCATGAAAACGTGAACAACAGCCCGCCCGGCCTGAGCAGCTTGAGCGCGAGCAGATTGACGTCCTTGTAGGCGCGCGAAGCTTTTTCAGCGTGCGCGGCCGTCGGCGCGAATTTAGGTGGGTCGAGCACGATCAGATCGAAGCTGCGCGCCTGATCGCGCAGCTTGCGCAAAAGCTGAAACACGTCGCCTTCAATACATTCAGGCTCGGCAAGCTGGTTGAGTGCGGCGTTACGCTTGAGCAATTCAAGCGCGGGCCCGGAACTGTCGACCGCGGTCACGGCCGCAGCGCCGCCGAGGAGCGCGTTCACCGTAAAACCGCCGGTGTAGGCAAAACAGTCGAGCACTTCGCGCTTCGCCGCGAGTTCGCGCAGCCGCAGCCGGTTGTCGCGCTGATCGAGATAGAACCCCGTCTTGTGGCCGTGCGGAACGTCGACTTCGAACTTCGCGCCCGCCTCGTCGACCACCAGGTCCGGCACCGGAGCAGCGCCGCGCAGTAGCCCGACGCGCGGCTGCATGCCTTCGAGCGCAAGCACGTCGGCATCGGAACGCTCGAATATCGTCTTGGGTTTGACCACCGCTTCGACGGCGTCAACGATCGCGTCGCGCCAGCGCATCGCGCCGGCGCTCGACAATTGCACCACCACGACGTCGCCATAGCGATCGATCACCACGCCCGGCAAACCGTCCGATTCCGCGTGCACCAGACGCACCACATCGTTGCCCGGCAGCAGGTGGCTGCGCAGTGCGACTGCGCGCACAACGCGATCGTGGAAAAATGCGCTGTCGATTTCACGCCTCTCCCAAGCCCACACGCGTGCAACGATCTGCGACTGCGGATTGCACGCAGCGGCCGCCAGGAATTCGCCATCAGCGCTGTGTATCTCGATGGTTTCTCCGCTCTCCGGCTTGCCGGTTACCTTCGCCACCGCTCCCGAGAACACCCACGGATGGCGCCGCTTGAGCGATTTCTCGCGACTAGGCTTCAATCTAAGACGCGGCAGCGCCTTCCCTTCACCC
>JACQOI010000208.1 GCA_016202615.1 Betaproteobacteria bacterium
CTGTGGGTTGCCAAGCGACGTTGATAACGGGAAGTAACTCGCGTTCGATATCGTATCCCGCGTTGGGGTTCATAAGCTGATTGACCACCATCGTGTTGGAATTATATAAAACGGTGTAACCATCCGGTACCGCCTCGATGACGGCCCGTGTTGCGATGCCGGTGGATGCACCTGGTCGGTTCTCGACCAGAACTGATTTTCCCCAAAGTTCAGTCATTTTCTGGCCGAGTAGGCGCCCCGCGATGTCCATCCCGCCACCCGGAGCGAAACCGACGATGACCCGCACTGGTTTGGTCGGATAAGGGCCACTCTGTGCTACTGCCGTGGAGGCCAACAGAACTAGCACCATAACCAAGGCAATCCGCAACCCTACCGACCATTTTTCGAAGCACCGGGAGGGTCGGGCGCCTCTCCGGAGCAGAAAAAACCCTTTCGTCACTCCCATAACCATCAACGCGTTTTGTGTGCTCAGCCTCATGATTGTAACTCCTTTCCAGGTTTCTCCGAGTTGGTTTCATTTAATCTTGCTACTTGCCCGTTTGTCATAAACCGCATCTCTCGGTTGTCTGTCCTTCTCAGAGATCTTTAATCATAAGCCTCAAATTTAAACCCCCTTTTTCACCAGACTTCACTCTATCCCCCGACGGGCGAACCGTCAACCACGTGAAAATGCACTGGAAGAGGCTCAGGCAGTCGTTTCCAATATAAGAATGAGCCTGAGCGGGGCGATTTTGGAGTCTGGTTGTGGCGGCTGTTTTCGATCGATTGAAAATGGTTTTGAAGAGCATCGTGCGTGCGTTGTTCAGCCGTTGAGCGGCGACATTATCGCTCATTGCCGTCGCGTGCGCATCGAGCTGTTCGAAGGTGACCTCCGGCTTGAGGAATTGTTCTGGTTTCGGCAATGATTGGAACTTTTCGTAGGGTGTCATCATAAGTTTGTAGGGATAGCGCTTGCGGCTTCGGCCCTTGGCGTAGGTGATGGTTTCGGCGAAGAGGCAAGGGCGAAGGAAGTTCTGGTTAGGGTTAAGATGCTCGCTGGATAAGGCGTTGACGAGTGTTGCGAAGCGCTGCGGGATGTGGCTGTAGCCGAAGTGCTTGCGTACGACGGCGCCGTTCTTGGACTCGGCCAGCGCGTTGTCGTTGCTGTGGCGCGAGCGCGATTTGGTAAATTCCTCGATCAGCAATTTGTTGAGCAACTCGGCGACGTGGCGGTTGATGTACTCAGAGCCGTTGTCCACGTGAAAGCCCAGGATCGCGAAGGGGAAGCTCACCAATAGTTCTTCGAGTACGGGGATGAGGAAAGCCTCGCTAATACGCTCGCAAGTGGCCACCGCCTCGTACTGCGTCACGCAGTCCACGGCATTGATGTGGTAGAGGCCCTTGATGCCGTCCAGGTCGCCCTGATGCACGCTATCCACGCGCAGGTAGCCGGGCCGGTTGTTGGGTGCCGGCGCCCGCCGCTCGCCGATCGGAAGGCTCACCGGCCGGGTCTTGATCCAGACCCGGCGTTGGCGCTGATAGCCGCTGCGTTTACGCAGGTTGTACAGATGGGCCACCGAGATCGTTGCTAGGCGCTCGTAGCGACGCTCGCCAAACACCTCAAAAGCGCGCTCCATGAGCTTTTTGGTAGCCGGTCCCGAGAGCGTACCGTGCAGGGTATCGGTGTGCGCGAGCAGCAGCACATCGGCATCCGTATAGGTGCGCGTAAAACCGATGCGCTCGGCGCGATACCGCTTGACCAGGGGAGCGGGTTGGCGCCCTCGTTCGACCAGCCGCGTGAGCTGCGAACGCGAATAGCCGCTCACCCGCCCCAGAAAGCGCAACACCACGCCCTTGTCGGCGCGGCGCAGCCGAGCGTAGCCAAAGCGGCGCAGGATACGGGTAATAAAGTCGTAGCGCTCATGGGCGTCCACCGAAAAACCGATTGCCACCGTGCCATCGAGAAAGGCCCGCAGCTGGTCGAGCGTGTGCAACTGTGCGTCGTTCATATCGATCACCATGCCTCGCATCATGATCGATCACCGCTACCCGTTCAGGCTCATTTTGCGTTGGAAACACGCACCCCCGTTCAGGCTCATCTTGCATTGGAAAAGGCTTCCTTTTGACAGATCGCTGCGGCAAGATCATCATTGCGGGTCCCCGAAAAAACTGACGATTATCTGATTCAAGACGGGAGGGAACTCGTGCCACTGGCGAAAGTACGCAGCGTAGACATCAACTACGAAATTCTCGGCACGCAAGGCCCCTGGGTCGCGTTATCACCCGGCGGCCGGAATGGTCTCAAGATCGTGAAAACCATCGCCAAGCGGGTGGCCGATGCCGGTTTCCGCGTCGTGCTTCACGACCGGCGCAACTGCGGCGCTTCCGATGTCGTGATCGACGGCAAGGACTCCGAGTATGAGATCTGGGCGGATGATCTTTACGAGCTGCTCTCGCAACTCAAGGCGCTGCCCGCCTTCGTCGGCGGCAGTTCCTCCGGTTGCCGGACGTCGATCCTTTTCGCTCTGCGCCACCCGGGCGCCGCGCAGGGTCTGCTGCTGTGGCGCGTCACGGGCGGCGGCCTGGCGGCTCGGCGCCTGGCCAAGCGCTACTACGGCGACATGATCGCGGCGGCGCAGCAGGGCGGCATGGCCGCAGTCTGTGAAACGGAGCACTTCAAGGAACGCATCGAAGAGCGGCCGGCGAACCGCGAGCGGCTGATGGCCATGGATCCCAAGCGTTTCATCGAGGTCATGACGCACTGGAATGAATATTTCGTGCGCGGCGCCGACCAGCCCGTTATCGGCGTCACGGAGGAAGAGCTCAAGTTGATCAAGGCACCGGCGTGCGTGGTTCCGGGCAACGACCTTAGCCACACGCCCGAGGTCGGCGAGACCCTCAGCCGGCTGCTGCCCCGCGGCGAGCTGCATCGCCTCGTAACCAAGATATATGATCTGGAGGTCGCCCCGCTTGATGAGTGGAATGAGAAAGAAGGCGAATTGATCGCGCTCTTCGTCGATTTCATGAAGCGCGCCAAATTGCGCGCCACCGCATAGCGTGCGGTCGCCTTTATAGCGCCGGCCGCCGTCAGTTGTGAGCGGTAGGGCACCTCTAAAGTTTCAAACAGAATGGAGCACTATACTAGAACCAATACGGTTTCAGAAGTACAAAGGGAGATGATCATGAGTATGGCGACGATATCGTAATCGTAATGGGGACGCACACAAGTTAGAAAACGTGTGCGTCCCGAATTAATACAAGGTTAGAATGCAGTCCGAGCAAATAGCGTAACCAGGGAAAGGCCGATGAAGGAAGAAAGATACCGCCTTGCGGTGGACGTTGGCGGGACGTTCACCGACCTTGTGATTCTGAACGAGAATACCGGACGCATTCAAACGCTGAAGGTCTCGTCCACGCCGCGCGAGCCTTCCGAGGCCGTGCTCAACGGCGTGCGCCGGGCACGCGACGAACTCGGCCTGGAGCTTGCGCGCGTCAGCCAATTCACGCACGCCACCACCGTCTGCTCGAATGTCGTGCTGCAGGGAGCAGGTGCGCGTACCGGGTTGCTGGTGACGGAGGGCTTCCGTGATTTGCTCGAGATTCAGCGCCATAAACGCTATCGCTTGTTCGAGCAGTCCTACCAAAAAATCCCGCCACTGGTTCCACGCCGGCTCTCGTTCGGCATTCCTGAGCGGATCGACGCGAGCGGCGCGGTGATCAAGCCTCTCGATGAGGCCGCGCTGGCGCAGGCGCTGCAGGCATTGGCCGCCGAGGGAATACAGGCACTGGGAATCTGCTTCCTGTTTTCATTCAGGAACGCCAGTCACGAAAAGCGGGCGGGTGAGATCGCAAAGGACATATTGCCGAAGTGTTTCATTACCTTGTCCAGTGACATCTATCCGCAGTACCGGGAGTATGAACGGACCAGCACCACGGTGGTCAACGCATATCTCGGTCCGCGCGTGTCGACCTATCTCGAACGCATGAGCAACGCGCTCGTTGAAGCCGGGGTTGGCGTTGCGTTGCATATGATGCAGTCGAACGGCGGGATTATTTCCTGGACGGAAGCCACCCAGATGCCGTGCCGTATCGTCGAGTCCGGGCCGGCCGCGGGCGTCATTGCGGCGGCCCATTTCGGCAAGCTTGCCGGACGGACAAATTTGATCTCGTTTGATATGGGGGGCACAACGGCGAAGGCGGGGCTGATTGAAAACGGCGAAGTTCGTCAATCATCAGGGCAAGAGCTCGGGGCCGGGATCAATATTTCGCGCATCCTCCAAGGCGGCGGCTATTACGTTGGTGCTGCGACCATCGACCTGGCGGAGGTTGGAGCCGGCGGTGGATCGATTGCGTGGCTGGATACCGGGGGGGTGCTGAAAGTGGGTCCACAGAGCGCGGGCGCGGATCCCGGCCCGATCGCATATGGACTCGGCGGTAAGCGGGTTACCGTCACTGACGCGAATCTTCTGCTCGGTCGGATCCCGGAGGAGTATTTCCTGGGTGGCGAGATGCGGTTGGATCTTGAAAAAGCACGGAGCATCGTGCAAGAGCGGCTCGCCCAGCCGCTGAAAATCACCGTCGAAGAAGCGTGTGCCGCGGTGGTCGAGGTCGCCAACGCGAGCATGCTGAAAATGCTCCGCATCGTCACCGTGGAAAAAGGCTGCGATCCGGGGGATTTCTCCCTGGTTGCCTTTGGCGGGAGCGGCCCGGTGCACGGTATAGAACTTGCGGGCGATCTCGGGATACGCGAGGTGATCGTTCCACCCGCGCCGGGTCTGCTGTCGGCACAAGGACTGCTCGTCGCCGATATTCGCTATGACTTCCGGCAGACCCACGTGGAGCCGGTCATCGGTGGCGATATCGAGGCGATCGAGCGCCTGCTCCGTGCGCTCGAAACGCGGGGAATGCAGGCGCTGCAGCGTTACGGCCTCGCCGACGACACCATCGAATTTCTGCGGTCGGCGGATATGCGTTATCGGCGGCAAGCATACGAAATCAATGTGCGTTTACCGGACGGCACGCTGAACTCTTCGCATCAGCCGGCGCTTGCGGAGACGTTTCATCAGGTGCATGAGCGGCTTTACGGCCGGCGCGATGAGGCGGGCAGGGTCGAGTTCGTGACGCTGGTGGTGACGGCCGTGGGTAACACCCGACGTCTCGAGTATCAGCCTTTGCCGCCAGGCGACGGTTCGGTAAAACACGCCCTTAAGTCTTCACGCAGGGTTTTTTTCAGGGACGCCGGGATTATCGAGTGCTCATGCTACGACCGGGCACTGCTGCGCGCGGGCGACAACTTGCCGGGACCGGCGCTGATGGAAGCGGCGGATTCGACTACTCTGGTGCCGCCAGGCTGGACAGTACGTTGCGATGCCATGGGTAATCTCATGATCACGCGTGAAAGGCAGACACCATGAACGCGCCTCGACACACCGTGCTTGACGCATTCCGGCTGGAGATTCTGGCGAACGCGCTCAACGCGATAACGGAAGAAATCCAGCTCACGTTGCTGCGCTCTGCGTACTCCCAAGTGGTCAAGGAAGCACAGGATGCGTCTTGCGCCATTTTTACCGCCCAGGGGCGCATCGTGGCGCAGCCCGTGGTCGTCCCCGGCCACCTGGGATCGATGCGTTTCATGCTCGAAGCGGTGCTCAAGGAATTTCCGCTCGAGACGCTGCGCGCGGGAGACGTTTTCATCACCAACGATCCGTATCGTGGCGGCAGCCACTTGCCGGACATCGGGGTATTCCGTCCGATTTTCCACGAGAACCGGCTCGCGGCTTTTGCCGGATGCCTGATCCATTACACCGATGTCGGCGGCATGGTTCCCGGCAGCAATCCGGTACAGGCTACGGAGCTGTACCAGGAAGGCGTGGTGATTCCGCCGGTCAAGCTTTACGACGCCGGCCGTGAAAACAAGACGCTGGTCGACATGCTCCGGGCCAACGTGCGGGGGCCCGATATTTTCATGGGTGACCTGCGCGCGCAGGAAGGGGCGCTGCTCAAGGGCGAACAAAGATTGCGGGACCTGCTGGATCGCTATGGGTATGACGGTGTCAGCAACGCGATGGAATTGCTGATCGATTACGCGGAGAAGAAAGCGCGTGAGGCCATCGCCGCGATTCCGAACGGTGTCTACGAGTTCACCGACCACATGGATCATGACGGCGTGGATCTGTCCAGGCCGATCGCGATCAAGGTGCGCCTCGAGGTTCTCGACGATCGGCTGCGTTTCGACTTCACCGGAACCGATCCGCAAGTCAGGGGGCCGCTGAATGCGCCGTTATCGAAAGTATGGACAACCATTTTTTACTGCGTGCGGTGCGTACTGCCGGACGACATTCCGTTCAATGACGGGCTGACGAAAGTCGTCGAGGTGCATGTTCCCGAGGGCACGCTGCTCAATCCGCGCCATCCTGCTCCGGTCAACGCGCGCTCGGTGACTGTCAACCGCGTCGCCGATACTGTTCTCGGAGCTTTAGCCTTGGCGGTTCCCGAGCGTGTCGGTGCGCAATGCTCCGGGCAACCGACCGGGGTTTCTTTTGGTGGCGTCGATCCGAAAACCGAACGCAACTTTGTCTTCTACGAAAGCTATTGTGGGGGCATGGGCGGGAGCCAAACATCAGACGGAGCCGATGCCGTGAGTACCGGCACTTCAAACGCGATGAACATCCCGGTCGAGTCCATCGAAATGGACTACCCGATTCGCATGGTCCGCTACGAACTGGTTGCCGATTCCGGGGGAAGCGGCAAGTTCCGGGGCGGACTCGGGCTGCTGCGCGAGTACCAAATGCTGGCTGAAAGCGCGACCGTAAACGTGCGCGGCGATCGCGCGGTGTTCGCGCCGCGCGGGTTTTACGGCGGCGGCAACGGCAGTTTCGCCGCATTTTTCCTGGAGCGGGAGGACGGCCGGATGGAAAAGATTCCCAGCAAATATGGCAGCCACATCAAGCGCGGCCAGCGTCTCCGGGTCATGACCCCGGGCGGCGGCGGGTTTGGCGAGCCGAGTCAGCGCGACCGCGCAGCTCTCGTAAAGGACTTCCTGGACGGCAAGATTTCGGCTGAGAAGATAAAGCAGGATTACGGCGTGGACATTCGCGGCGCGGCTCAAGCCGGCCGTCTGACGGCATCAAAGGTCGGAGAATAAACACATTGCACGCAGATTTCTAAATTAGGCAACAGGGACGACTTGCTACACCGCGCCACCGGCGCGCAATTCGTCGACCTCGGCCATGGAATATCCCAATCCCGCGAGCACGCGATCGGTATGCTCGCCGAGCGCCGGAACTGGATCGAGACGTGCCTCGAACCCGGGCATGGTCACCGGCGGCAGCAGCGTTGGCAGCGGACCGGCCGGCGAGCCCATCTCGCGCCAGCGGTTGCGCGCCTTGAACTGCGGGTGCTGCCACACTTCTTCAGGCGTATTGACGCGCGCGTTGGCGATGTCGGCGGCGTCGAGCTTTGCCACTACCTGTTCGGCGGTCAGGGCGCCGAACACCTGCTCGATCAGCGCCACCACCTCGGCGCGCGCGGCCGTGCGCTTGGTGTTGTTGTCGTAGCGCGGGTCGCGCGCAAGCTCCGGCCGCCCCAGCACCCGGTCGCAAAATGTTGCCCACTCGCGCTCGTTCTGTATCCCCATCATCACATACACACCGCCACCGCACCTGAAGCGGCCGTACGGAACGATGGTCGCGTGGTCAGTCCCGCTGCGGCGCGGCGCCTTGCCGCTGAAATGCGTGTAATACAGCGGATGCGCCATCCACTCGCCGAGTCCCTCGAACATCGTGACCTCGACGCGCGTGCCCTTGCCGGTTTTCTCGCGCTGGTAAAGCGCGGTCAGTATCCCCGAATATGCGTACATGCCGGCGCTGATGTCGACGATCGATATGCCGACCTTGGCGTGCGCCTCGGGCGTGCCGGTGACCGACAGCAAGCCGGCTTCGCTTTGCACCAGCAGATCGTAGGCTTTCTTGTGCGCATACGGCCCGCTGTCGCCGTAACCCGACAGATCGCACACGATAAGCCGCGGATGTTTTGCGAGCAGCGATTCGGCGGCCAGCCCGAGACGGCCCGTCGCGCCGGGCGCGAGATTCTGGATGAAGACATCGGCAGTAGCAATCAGGCGCGACAGGATTTCCCGCGCCTGCGGATGCTTCACGTCGAGCGTCAGGCTTTCTTTGGAGCGGTTGAGCCACACGAAATACGCCGACATGCCCTTGACCGACTGATCGTAGTCGCGTGCGAAATCGCCGACCCCGGGACGCTCGATCTTGATCACGCGCGCGCCGAGATCGGCGAGCTGGCGCGTCGCGAACGGCGCCGCGACCGCCTGCTCGAGCGCTACGACTGTTATTCCATCAAGGGGTCTCATGGATAAATCCGTGAGCGGAGAGCCGTGAGCGGTAAGCGGTGATGCGAGGCATCTCGGCTACGTAGAGAGCTGTTACTGCTGACCGCTTACCGTTCACCGCTTACCTTCTCAGAATGAGCGTGGCATGCCAAGCACGTGCTCGCCGATGTAAGAGAGAATCAGGTTGGTCGAGATCGGCGCGACCTGATAGAGCCTGGTTTCGCGGAACTTGCGCTCGACGTCGTATTCGGCGGCAAAGCCGAAGCCGCCATGCGTTTGAAGGCAGACGTTGGCCGCCTCCCATGACGCGTCGGCGGCGAGCAGCTTGGCCATGTTGGCTTCCGCGCCGCACGGCTGGTGGGCATCGAACAGCGCCGCCGCCTTGAAACGCATCAGGTTCGCCGCCTCGACGTTGACGTAAGCGCGTGCAAGCGGAAACTGGATGCCCTGGTTCTGGCCGATCGGACGGTCGAACACCACGCGCTCTTTCGCATAGCTGGCTGCCTTCTCGATGAACCAGTAGCCGTCGCCGATGCATTCGCCGGCGATCAGGATGCGCTCGGCATTGAGGCCGTCGAGGATGTACTTGAAGCCCCTGCCCTCCTCGCCGATCAGGTTTTCCGCTGGAATCTCGAGGTTGTCGATGAAGACCTCGTTGGTCTCGTGATTGACCATGTTGCGGATCGGCCGCAACGTCATCCCACCGCCCACCGCCTTGCGCACGTCCACGAGGAAAATCGACATGCCCTCGGACTTCTTTTTCACCTGGTCGAGCGGCGTGGTGCGCGCCAGCAGGATCATGAGCTCCGAGTGCCGCAGACGCGAAGTCCACACCTTCTGGCCGTTCACCACGTAGCGGCCGCCTTGCTTCACCGCCGTGGTCTTGATCTTGGCCGTGTCGGTACCCGCGCCGGGCTCGGTCACGGCCATCGACTGCAGGCGCAGTTCGCCCGCGGCGATTTTCGGCAGGTAGTGGCGCTTCTGCGCCGCGGAACCGTGCCGCAACAGCGTTCCCATGTTGTACATCTGGCCGTGGCACGCGCCAGCGTTGCCGCCCGAGCGGTTGATCTCTTCCATAATCACCGACGCCGCCGCGAGCGACAAACCTGACCCGCCGTACTCTTCGGGGATCAGGGCCGCGAGCCATCCCGCGTCGGTCAATGCCATGACGAACGCGTCCGGATACCCGCGCTCCTCATCGACCTTGCGCCAGTACTCACCGGTGAAGGTATTGCACAACGCACGCACGGCGTCGCGCAATTCGACGTGGGGATCTTCGTGGCTGTGCGGTTTCATGGGATATTCCGCAGGACCGGCGCAGCGTTGACGCGGACCGGCGAAAAGATGACTATGGATCGCGTAATTATAGCAAAGCGCGGGCTCGGCCTGTGTGCGCGCTTGGCGCGCCGGGAATGCCCGTCTAGCAGCCTGTCGGACTTAATAGTCCCGACAGGCTGCTAAAAGCAAAACCGGCTGACCATTCATTATGAATTCAATCGAAGCGGTCGAATTTGGGGGAAAGCGGGGGTAAATTCGCATCTCTGTTATCCTTTTCCGCAATTTCACTGCCGCCGGTTTTGCATTAGGAGTTTGTCGGGGCTAAGTCCGACAAACTCCTGGCGAGGCTGCAAGACCGCAAATGGCGCAAGGCCACCAAAAACGCTAACATTATCACCGAGTCACAGAGTGGAATCGTTGAACAGGCGGCGGCCGATAGCAAACCACCACCAGAGGATAGCCATGGACACAATCGCAGGAACGCTCGTCACCTACCAGATGTACATCGACGGCCGGTGGGTCGATTCCGTGTCGAGCCAGCATTTCGAAAGCCACAACCCATACACCGGCAAGCCGTGGGCGCTGATCCCGCGCGGCGGCGCGGAGGACGTCGACCGCGCGGTGCGCGCCGCGCGCAAGGCATTCACCACCGGCGAATGGCCGAAGCTCACGCCGAGCAAACGTGGCGCGCTGCTGCGCAAACTCGGTGATTTGATCGCGGACAAGTCCGGGTTCCTGGCCGAGATCGAAGTGCGCGACAACGGCAAGCTCTTTGCCGAAATGAGCGCGCAGACCGCGTATATGGCGCAGTGGTATTACTACTATGGCGGGCTCGCCGACAAGATCGAGGGCGCGGTGATCCCGCTCGATAAGCCCGACACTTTCAACTACACGCGCCACGAACCGCTCGGCGTGATCGGCGCGATCATCCCGTGGAACTCGCCGCTGCTGTTGACCGCGTGGAAGCTCGCGCCGGCGCTCGCCGCCGGCAATACGATCGTGGTAAAGCCATCCGAATTCGCTTCGGCATCCATGCTCGAGTTCATGAAGCTCGTCGAGCAGGCCGGATTCCCCGCGGGTGTCGTCAACGTCGTGACCGGCTTCGGGCCGGAAGCCGGCACGCCGCTGGTCGAGCATCCGCTGGTGGCCAAGATCGCGTTCACCGGCTCCGACGCCACCGGCCGGAAGATTTACGAAGCCGCGGCAAGAGGACTCAAGCGCGTCAGCATGGAACTCGGCGGCAAGTCGCCCAACATCGTGTTCGACGACGCCGAAATCGATAACGCGGTCAAAGGCGCGATCTCGGGCATCTTCGCCGCGACCGGCCAGACCTGCATCGCCGGCTCGCGGCTCTTGGTGCAGCAGTCGATCCACGACCGGTTCGTCGAGAAGCTCGTTGCCTTCGCGAAGACCGCGAAAATGGGCGACCCGATGAGCCTCGACACCCAGGTCGGCCCGGTCACCAACCTGCCGCAGTACAACAAGGTGCTCAATTACATCGACATCGCCAAATCCGAGGGCGTGCAGACCGTGCTCGGCGGCGGCAAGGCGACGCGCCCCGAATGCGGCGACGGATGGTTCGTCGAGCCGACCATCTTCACCGCTGTCAAGAACAGCATGCGCATCGCGCAGGAAGAAGTATTCGGCCCGGTGCTCGCGGTGATTCCGTTCAAGGACGAGGAAGACGCGATTGCGATCGGCAACGACGTGGTGTTCGGGCTTGCCGCCGGCGTGTGGACGCAGAACATGCGGCGCGCGTTCCTGATGGCGGAAAGGCTGCAGGCCGGAACGGTATGGGTCAACACCTACCGCGCGGTCTCCTACCTCTCGCCGTTCGGCGGCTACAAGCGCAGCGGACTCGGACGCGAAAACGGCCAGGAAATGATCAAGGAATACCTGCAGACCAAGAGCGTGTGGATCTCGACCGCGAAGGAAGTCCCGAACCCGTTCGTCATGCGCTAGGAGTTTGTCGGAGCCAAGTCCGACAAACTCCTAGCGCCATCTATCTTGGAGGGCCGCGGATACGACACCAGCAACGGCTCGCCGCAGAAATGATTACAATATCCGTTGCGGTCAAAAATCAGGCAGCGTCGATACGGTGACCGCCAACGATCGCGGAAAATGAGGAACATCGATGATCACTGAAGCTTTGGCGCGATTCGTCATCGAAACCAAGGCTGGTGACATCCCTGACGAGGTTCTCGTCGGCGCGCGAGACGCGCTGACCGACGTGCTGGGAGTCGCGCTCGCCGGAACGCTCGAACCAGCAGCGGAGATCGCAACGCGCTGGCTGCAAGATTTGGGGGCTCGGCCGCAAGCGACATTCTGGGGCCACAACCTTGCGACCTCTGCCGCCGAGGCGGCATTCGCGAACGGCATCTGCAGCCACGCACTGGACTTTGATGACAGTCATCCCAGCTTGCGCGGACATCCCAATACGACCATGATGCCCGCCGCGCTCGCGGTCGGCGAGGTCGCCGCCGCGTCCGGGGAAGAAGTCCTCGCGGCTTGCGCGCTCGGGCTGGAGATCGCGGGCAAGCTCGGGCGCGCCTTCGGGCAAGGCCATATCCTGCGCGGCTGGCATATTACCGCGACGATAGGCGCGCTTTCCTCGACCGCGGTCGCGGCGAGGCTCTGGGGTCTGGACCGGAACGGGTTACAGCGGGCATGGGGTCTCGCCGCTTCGCAAATGAGCGGGCTGCTCCGCAATTTCGGGACCATGACGAAACCATTTCATGCGGGGCATGCGGCGCGTTGCGGCGTGCTCTCAGCCTGGATGGCCCGCCACGGTCTCACCGCCGACAACGCTATTTTCGACGGCAAGGGCGGCGTACTCGAAACCTACCGCGGCGAAGACGGGGAGGCGCCGGCCGAGTTGATCGACCGTCTGGGACAACCGTGGGAAATGAGCGAGCCTGGGATCTACGTCAAGCGCTGGCCGTGTTGCTACTCCAATCATCGCGCGGTGGGTGGGCTGTTCACCCTTATTGAAAAACATGGTTTACATGCCGACGAAATCACCGAAGTGGCGATCGGTTTCTTGCCCGGCAGCGACGCCTCGCTGATCAGCCACGAGCCGACTACCGGTCTCGAAGGCAAGTTCAGCATAGAGTACGTGATGGCGGCGACGCTGCTTGACCGCAAGCTCACCCTGGAAACCTTTACCGACGCCATGCTCCAGCGACCGCAGGCGCGCGAGCTGATGCGCAAGGTGCGGCGTTACCCCATTGCTGACGACAAGCTTTACTCCGGTATCTCCGGCTACACCGACGTTGCGGTCCAGACAACGCGCGGGCGTTTTGATATGCGGGTTGATCGCGTACCGGGTTCGCCCGAGTGGCCGATGACGGAAAAGGATCGGGTCGAAAAGTTCATGGATTGCGCTGCGCGCGCGCTTGGCGCACCAGGTGCCGAGCACCTACTCGAGCTGTGCCAATGCTGCCGTACCCTGCCCGATATCCACGTGCTGGTGCAGGCGACCGTTCCGGTCGCCGATCGCCCGCGGCAGAAGCGCGCGGCGCATGTTTTGAAATAGGGCTTACGCGAAGCGCGCATTTACGTTGGTTGATCGTTCTGATAAGTGACCCCAATGGCAAAATCGCACTCAGGCAAGGTATCCACGGTGGGCGGCAACGCGCCGGCGGCGGTCCAGGATGCGGGCGCCGGGGAGCTTCCGGTCGTCGTCGTCCTCTCGACCGGCGGAACGATCGCCGGCCGCGGCGGCTCATCGACCAGCCTGACGGAGTACACGGCTGGTTCGATCCTCGGTTCGGAGCTGATCAACGCCGTGCCGGAGATCAGCCAGTACGCGAACGTGCGCGTCGAGCAGATCAGCAACATCGGCAGCGCCAACATGAACACCGCGATCTGGCTCAAGCTCGCGGCGCGCATCAACGCGATCTTCGCCGAGGATCCGAAGGTGGCGGGGGTGGTCGTCACCCACGGCACCAGCACGCTGGAGGAGACCGGCTATTTCCTGCACCTCACGGTGAAGCACGACCGGCCGGTGGTGCTGGTCGGGGCGCAGCGGCCCGCCACGGCGATCAGCGCGGACGGGCCGCTCAACCTCCTGAACGCCATCCGCACGGCCGGCGCCCCGGTCGCGCGCGGCAAGGGAGTGCTCGTGGTGATGAACGACGAGATCAACGGCGCCCGCGACGTCACCAAGTCGAACACCTACCGGGTCGAGGCGTTCCGTTCCGGCGAGCTGGGCTTGCTAGGCTACGTCGATCCGGACCAGGTGAGCTTCTATCGCGCCTCGACCAAGCGGCATACGGCGCGCTCGGAGTTCGACGTAGGTGGGCTCTCCAGCCTGCCGAAGGTGGAGATCCTGTACGCCTACGCCGAGCCGGGCACCGTGGCGATCAAGGCACTCGCGGGATCAGGCGTGGACGGAATCGTGTTCGCGGGCACCGGCGCCGGCGCCCTCTCCGACTCGGGGCGCGCTGCCATCGAGGCGCTCGGCCTCAACCCCGCTGACCAGAAGCCGGTCATCGTCCGGTCCAGCCGCACGGGCAACGGACGCGTCATCCCGCGCAAGGAGTACGACGCCGAGGGCATGGTGGCCGGCGACAACCTCAATCCGCAGAAAGCGCGCATCCTGCTGATGCTCGCGCTCACGAAGACCCGCGACCTCCAGGAGATCCGGCGCATTTTCACCGAGTATTGACGGCGCGCCTCGCGTCGGACCTTCCGCCCGGACCCTAGGAGTTTGTCGGACTTAGCCCCGACAAACCCCTAATGCAAAACCGGGGCCAGTAGAATTGCAGAAGAGGATAACAGATATGCGAATTTGCCCGCGCTTTTCCCCAAAGTCGACCGTTAGCAGCCTGTCGGGCTTGGCACTCCGACAGGCTGCTATTATGAATGGTCAGCCGGTTTTGCTTTTAGCAGCCTGTACGGACTGTTAAGTCCGACAGGCTGCTAGAATGAATTTTCCCCACAAAGCGAAGATAATCTCCATGCGGCAGTTCGACGTGGTCGTAGTCGGCAAAGGCAACGCTGCGCTGTGCGCCGCGCTCTCTGCCAGAGAACAGGGCGCCCGCGTGGCGATGCTGGAAGCTGCATCGGTTGACGAGTCCGGCGGCAACAGCCGCTTCGCCGGCGGAGTAATGCGATTTGCGTACGACTCGGTCAAGGATCTGCAGCGGGTCACCGACATTCCCGAAGACGAGGTGCACAGCACCGATTGGGAAAGCAACACCAAGGATCAGTTCTACGATGATCTGTATCGCGTCACCAGCTTTCGCACGGATCCCGAGCTCAGTGAAGTTCTGATCACGCAAAGCCTGGAAGCCATGGTCTGGCTGCGCAGCCAAGGCGCGCGCTTCGTGCCGAACTATCGCCATCAGTCGGCCGTCGTGGCCGGCAAGCGCAGATTCTTCGGCCGCATGCCGCTCTGGGCGTCCGGCGGCGGTCCAGGCCTGGTGCAATCCCTTACCGATACCGCCGTGAAGTACAGTATCGAGATTTTCTACGAAACGCGTGCGGTGTCGTTGATCTACGACGGCGAGCGCGTGCTGGGCGTAAATGCCAAGAGCCGCGGCAAGCCCGTCGAATTCCACGCGCGCGCGGTGGTGCTTGCCTGCGGCGGCTTCGAGGCCAATCCCGAATGGCGCGCGCGCTACCTGGGCCCGGGCTGGGAACTGGCAAAAGTGCGCGGGACGCGTTTCAACATGGGCGAGGGCTTGAGGATGGCGCTCGATATTGGCGCTTGCCCCTACGGCAACTGGTCAGGCCGTCACGCAGTCTCCTGGGAACGCTATGCCCCGGAGTTCGGCGATCTCAATCTGCCGGAAAGCTCATACCGGCACAGCTATCCACTGTCCATCATGATCAACGCTGACGGGAAGCGCTTCGTGGACGAGGGCGTGGAGTTTTACAACTACACCTATGCCAAGTACGGCGGCGAGGTGCTGAAGCAACCAGGGCAATTTGCATGGCAGGTGTTCGACGCCAAAGTAAAGGACCTTCTGCGACCGGAATACCGTGACAAGGCAGTGACCAGGGTCGCTGCCAACACGCTGGAAGAGCTTGCCGCGAAGCTCGAGGGCGTCAATCGCGAGGGCTTTCTCAAAACGGTGCGCGAGTTCAATGCCGCGGTGCGCACTGATGTTCCGTTCAACCACGCCGTCAAGGACGGGCGCTGCACGACCGGCATCGAGCCGCCGAAATCAAACTGGGCGAATCCGCTCGATATCCCGCCGTTCGAGGCCTACGCCACGACCTGCGGCATCACTTTCACCTTCGGGGGACTGCGCATCGACCATCAGACCGGGCAAGTGTTCGATGTGAACCTGAAGCCGATTCCCGGGCTCTACACCGCAGGCGAGATGGTAGGCGGCCTGTTTTATTTCAACTACCCGTCCGGCACCGGGCTGGTTTCCGGTGCGGTGTTCGGCAGGATAGCCGGAAACGGAGCGGGAGCCGCCGCGATGGCGGCTTGAGCGCGCGGCACGCCACTCGTTGATGCGCGGTTGGTTTCGACGCGGCACACTAGCAGCCTGTCGGACTTAACAGTCCCGACA
>JACQOI010000185.1 GCA_016202615.1 Betaproteobacteria bacterium
AAACTCCTAATGCAAAACCGGGGCCAGTAGAATTGCAGAAGAGGATAACAGATATGCGAATTTGCCGGCGCTTTTCCCCAAATTCGACCGCTGGCAGCCTGTACGGACTGTTAAGTCCGACAGGCTGCTAGGGCAGCGAAACTGACCACTCCTGATGCGGCAAATATGCGCCGTATGCTAATATTTGAAGCAGTTACGCGAATATCAGATCAGAAATGGCTGAAAACGAGATCAAGAAGAAGGTGCTGACCTACCGCCCCGACATATTCGAAGTCAACGACCTCGAGTCGGCGATGGGGGTCATCCTCACCCCGGAACTTGGCACGACGACGCAAGAACGCTGGGAGTATGAAACGCCTTACCTGGTTGACGAGATAGGCCGCGCGCTCGAGCTGGACGATGAGTCCTGCGTGCTGGATTACGGTTGTGGCATCGGGCGTATCGCCAAGGGGCTGATCGAGCGCTATAACTGCTTTGTCATCGGCATTGACATTAGCACCAGCATGCGTCAGCTTGCACTGGGATACGTGAAGTCGGATCGTTTCGCCGTGTGCGCCCCCGCGACGCTCGAGCGGATGACAGTGGGAGGCTTTCGAGTGACCCACGCCTACGCCTGCTGGGTGATCCAGCATTGCCTTGCGCCCCTGGTCGATTTGGCTCGTATCGATTCGGCTCTCGCGAGCGATGGCAGACTGTTTGTGCTTAACAGCAATCATCGTTGCGTACCGACCGATCGCGGTTGGGCTAACGACGGCATTTCGATCGAAGAGCTGCTTACCGCGAGATTTGAGAAAATTGCCAAAGGCGACCTGCCGGAAGTGATCACGACCCCCGAGATAGCCAACAGTTCGTACACGATGACGCTGCGCAAACGCAGCTAGCGCTTGCCGCGCAATTGATTTCATTTGCAGCCTCGCTAGGAGTTTGTCGCACTTGGCTCCGACAAACTCCTGGTGAGTTTATTATGAATGGTCAGCCGGTTTTGCTTTTAGCAGCCTGCACGGACTGTTAAGTCCGACCGGCTGCTAGCCAGCAGCGATCTGGGTTTCGCAATGCCTCATAATAAGCGCTTTCAAAATAATCGGTATCGCACCTTGCTGCGTGCGGCGAAGGCCATGATTTTCAAGGTGTTTCGGGGTCGGCGCGCCGATGGGTCCGCGCCGCTGCCGTTTTCCAAGGGTGGCAATTCGGATATTTCTTTCGATGCCGCGCGGGAGGTTCACGCGCTGATCGATGCCGGGGATCTGGCGGAAGCCGAGCGCAGAATCGCGCCCTTGGCGGCTGCCTGCCCGAGCGATCCCGATCTTCAGTTCTTGCTGGGACGGCTCGCGCTGAAGAAAGGTGATAACCGCGCCGCAGCCGAATATTTCGAGAACGCAGTTACCCTGCGCCCTGATTGGGCTGCGGCACACGTCGAGTTGGCCAAGCTCTACACGGCGTGGCGTGAGCCGGCACGTGCGCAGGCGTGTTATCAGGCGGCGCTCAAGGTCGCTCCCGACGTCGCGGGGCTGCATAACAACCTCGGTTTGATTCATCTCGATCAGGCGCGGCTCCCCGAAGCCGAACACTGCTTCGAACGAGCATTGCAGCTAAAGCCCGATTTCGCCACTGCGAAGAACAATCTCGGGCGCGTGTACAGGGAACGCAAGCAATACGACACCGCGCTCGCTTGCTTTCGCGCCGCGCTCGCACTTGATCCGGGCGACATCCACGCGAGCATCAACATCGGGCTTACGCTTAGCGAGCTTGGCGAGCACGAGCAGGCGCTTGCACAGTTGCAGACCTGCCATCGCGTGGCCCCTGGCCGCACCGTAACCATTTGCGGACTCGGGAAGACGAACTTCGAGTTGGGGCGAATGCCGCAGGCGCGGCAATATTTTCGCGAGGCGCTGGCGCTCGACGCCGATTGTGCGGATGCGCATTTCGGGCTGGCTAACGTTGCCCTGCTGCAAGGCGATCTGGCGGCGGGCTGGGAAGGTTACGAGTGGCGCACACGCATGCCAAGATTCGCCCAACACTACAGCGTGCCGGAACCGCGATGGGGAGGGGAGAGGCTGAACGGCAAAACGCTGCTGGTCAACGCCGAGCAGGGCTATGGCGACATACTGATGTTCGCGCGCTTTCTTTCCCGCATCGGCCAGCCAGACGCCACGGTGGTTTTCCGATGCCGCCCGGCGCTGGTCCGCTTGCTGCGGGATTTTCCCGGTCTAAACCGTGTGGTCGACGCGGAGGCCGGGGAGACGGTCGCGGCGGACGCCACGATTCCGCTGCTCAGTCTCGGGCGTGCGCTTGGGATAGGGCTCGCTGATTTGCCCGGGCCGATACCGTACCTCCGGGCTCTGCCGGGCCTGGTTCAAACCTGGCGTGCGAAGCTCGCGGGCGATACCCGATTGCGGGCGGGGCTTGCCTGGGGCGGAAATCCGCTGCGTAGGCATCAGCACGGACGGACCCCGCCGGTGGATGACTACCACGCGCTTGCCGCGGTTCCCGGTGTGGCCTTTTATAATCTTCAACCCGGCTGCAGCGCGGATGATATCGCGCGTTTCCCGCTGCCGTTGATCGATCTCACTCCCGGCATCGCGGACTTCGCGGATACGGCAGCGCTCGTGGCAAACCTCGATCTGGTGATCTCGGTTGACACTTCGGTTGCTCACCTCTGTGGAGCGATGGGCAGGCCGACCTGGTTGTTACACTCCGGAGTTCCGGATTGGCGCTGGGAGATCGCCGGCGCGGAAAGTCCCTGGTATCCGACCGTTCGCTTGTTTCGTCGTCGCGACGGCGGCTGGATCCAGGCATTGACGGCCGTAGCTGACGCGCTGCACGAGATTTCGCGCTCACGATTGAAGTCTTGAGGAACGGAGAACGGTCAGGCATCCCATGTTGAAATCCTTGCTTGCATCGATCGCGCGCAAGCGCCCGGCCGCTGGACCGGGTGATTTTGGCGCAGCCGTTGCGCACTTTCACGCCGGACGGCTGGGCGAAGCCGATGAATTGGCGCATCGGATCTTAAGGCGCGATCCGGACCACGCAGAGGCATGGAACCTGCTTGGCGCGATTGCGCTCGCGCGGGGTGAGCAAAGCGCGGCCGCACGGCACTTTGAGGACGCAGCGGCGCTCGCGCCGCTCGATGCCGGGATCATCACGAATCTCGCCGAGACCAAGCGGCGCAATGGCGATCTCGATGGCGCGGAGGCGCTTTCCCGCCAAGCGCTTGCCATCGATCCCAGGCGCGTACCGGCGCTGCATACGCTCGTGCTTACCTTGAAAGCCCAGGGCCGCGGCGCGGAAGCATTCGAGTACTGTCAACTGTTGCTGTCCCTTGATCCGGATTTCGGTCCTGGCCGAGAAGCCTATTTGTTCCTGCTGCAGCTGACCGATGTGCTGGAGCCGCTGCAGGTTGCTGCGGAGCACTGCCGCCTCGCGCGACGCATCGAGGTGCCGGCCCGGTGGCGATCGCTGCGGCACGCCAACACCCCTGATCCGGAACGCCGGCTGCGCATCGGCTACGTGTCCGCCGATTTCTTCCAGCACGCCGCGAGCTATTTCATCGAGCCGGTTCTGTCGGGCCATGACGGGCGCGGGTTCGATGTCATCTGCTATGCCGGCGTCAAGCGGCCCGACGAGATCACAGACCGGTTGCGCCAGTCCGTGGGAACCTGGCGCGACGTCCTGGGGCTGGACGACGAAAGGCTCGCCGAGCTGATTTTCGACGACGCTGTCGATATCCTCGTGGACCTTTCCGGCCATACGGCCGGCAATCGCATGCCGGTCTTCGCGCGCAAGCCGGCGCCACTCCAGCTCACCTGGTTCGGCTATCCGGGAACAACCGGCCTGGAAAGCATCGACTACAAAATCACGGATGCCATCTGCGATCCGCCCGGCATGAGCGATACTCTTTATGCGGAGAGACTGCTCCGGCTGCCGGACGTCCTGTACTGCTATCAGCCGCCTGCGGACATGCCCGAGGTGGTGGAACTGCCGGCTTTGCGTAACGGCTACGTAACCTTCGGCGGCATGAACGATGCGGCGAAGCTGAACCCGCAATGGATTGCGCTATGGGCTGGTTTGTTAGCCGAAGTTCCCCGGTCGCGGCTGGTGCTTGCCTCCGTACCCGCGGGGGCGACCCGTGATCGCCTATGCGGCATGTTTTCCCAACACGGCGTTGATCCGGCGCGCATCGCGATCCATGACCGGATGCCGTACGACAAGTTCTGGGAATTGCATCACGATGTCGACGTTGCATTGGATACCTACCCTTGCAATGGCGGCACGACGACTTGCGAAACGGTTTGGCTCGGCGTTCCAGTGGTGACCTTCGCGGGAAGCCGCTTTGGCGGCAACCGCCTGGGCACGAGCATGCTGGCGAGCTTGGGCTTGCACGAACTGATCGCCCGCACGCAGGACGATTATCTGGCTATTGCGCGCGGGCTCGCCGCGGATTTGTCTCGACTTGCGGCGCTCCGACGCGATTTGCGTACGCGCATGCGCGCCTCGCCGCTGACTGATCGCGACCGGTTCATGCGCAATCTGGAGCGGGCTTACCGCGGGATCTGGCGTGAGTGGTGCGCAAGGCGGAGACGCTGAGCTCGAACCGCGCAATCCACGAGACAGGACACAGGCCGCCCGCTTCCTAACAAGCGACCGTTGTGCCTAAAATTATAATTTGTGCTTGCCTTGCCGCTGGTGGCATTATCTCAACGATGACTATACAAATCGTCCCACTGCGTGTCCGCTGACTCTGCAATGGACATCAAGCTTGTCGAGGGACAGTTACAACAAGTACTCGAGAAAATGCGCGAGGGCGATCTCGACTCTTCGGCAGCGCTGCTCGACCGCATACTTGACATCTCAGTTGATCATCCCGACCTGCTGCGTCTGGGCGCGATAATTGCGCTGCGACGGCGGCGCCTTGACGCGGCCGATCAATTTTCGCTGCGCGCGATGGCCCTGCGTCCTGACAGCCCGGCGGTCAGAGATACGCGGGTGCAAGTGCTGGCGGCGCTGCAGCAAAATGAGGAGGAGCTTACCGAATTGCGTCAGGTTTTGCGTATCGATCCGGGCTGTCACAAGGCACACGTGAGAATCTGGGAAATCATGGGCGAATGCGGTCGCATCGGCGAGTTGACCGCCCTGATCAAGCGGCGACTCATCGCACTCGATGCGCAGGGTTCGGTCGAACCGCGGCCAACAAGGGTGCGGATTCCCGATACCACCTTGTGCTGCGCCGACTGCAGCAATCACGCACTTGCGATTCGCGCGCTGAAGCTGACTCTGAGCGGTTGCGAGTTCCCGCGCGCGATATTTTTCACGGACCGCGAGTTCGACATTGGACCGATAGAAACAGTGATTATTGATCCAATACAATCGCTGCACGATTACGCGCTGTTCGTCATGAAGCGTCTGCTGCCGTACATCGACACCGATTACGTGCTGCTTGTCCAATGGGACGGTTATGTCGTGAATGCTGACGCCTGGTCCGATCAGTTCCTGCTGTTCGATTACATCGGCGCACGCTGGCCGCATGAGGCGTTGAACATTCCGGCTGATCATGCGGTGGGTAACGGCGGCTTCTCGCTGCGCTCAAAGACCCTGCTGCAAGCTCTGCAGGATCCCCGCGTCGTAGCGGCACATCCGGAAGACGGGGCGATTTGTCTGACTCACCGCCAGTATCTGGAACGGCAGTATGGTGTTGCGTTCGCCCCGGACGCGATTGCTGACCGCTTCTCCTTTGAGCATATCGAGAGCACCGCGCCCACATTCGGATTTCACGGGCAGATCAATATCACCCGGTTTGTCGATGACGAAGCTATTCGGTTGCTTCGGCTGCCGTGATCAGGCCATCTGCTTCAACAAACGGTCGGGCGATATCTGGTGCGGCCAATCATGCGCCCTGTCCCGACGCCGGCCTGGCCTAACGCCCGCTTTCGTGCATGGGATAATCGCTGGCGGCGCGGACCATCGTTGACAGGATTCCCATGCTGAAAAGACTGTTCGCCGAGCTCAGGGGGCGATTGAAATCTGACGCGGCGCGGGTGGAGGACCGGCGGCGGCACGTGCTCGTCCCGGAACTTCAGCCGGACGGCGACGATTCCGCGGGCGATGATTTATCGGCCCGGTTATCGACGCAACGCGATGCAACATCGTGCAACGCGCTTGGGGAACGCTATCGCAAGGAGGGCGCGCGCGCTGAAGCACGCGCATGTTTTGAGCGTGCCGTGGCGCTGGATCCCGACCATATTGCGGCGCGATTCAATCTGGGCAACCTGCTGTATGGCGCCAACAAAATAGACGCAGCAGCGGAGCAGTACCTGGCGATCCTGGCCGTTCAGCCGAACAACCACAATGCCTTGAACAACCTCGGTCTGGCATTGTTGCAGAGCGGGCAGGCAGCCGAGGCAGTGCGGATGTTTCGCAAGGCGCTGGGAGAGCATCCGGAATTCGAGGAGGCCGGCAACAATTTGTTGCTGGCGCTGACCCTGACGCCGGGGGTCACGGCAGAAGATCTGTTCGAGGAACACCTGCGTCACACCAGCCGAATGAACGTGACGGGACCGGCGCATGCCGGCGATTACCAGAAATCGCCGGATCCGCGACGGCAATTGCGTATCGGCTACGTATCAGGCGACTTCAAGAACCACCCGGTTGCATGGTTTCTGGAGCAAGTCCTTGCTCATCACGATGTCCGCCGCTTTGAAATATTCTGTTACAGCAACTGGTATAAGGCGGACGCGGTGACGACCACACTGAAACAGCATGCTGATGCCTGGCGTCAGATCAACGAACTTACGGACGACATGGCGGCGGAACGGGTGCGGAGAGACGGAATCGACATTCTGGTGGATCTTTCCGGCCACACCAATGGCGGGCGCCTGGGTTTGTTCGCGCGCAAACCGGCGCCATTGCAGATAACCTATCTCGGCTACGCGAATACGACCGGACTTTCGGCCATCGACTACCGCATCACCGATGCGTATTGCGATCCGGCAGGAAAAAGCGAGGGCTACTACGTAGAGACATTATTACGTTTGCCCGATTGCATGTGGTGCTACCACCCGCATAAGAACATGCCGGACGTGGGCGCCCTGCCGGCCATGTCCAACGGGTACGTCGTATTCGGCTCGTTCAACAACGCAATGAAAATTAATTCAGAGCTCACAGCATGGTGGTCCCGCGTATTGCGGATGGTGCCTAATTCGAAACTCGTAATTGCCTGTTTGCCCGAAGGGCGAACTCGAGAGCGGTTGCTGCAGGAGTTCATGTCTCAGGCAATTGATACGTCCCGGATCGAACTGTTGGGACGACTGCCCATGCGGGAGTTCTGGCGCTTGCATCATCGTGTTGATATAGCGCTTGATTCCTTTCCGTGCAACGGCGGCACCACGACCTGCGATACGTTATGGATGGGGGTGCCGGTTGTGTCGTGGTGCGGTGACCGTTTTGTTTCACGGGCCGGCTACAGTATCTTGGCGAATGTGGCGATGGAAGACATGGTCGCGTATAACGCCGAGGGATACGTAGCGATTGCAGGCTCGTTGGCGCGCGATTTGAGTCGTCTTGAAAAGTTACGCCTGGGGTTGCGGGAACGCCTGCGCGCTTCACCGCTGCTGGACGTCGCTCGCTTCACCCGGCACCTTGAATCCGCATATCGCAAAGTCTGGGAGGATTGGTGCCGCTCGCGTTAAGGCTAATTCCATTTCCAAATCAAAAAAGCATTAATAATTGGAGTAGGGTGCGCTTGCGCACCGATTGCCGGACGGTTCGCAATCGCACCCTACACTGAAATAATGTAACTTCTGAAGTGGAATCGGAATTAGTTCATTCGTAGCGTAGCGCTTCAATCGGCAGCAGCCGGGACGCCTTGCGCGCAGGGTAGAAACCGAAAAACACACCGATCGCTCCGGCGAAACTCACCGCCAGCACGATGGCTTCGGCTTTCAGCGCGATGCGCCATTCGGCGAAATAACCGATCGCGTAGGAGCCGCTGACCCCGAGCGCGATGCCGAGCAGTCCGCCGATGATCGCGAGCGTCACTGCTTCGACCAGGAACTGCAACAGGATATCGCGTCCGCGCGCGCCGACCGCCATCCGCAAGCCGATCTCGCGCGTGCGCTCGGTGACCGACACCAGCATGATGTTCATGATGCCGATGCCGCCCACCAGCAGCGACACGGAGGCGACTGCCGCCAGCAGCAGCGTCAGTACCTGGCTCGACTGCTCCTGGGTCTGCAGTACTTCGGACAGGTTGCGGACAAAGAAGTCGTCATCCTGATGGCTCTGCAGGCGATGTCGCTGGCGCAGCAGACTGCGGATCTCGTTCTCCGCATCGGTTATATCGGCGTCGTCGCGGATTTTGACCGAGATCGACCCAATCGTGCGCAGCTTGGCCTGGCTCTGGCCCAGCACGCGCTTGCGCGCGGTGGAGATCGGCATCAGGATCACGTCGTCCTGGTCCTGACCCATCAGGCTCTGTCCCTTGCGCTCGAGCACGCCGATCACGGTGAACGGCACTTTGCGGATGCGGATCGGCTGCTCGACCGGATCGGTGTCACCGAACAGCGCATTCGCTACGGTCTGCCCGATCAGCGCGACCTTGGTCGCGCCGGCGAGATCGGCGGCATCGAACGCTTTGCCGGAGGCGATAGCCCACCGCCGCGCCTCGAGATACTCGGGTGTCGTGCCGTAGAAAACGGTTGACCAGTTGGCGTTGCCGGCGACCACCTGGCCGGTGCCGCGCACCGCCGGGCCGGAGGCCTGCACCTCCAGGATTTCGCGCTGGATCGCGTAGGCGTCTTCCTCGGTGAGCGTGGACTGCGAGCCGAAACCCATCCGCACGCCGCCGGAGGTCACCGATCCCGGCAGCACGATGATGAGATTCGAGCCCAGGCTCTTGATCTGTTCTGCGATGCGCGCTTGCGCGCCGGCGCCGACCGCGATCATGGTGATCACGGCCGCCACCCCGATGATGATGCCGAGCATGGTGAGCGAGCTGCGCAGCAGGTTGACGCGCAGCGCGCGCAGCGCGGTGCGCATGCTGGCCAGTACGTTCATGCGGCCTGCTCCTCGGCCTGCGCCAGCAGCGCCTGCGCGTCGGCGGGGCGCGCGTTGCGTTGATCGTCCACCACTTTGCCATCGCGGAAGCTGATGACGCGCGAGGCGAATGCCGCGATGTCGCGCTCGTGGGTGACCAGCACTACCGTCATGCCGTCGCGATTGAGGCGCTGCAGCAGCGCCATCACCTCGGCGCTGGTGCGCGTATCGAGGGCGCCGGTCGGCTCGTCGGCGAGGATCAGCACCGGATGGTTGATCAACGCGCGCGCGATCGCCACGCGCTGCTGCTGGCCGCCGGAGAGTTGCGACGGGAGGTGGTGGACGCGCTCGGCGAGCCCCACCGCCGCGAGCCGCTCAGCCGCGCGGCTACGGCGTTCGGGGGCCGCACAGCCGCCGTAGAGCAGGGGCAGCTCCACGTTCTCCAGCGCGGACGTGCGCGGCAGCAGATTGAAATTCTGGAACACGAAGCCGATGCGGCGGTTGCGGATTGCCGCCAGCGCGTCCCCCGAGAGTTGCGAGACTTTTTCGCCGGCGAGGAAATAGTCGCCGCCCGACGGCGAATCGAGACAGCCGAGCAGGTTCATGAACGTGGACTTGCCGGAGCCCGACGGACCCATGATGGCGACGAATTCGCCGGCGTTTATGGTGAGCGACACGCCGCGCAGCGCGTGCACGACGTAGCCGTCGAGCAGATAGTCCTTGCTGAGCTCGCGCGTAACAATCAGCGGCTGTTCCATCATGACTCCCGTTACAATTTCAGGCGTGGTGGCGCGCCCGGCCCTGCAACCGCTTTCGTCTTGCCGGCGTTTACCCCCGCACCTACGATCACCTGCGCGCCCTCGACGAGATCGCCGCCGACGAGCTCGGTGAAGCTGCCGTCGGTGAGACCGAGCCGCAGCACGACCGGCTTGGGCTGGCCATCGGCATCGGACACCCAGACGCGCCCGCGGCTGCCGCTCGAGCGTCCCGATTGCCCGGCGACCATCTCCTCGTAGCGCGTGCGTTGCCCGGGGTTAAGCATGTCCATGATCCTGGTGCGCGATTCCGCGCGGAAACGCTCGGCCTGCTTGCGGCGCGCCTCGTCGCTCATGCCCTGCGACGCCGACATTTTCTGCCGCGTCGCGGCGAAAATCGCGTCGAGCTTTTGCTGCTGGTCGTTATCGAGCTTGAGCTCCTTGATGAGCCGCTCGCGCGACGCCTGGGCCTGGCCTGGCCCGCGCCGTCCGCCGGCCGGCTCGGCTTCCGCCGGTGCGCCGCCCTTGGCTGCGTCCGCGACTCCGGCGGGACGGAAACGCAGCGCGGCATTCGGCACCTTGAGCACGTTTTGGCGCGTGTCGATCACCAGGCGCACGTTGGCGGTCATGCCGGGAAAGAGAGCCAAGTCGGGGTTGGGCGCCGCCACTACCGCAGTATAGGTTACTACGTTCTGCACCACCTGCGCGGCTTTGCGCACCTGCGTCACCGAGCCGGAGAAGCTGCGGCCGGGAAACGAGTCGACGGTGAAGGTCGCCGCCTGCTGCACCTTGACGCGGCCGACCTCGGCTTCGTCGATCGAAGTATCGACCTGCATGTCGGTGAGGTTCTGCGCGATCACGAACAGCGTCGGCGCCTGCAAGCTCGCCGCCACGGTCTGGCCGGCGTCGACGTTGCGCGAGATAACGACGCCGTCGACCGGCGCGCGGATCGTGGTGTGCTCGAGGTCGACCCCGGCCTGCGACAGCTGCGCTTCGCGCTGCTTGACCACCGCTTCGACGTTGCGGACTTGCGATTCGCCGACCGCGAGCTGTGCCTGCGTGATTTTCAACTGTTCCTGCGCGGCCTCGAAAACCGCCCGCGCCTTGTCGAGCGCTGCCGCCGAAACGAAATTCTTTTCGAACAGGGTTCTGTTGCGCTGGAAATCGCGTTCGGCGTCGGCCAGATTGACCTTGGCGCGCGACACCTCGGCCCGCAGCGCCCCCACGTTGGCGAGCTGCGTGAGCACGGTTGCGCGTGTCGCTTCGAGGTCGGCCTGCGCCTGGTTGACGCGCAGCTGAAACGGCTCGGGATCGATGCGCGCGATGGGCTGCCCCTTTTTCACGGGCGAGTTGAAGTCGGCGTAAATCTCCTTGATCTGGCCGGAGACCTGGGATCCGACCTGCACTGAAATCACCGGGTTGACCGTGCCGGTGGCCGACACCACCGCGGTGATCGCGCCGCGCTCGATCTTGGCGCGGCGAAATTCGGGCTGCGCCTGGCGCAGGTTCCACCAGTAATACGTGCCGCCGACGGCTGTCAGCAGCAAGAGGGGCACAGCGGTGGCGATCAGGTTGCGCTTGTTCATAGGCTCGATGCGAGTTTCGTCAAACGGCGCCATGCGACGCCCGGCGGAATCCGGGCGCGCGCGCCAAGCGGTGATTCTAACGGAGCCGCGCGCCGAGGAACAGAATTAACCGCCCCTACTTGTAACCAAAGGTAACCACCAGCCGGGCAGCGATCAGCGCGCCGCGGGTTCAGGCAATTCCCGGATCGCCGCGGGCGCCGGGCAGCCGAAGCCGGCGGGCGGATCACTTTCCGGCCGGGCAGACCCTGAGCAAAAAGTCCTCGAGTGCCCGGACCGCCCCGACGTTTTCAAACAGAACATCCCGTGTCGCGACGATCTTGCGGGAAACGTGCTCGCGGTAATCCCGTTCCCGCGCAAGCTGCACGGCGATGTCCACGTAGTGTTGTGGCGTGCGCGCGATACATTCATCCAATCCCATTTCCAGATAACACCCGAGCGTAAAGCGGCCGCGCAGATGGGGTGCGGGGAGTGTTACGATCGGAGTTCCCATCGCCAGCCCTTCATAGCTGGTGTTGCCGCCGCCGAAATGGAACGTGTCGAGCATGACATCGCTGACCGCCATCAAGTTCAGGCAATCCAGCCACGGCATGCGCGGCATGAATTTGACGCGGTCTTCGACATCAGGAAAATTGCCACGGAAGCGCTCCCGCAACATGGCTGCCGGCATCGGGTACGCATCATGTATGAGCAGCACCTCGCCATTCGGATCGCGCCGCAGAATTTCTCCGATTGCCCAGTCAAAGTCGGGATGAAGCTTGAACAGTGATTGCGGACAAATGTAAAGATGCCTGTCATCGCGCAGGCCGAATTGCTCGCGGGACTTTACGGCGGTCAGCGGCGGCGGCTGTTCATAGGCGGGAAGAAAAAATGCGGGCAGCCGCACCAGCTGCTCGGAATAATGGCCGGCGGCGCCGGGCGGCTCGATGGCATCCGCCGAAATAAAGTAATCGATGGTGTCTATGCCGGTGGTCACGGGGTGGCCCCACGTGACGCACTGCACCGGAGCGAGGCGCGAATACGCGAGAAAATACGCCAATGGATCCATCCCGATGTCCGGGTAGAACAATACGTCGAGTTCCTGCTCCGCCACGACCGCTTCGATCCTGGCGAGCGGCTCGTTCTCGAACGCAAGGTAACGATCGGCGGCGGCACGAACCCGCTGCGCGACAGGGTCCTGATGCCGGGCGAAAGAAAACACACAAAGCTCGAAATCTTGCCGCGAGAGGCGCGTAATCAGCCCCTGGTTGAGCCGGCCTATGGGATGGTTATTGAGATGCTCGGAGAAAAAACCGATGCGAATTTTGCCGCGCTGCCGCCGCTCGAGCGGTACGCCGTGCTTCGGCTGGTAGGCCTTCCGGCAGAGTTGCGCCACCAGTTGCTGAAGCTCGCGGTCGTTTTCGCCATGATAGGCAAGGCTGAAAGTGGCGACACCGATGTCCTGCGCGGGATCGGCCACGTGTAATGGGGGGCCGTCAAGCAAATCCCGGATTTCACGAGTCAGCCGTGCGCGCGTGTCTCGGATTTGCTCGACCGAGTGGTAATGCCGCGGCACGAGTAACGCCAGCATGATGCTTCTGCCGTCGTTTGGCAGCCGGCGTTGCATGTGTTTCTGGTGCGCTATCAGTTCTTCGAAACGCAGCTCGATGTCGAGCAGGTAAGTCAGCCAGTTTTCGGCCTCGGCTGATTCCGGCCGTATGCCCACGGCTGCGCGAAAGTGAGATTCGGCGCGCGCGAAATCCGATTTTCTGAAAAAAATAATGCCCACGGCCAGGTGCGCTTCGAATACCCCGGAGTCAGCATCCAGGACGCGCAAATAATGGCTTAACGCTTCATCATCGCGGCCGAGGTCCTGCAACGCCCGGGCCAGGTTCAACGCGAATTGCGGGTCGGTTGAGACTTGCGTGGCGCGCGTCAGCTCCGCTACGGCCGTGCTCGGGGAGCGGATATCGGGCCTGGAAATCCGTCCCAGGATTTCTCTGAACAAGCGGGCTAGCATTTGCGATAAACGGCTACGCTATGAAGGTATTTGCCGATTACTCGTCAATCGTTGTTGCTTGATGTTCATTGCATTTTACTTGGTTTTGTTATGATTCTCCGTAATAGCCGTACGCCTCGGAGAGTAAATGACCCGCGGTTAGGGGATGACATGGCGTACACAGTTTATCGTTAAGGTGGATTACATCAGGCGACGAAAGATCCGGCGATGCCAGACTATTTTGATAAATTGACGGTTGCGGTGGAATTTTTTGATTTCGCTTCGCGCTTCAGCCGCATCGAGGGCTGGCTTTCAGAAACGGAGGGCTATACATTGCTGCTCGCTGCCGCGCATGGCCCCGGTAAGGGAGAGATTGTTGAAATTGGAAGCTGGATGGGGCGATCGACATGCTGGCTTGCGGCCGGCAGTCAATTGAAATGTCGCGAAAAAGTCCACGCGATCGACCCTTTCGACGGCGGTCCCATGCTGAAGCATCTTGCGGTCATTCGGGAGCAAGGCACAACTTACCATTCGTTCGTTGATAATCTGACCAGTGTCGGGTTGTTCGATTACGTGCAGCCGATTGTCGCCACTTTCCAACAGGCGGCTCAGACCTGGGATAAACCGATCAGATTGCTGTTTATCGATGGCGATCATTCCTATGAAGCGGTTAAGACGGATTTCGAGCAGTGGTCGCGGTTTCTTGTCGTGGATGCGTTAATCGCGTTTGACGATGTCACGGGGCAGTATGAAGGCGCCAAGCGCTACTATGACGAGTTGCTGCAAAGCGACGAGCGCTATCGCGAGGTTGCGCATGTCGGCAAGGTAAAGTTTATCCAGCGACTGAAGTAATCGTTGTCTATAAGGCGGCCGCGACTTCCCGGATCGGCTGGCCGGACGCGCACTCGGCGGCTGTCGCCCAACCGGCGACGTTGTATTTCCGTGCGGGCAGTTGTAATGCGGATCAGGACGCTGCGACGGTGGTGTCGATGCCGCCTTTGTCGCCCTTGTTGTCGGTCCAGCTGATGGTGATCTTGTCGCCGGCCCTGGCGCCTTTGATGCGGAAGCCGAGGAACGGGTTGCGCGCAATCGCCTGGCTCCATTGTGCATCGAGCACGATTTTGCCGTTGTGAGTTGCAATCACGCTCTGGATGAAATGCCGCGGCACCAGCTCGCCTTTCTCGTTCTTGCGCTGGCCGGTTTCCATCGGGTGGCTCATCAGCACCTTGACGTCGGCGGCGTCGCCTTCCATCTTGGCGCGAATTTTCATCGGTTCAGCCATGAGAGGTCCCTTTTGTCCGTGTGTTTTCCTTGATCAGATGAGGGCTGGTTACGCGAAGCCTAACCGCCGCAGCCGCCGATCGTGACTTTGACTTCCTTGCTTGCGGTAAAAAAATTTCCGTCGGCTTTGACTACGGCCATAACATTCGAAGTCTGTTCCATTTTCAGTCTGGTCGAGACGTAGCCTTCGGCACCGTTGGCGAAATCAAAGCTGCTGGTGAGTGGAAACGGGTTCTTGTCGACGACTATCGAAATGCTCTGGGTATTGGCGATCTTGCTGGTGACGGTGACCGCAACCTGGGCGCCGTTTTCGGCGATGTCCGGCGCCGTGATCACGATGTCCTTGCTTTGCTGCGCGCCGCTGACGCCGAGCGCTTTCAACGCATCGGCGGTCGCTTTGGATTCGAAACCGGCCTTGTTCCGGGCCGCGGCGAGCGCCTGGCCGGCTTGGAGCAGGCCGGTGCCGGCTGCGAACACCGCAGCCGAGAGCTTGAGAAACGTTCTGCGCAGTTGGTTCATAATAAACTCATCAGGAGTTTGTCGGACTTGGCTCCGACAAACTCCTAGCGATGTGACCCCGAAGACGCGTGAAGGTTCGGCGGCGACGCGCTCATTGTCCACACGTTGCCGGCCGGGGCGAGGCGCTGCAGTCCGCTGCCGCGCCGCCGGAATCAGCGCTGATGCCTGATCCAATGGCCTGATTTGCCGCCTTTTTTCTCGAGCAGACGGATACCTTCGATGCGCATGCCGCGATCGGCGGCTTTGCACATGTCGTAGATCGTGAGCAGGCCGGCTGCGACCGCGGTCAGTGCTTCCATCTCGACGCCGGTGCGGCCGCGGGTTGCGGCGGTCGCAACGCACTCGACCGCGTTGCGCTTGAGGTCGACTTTGAAATCGACGCTGATGCGGGTCAGCGCGAACGGGTGGGCAAGCGGGATCAGATCGGCGGTGCGCTTGGCGCCCTGGATCGCCGCGATGCGCGCCACGCCCAGCACGTCGCCTTTCCTGGCGCCGCCCACGCGGATCATGTTGAGCGTTGCGCGCTGCATCACGATGCGCCCGCTCGCAACCGCCACGCGTTGCGTTTCGTCCTTGGCGCCGACGTCTACCATGTGCGCCTGGCCGCGGGCGTCGAAATGGGTGAGTCTTTTCACGCTTGTTCTCCGGTCGTCGGCGCGACAGGGCGCGCCATGGAAAGCCATTTAGGAACTTCGTGCCCTCGGGTTTATCATAGCATCGTGAAACCGGTTAATATTCTGTTCGCGCTCGCCTTGCTGGCGATTCCCGGCGCGCTCGGCCAGGGGCTGCCCGATCTGGGCGACGTATCGCAAACCGAGCTGTCGCCGATCCAGGAACGCCGCCTCGGCGAGAGCATCATGCGCCAAATCCGCGCCGACCGCAGCTACTCGGACGACGCCGAGGTCACCGATTACCTCAACACACTGGGCTATCGCCTGGTCTCCGCCAGTCCCGAGTCGCGCCAGCCGTTCGATTTCTTCCTGATCGTCGATCCGCAGGTCAACGCGTTCGCATTGCCCGGCGGCTTCATCGGCGTCAATTCCGGCCTGGTGCTGACCGCCCAAAGCGAATCCGAGCTGGCCAGCGTGCTGGCGCACGAGGTCGCACACGTGACGCAACGCCATATCACGCGTATGATCGCCGCGCAGAAGCAGGCGCAGCTTACTTCGCTCGTCGGCTTCGCTTTGGCGATATTGGCGGCGCGGGCCAATTCGCAACTGGCTGAAGCGGCGCTCGCGGCGTCGCAGGCGAATTACATACAAAGCTCCCTCAACTTCACGCGCGACAACGAGCGCGAGGCCGACCGCGCCGGTTTTCAGATCCTCGACCGCGCCGGCTTCGATCCGCAGGCCATGGCGGTGTTCTTCGAGCGGCTGCAGCGCTCGACGCGCTTTTATGAAACCAGCGCGCCGTCGTATCTGCGTACCCACCCGCTCACGTTCGAGCGCATCGCCGACATGCAAAACCGCTCGCAGAATCTGCCCTATCGGCAGGTGCCGGACAGCCTCGAATTCCAGTTGATCCGCGCCAAGCTCAAGGCCCCGCAGGACAGCCCGCAGGAGAGCGTCGCGTTTTTCGAGGAAAGCCTGAAGGAGCGCAAATATCTGAGCGAGGCGGCGAGCCGTTACGGCCTGGTGGCGGCGCTGATGCGCGCCAAGGCTTATTCGCGCGCGCGGGAGGAGCTGCAGGCGCTGCGCAAGACGGTGCGCACGAGCCCGATTGTCGAGACGCTGGCGGCGCAACTCTACGGCATGGCCGGCAACAACGCGGCGGCGCTGCAGACCTACCGCGAGGCGCTCAGGAATTATCCCGGCTATCGCGCGCTGGTCTATGATTATGCGGATGCCTTGTTGCGCGAGGGCCAGCCCGAGGAAGCGCTCAAGCTGGTCGAGAGCCGGCTGCAGTATGCAATGTCGGATTACCGGCTTTATCAGCTGCAGGCGAAAAGCTACGCCGCGCTCAATAATTACCTCCTGCAGCACCGCGCGCTCGCGGAATACTATTACCGGCTCGGCAATCTTCCGGCTGCGATCGAGCAGCTGGTGCTGGCGCAGAAAAGCGGCGACGGCGATTTTTACCAGCTCTCAAGCGTCGATGCGCGCTTGAGGGAGCTGCGCTCGCTCGATGAGGAAAATCGCCGCGAGGCGCGCGACAAGCGGTAAACCGGGAAACGGAGAACGGTGAACGGTAAGCGGTGAGCGGTGAGCGGGAAAAGCCAGACTAACAGCGTCTTTCCTTGCTCTCTGTTTAACCGCTTACCGCTTACCGCTCACCGTTCACCGGGTAAGTCTCACTGTTCACCGCTCACCGCTTACCGCTCACCGTTTCCCGTTTACCCGCTTTTGCACCACGCATAGAGCGCGTCGTAGATCACCATGCCATGAC
>JACQOI010000187.1 GCA_016202615.1 Betaproteobacteria bacterium
AACGAAGCCAGCGCGGCGCGTGTCGCCCGCCTGCTCATCGACCGGGGGTATACCCGCGTGCGGCCGCTGCATGGCGGGCTTGACGCGTGGGTCGAAGCGGGATTCACCGCGGAATGATGAGTGATGAGTGATGAGGGACGAAAGATGCACTTTGTGCGCCGATTTTCGAAATGAGTTCTGCGTGTAACGGAGGAATTTAATGAACGCCCTGTGCAGTGCAATAAAACGCTACGGCCCGCTCGCCGCGCGCATCCTGATCGCGCAGTTATTCGTGATCGCCGGCTTCGGAAAATTCGCCGCGTTCGCGAAGACCGCGGCGTTCATGGCCAATGCGGGCCTGCCGATGCCGGAGGCGCTGCTGGTGCTGACTATCGCGCTCGAGCTCGGCGGCGGCATCCTGCTGATCCTGGGCTGGCAGGCGCGCTGGATCGCGGCCGCGTTGTTCGGCTTCACATTGCTCGCGACATACATCTTCCACCCGTTCTGGGCGGTTGAGCCGCAGATGGTCAGGGGCGAGATGAATAATTTCATGAGGAACCTCGCAATCATGGGCGCCATGCTCTATATCATGGCGTATGGGCCGGGGCCGTTGAGCCTCGGCAAGGACAGCGGCGACAACGGTTGAACGGGGATTGATTTCGCGCCGCCTATAATGAAGAATGCGGCGTTGCGCTCACCCCGGCTTCGGGAGAAAACCGGCATGGACCGGAAAATCATCGATCTTTACGACGAATACACCCACGCGCCACTCGAGCGCCGCGAGTTTCTGGCGCGGCTCGCCAGACTGACCGGAAGCACCGCCGCGGCGCTCGCCGTGGCGCCGTTCCTCGAGTGCAATTATGCGCGCGCCGCGACGGTGCCGACCGACGATCCGCGGCTCGACACGGGCCGTACCATCTATCCGGGGGCCACGGGCGAGATCAAGGCGTATATGGCGCGCCCCAGGGGCGCTGCGAAGCTGCCGGCAGTGATCGTCATCCACGAGAACCGCGGCCTCAACCCGCATATCGAGGACGTCACGCGACGCGTGGCGCTGGAAGGGTATTTCGCGTTCGCGCCGGACCTCCTGTCGCCGCTGGGCGGCACGCCCACGAACGAGGACACCGCGCGCGATATGATCGGCAAGCTTGATCGCAAGCAGATGGTGCGGAACGCGGTTTCCGCCGTGGGCTTCCTCAAAAAGCATGCGAACGGCAACGGCAAGGTCGGGGTCGTGGGTTTCTGCTGGGGCGGCGGCCCCGCGGGCGAGATCGCGGTCAACGCGCCCGACCTCGATGCGGCCGTCGTCTATTATGGCCAGCAGCCCAATGCGGCCGAGGTGGAAAAGATCAGGGCGCCGCTGCTATTGCACTATGCCGGGCTGGACGCGCGCATCAACGCCGGGATCCCGGCGTTCGTCGACGCGCTGAAGAAGGCGAGCAAGAAATACACCATGTACATGTACGAAGGCGCCAATCATGCTTTCAACAATGACACGTCGGAGGCGCGCTACCACAAGCTGGCGGCCGAACTTGCATGGTCGCGCACGATTGCCTTCTTCAAGGAAAACCTCGGGGCCTGAGCAGCGGACGGCTGGAAGCGGCTGCTGGATGGCAGATAAAAACCCACCGCTCGCGCGGCGCATCGCCGGAATCGCGCCGTTCCATGTGATGGAGCTGCTCGCGCGCGCGCGCGAGCTCGAGGCGCAGGGCCGCTCGATCGTGCATATGGAAATCGGCGAGCCGGATTTCCCGACCGCCAAGCCGATCTGCGACGCCGGCATTCGCATCATCGAAACCGGCAACCTGTTCTACACTCCGGCGCTGGGGCTTCCCGAGCTGCGCGCGGCAATTTCCCGCTTTTACCGCGAACGCTACGGTGTCGGCGTCCCGGCGTCACGCATCATCGTCACCACCGGCGCTTCGGGCGCGCTGCTGCTCGCGATCGCCACGCTGATCGATCCCGGCGACGAGGTGCTGATCGCCGATCCCGGTTATCCGTGCAACCGCAATTTCGTGCGCATGATGGGAGGCGTGCCGGCGGCGATCCCGGTCGGCGCGGAAAGCGCCTACCAACTGCTGCCCGAAATGGTCGAGCGTCAATGGACACCGCGCACTAAAGCCGTAATGGTCGCATCGCCATCGAATCCGACCGGCACGCTGATGCCGGAAGAATCGCTGCGCGCGATCGCTTCGATTGCACGCGAGCGCGGCGGCGCCGTGATCGTCGACGAGATTTATCACGGGCTGGTTTATGAAGGCGCATACACGACTGCGCTCAAGTTCAGCGACGACTTGTTCGTCATCAACAGCTTCTCCAAGTACTTCAACATGACCGGCTGGCGCCTGGGCTGGATGGTGGCGCCCGAGGATTACGTGCGCGAGCTCGACAAGCTGTCGCAGAACATCTACCTCTCGGCACCGACGCCCGCGCAGCATGCGGCGCTCGCGGCGTTCGAGCCCGCAACGATCGCGATCCTCGAACAGCGCCGCGCCGAGTTCAAGGCGCGCCGCGATTTTCTGGTGCCGGCGCTGCGCGGGCTGGGTTTCCGCATTCCGGTGGTGCCGCAGGGTGCTTTCTATATTTATGCCGACTGCAGCGCGCTGACCAAAGACAGCTTCGCATTTGCGCGCGATCTGCTCGAGACCGCGGGAGTGGCGATCACGCCGGGCGCCGATTTCGGCGCCAATGCCGCCGGACGCCACGTGCGTTTCGCCTACACCAACGCGATTCCGGTGCTCGCGGAAGGCGTCAAGCGCATCGGCGAGTATCTGGGGCAGAGGCAATAATGACGCAGTTGATCCTGATCCGCCACGGCCAGACGCTGTGGAATCAGCAGCGCCGCATGCAAGGGCACGCCGACAGTCCGCTCACCGAGGCCGGCGTGCGCCAGGCGCGGCTGCTCGCACATCGCCTGAAGCAGGTCGCGTTCGGCGCGCTCTACAGCAGCGATTCGGGCCGCGCGCACCAGACCGCGCGCAGCGTCGCCGCCGTCACCGGCCATGACATCATCGTCGACCGCCGTTTGCGCGAGCGTCATTTCGGCGTGTTCGAAGGACTCACCGGGGACGAAATCATGCTTCGCCATCCCGATGCCTACGCGCGCTTCAAGAGCCGCGATCCGAAATATGTGGTGCCGGGCGGCGAAAGCGCGCTCGCATTCCGGGCACGCGTGCTCGGCTGCGTGAGCGAGATTGCCGTACGCCACGCCGATGGTCTCGTGGTGGTCGTTACGCACGGGTTGGTGCTCGACATGCTGTATCGGGTTGCCCGCGGCATCGCGCTCACCGAACCTCGCACTTTCAGCCTGATCAACGCCAGCCTCAATCAGTTCCGGTTCGACGGCTGCGCCTGGCATGCCGAAACATGGGGTGACGCGAGTCATCTCAACGAGGAATTGCTGACTTCCGCATGAGCGGTATTAGCGGGAAAATCCAGATTGCATTTTTTTGCATCGTTGTAGCGTGCGATGTAACCGAGAAAAATGGTCAACTAATTACGTGATTTTCGCCACCCGGGGCCGCTTGTTCACAGTCCCCGAGAACAGCGCCGATACCGGCCGAGGCCGCAAAATCAAGGGTGTTTGATCTAGGTCAAAAGCGCGAACTGATGCATCGGTATTGTGAACACAGCACCGGCTTTCGCGAACCGGGACTACTGGTTCAGCGGCTGCGCTCGCCGGATTCGATTTATGCCACCAACAAGCTTGGTTACAGATTGCCATACATGTTAGGCTTTTCATTTCGAAACGCGAAACGCGAACGTGGCTGGTTCACGCGAATTGGTGGTGTTGGTGCACGGTCTGTGGGTGCACGGCCTGCTAATGGAGCTGCAGCGCCGTTATCTTGCGCGCGCCGGCTTCGACGCGGTTAGCTATTCGTACCCATCTATGCGTCTGACGCTGACTGAAAATGCCGACCGGCTCGCGCGGTTCGCGCGCTCGCTGGCGGCGCCGTGCATCCATTGGGTCGGTCACAGCCTGGGCGGGCTGGTGATCCTGCGCATGCTCGAGCGCGAGCCGGCGCTGCCGCCGGGGTGCGTGGTGCTGCTCGGCGTGCCGTACCGCGATAGCTACGCCGGCCGTGCACTGGCGCGTAACGTCTTCGGCGCGCGCGCGCTCGGTCGCAGCATACGCGAGTGGCTCGACAGCAAAAAACCCGCGCAGTTTCCCGGCCGCAAGATCGGCGTCATCGCCGGCTCGATCGGCGTCGGTCTCGGGCGCGTGGTGGCGCGCGGCCTGCCGGCGCCCAACGACGGCGTGGTGACGGTCGCGGAGACTGAACTTGAAGCGGCATGCGATCGTATCGTGCTGCCGGTCAATCACACCGGCATGCTGCTGTCTCGCCGCGTTGCGCGCCAGACCGAAGCATTCCTGCGCGATGGCCGCTTCGACTGCGCTTCGGGGGAGATCTGATATATGGTCCGCGTGAAGCTGATGGGCTTGCTGGTGGTGGCAGCGCTTGCTGCCGGCTGTTCCAATATCGGCTACTACCTGCAGTCGATGGAAGGCCAGATGCAAATTTTGCAGGAGAGCCAGTCGATCGCCGATGTGATCGCCGACCCGAAGACACCGCCGGCGGTCAAGGCCAAGCTCACGCGCTTGCTCGAAATCCGGGATTTCGCGAGCCGCGAACTGAAGCTGCCGGACAATCTGAGCTATCGCGGCTATGCCGATCTGCGGCGCCAGTACGTGGTGTGGAACGTGTTCGCGGCAGCGGAGTTTTCGGTCAAGCCGCAGCAGTGGTGTTTTCCGATAGCCGGCTGCGTTGGTTATCGCGGTTATTTCGCGCAGGCTGATGCAGAGGCGTTCGCGCGTGAGTTGCGCAATGAGGGACTCGACGTATATGTGTCCGGCGTGCCGGCGTATTCGACGCTCGGCTGGTTCAATGACCCGGTGCTCAACACCTTCGTCCACTATCCCGAGTATGAGCTGGCGCGGCTGATATTCCACGAACTCGCGCACCAGGTCGCCTACGCGGAAAACGACAGCAAGTTCAACGAGTCGTTCGCGGTGGCGGTCGAGCTGGAGGGCGTGCGGCGATGGATCGCGGCGTACGGGGACGACAAGATGCGCGCCGATTTCGAACGCTCGCTGCTGCGCCGCACGCAATTCACAGAACTCGTGCTCAGATACCGCAGCGAGCTCGGCGCGCTGTACCGCTCGCGGCTTGCGCCGGATGCGATGCGCAGCCGCAAGGCCGCGGCGTTTGCCGCCATGAAACAGGACTATCAGCGGTTGAAGACGGAATGGGGCGGTTTCGCCGGTTACGACCGCTTTATCAACAGCGTCAACAACGCCAACCTAGCGTCGGTGGCGATTTATCATGCGCTGGTGCCGCAGTTTCAGCAGATGATTGCGCGTCACAACGGTGATTTGGCGGCGTTCTACGGCGAAGTGAAAAGGCTCGTCGCGCTCAACAAGAACGAGCGTACTAGAATGCTGGCTGGCAGCACACAAAGCGAGAAGCTGTTTTAAATCCAATGCGATGGAACCACGGTGAACAGCCGTGGGGGGTGTCGTTTGCCATAATTTCGTGCAGTTTTGAATGAGGAGGCCTGTCATGAAACTCGTGAGTTCCAGCTTTCAGAACAACGGCAGGATCCCCACCGAATTCGCGTTCTGCGCGCCCGATGCCAAGACGCATGTCGCGCTGTCGAAGAACCGCAACCCCGACTTGGCGTGGAGCGACGTACCCGCCGCCACCAAGTCGTTCGCGCTGATCTGCCACGATTACGACGTGCCGAGCAAACCGGATGACGTCAATCAGGAAGGCCGCACCATCCCGGCAACGCTGCCGCGCGTCGATTTCTATCACTGGTTGCTGGTGGATCTGCCGGCAAACGCGACCGCCATCAAGGCCGGCGAGTTTTCCGATGGCGTCACGCCGCGCGGCAAAAAAGGGCCGGATGGCCCGCGCGGCACGCGCCAGGGGATCAACGATTACACGGGCTGGTTCGCATCCGACAAGGACATGTCGGGCAACTACTTCGGCTACGACGGCCCGTGCCCGCCGTGGAACGACACCATCCCGCATCACTACGTATTCACGCTCTACGCGCTCGACCTCGATAAGTGCCCGGTGAGCGGCACGTTCAAGGGCCCCGACGTGCTCGCCGCGATCCGCGGCCACGTGCTCGCGCAGGCAGCAATAACCGGCGTCTACAGCCTGAATCCGAACGTGAAAGTCTGAGCCTTAGCCACGGCGGTGCGAAGGACATGACGCGCATCACGGTAACGCTTGCGCTCGGCGCCTTGCTGTGGCTGATGGCAGTAGTTGCCGCGCATGGTCAGTCTGCGCCGGAATCCGCTTATACCGAAGTATTTTATTCGAGCGGCGGCCTGCGCATCCAGGCGTAAGAGAAATCGTTGATACCATGCATCAGGTCGATCCGATGTAATTCCAATTTGCGTTCAAAACAACAATAATTTTGTTCGTTCCACGCACCATGACTGCCGGTGCGCACGGCGCACCCTAGGATATTTCATTTTTGATTGCGAAATGGAATAAGCTGCTTAAGCCGAATGGCACTTACTTAAGCTGTGGGCATCGGGAACTCCTGCCCTTCAAGGCCCTTGCGGGGAG
>JACQOI010000022.1 GCA_016202615.1 Betaproteobacteria bacterium
AGTGCCGGCAAGCGGTCGTGGAGATAGGTAACAATAAAGTCCAGGGACATGGGTTACACGGTTTTGCGGTGTAGTCTGCCATATTGATCCTCGATGCGCATGTGACGTTCGTTCAGGCGCCCGAGCTTGAGCGGTCCCAATTCATCTCTGTAAGCGACGCAGAGTCAGATTTTTTCTATACTTCGAAGGATGACCGGGCAACGTGAACGCCTTCTCCTGAACAAGCCGCCGCGCGGCCGGCTTGGCCTGTCGCGCGGCGTGCTGTTGCTTGCGCTGCCCTTCGCCGGCGTCGGCGCGTGGGTCACCGGCATCGGCACCGGCGTGTTCGCGCCGCAGCCCGGTACGTCCGCGCTGCCTTCGTGGCTCGTGATCGTGATCGGGCTCATCTTCTCCGCCGTCGGGCTCTATCTCGTTGCCGAGACGCTGCGCAGCGTCGGACGCACCGCGCTCGCCAAGCGCCTGCACGGGACGGCAATGCCGTGGCTCCTTGATTACAGCTGGCCGCAGCAACGCGCGGTACACGACGAGGTCGGCTGGTCCGCCTACCGCAGCCTGGCGGGCGCGGGCGCCTTCGGTGCGTTCGTGGCCGTGCTGCACATGCCGATCTTGCTGGAACCCGACCCCGCCGAGCTCCCGGTGATGCTGTACGTGGTTCTCGGCATTTTTGACCTCATCACGCTCGGCCTGCTGCTCCATGGCCTGTTGCTGGTCGCACGCCGGTTGCGTTATGGGCGCACACGCGTGCGCCTCAATGCGTTCCCGTTCTACGTGGGCCAAGCGCTCGACGTTGTATTCGAGGGCGGCAGCGCGCTCGCCGGGATGGAAGGCTTGAGCGCCACGCTGCGGCTCGTCGAGGAGGCGGTCGAGACGCACGGCCACGGCAAGGATCGCAGCACGCGGCTCGTCTGCTACCGGATCTACGGTGACGAACGTGTGCTCGACACCGACCGCCAGGGAAAAGCGTCGCTGTCCTTTCCTCTGCCCGCCGACCTGCCGGGCAACCGCCTGCTCGACACGCCGCCGACCTACTGGGAGCTCGAGGTGCGCGCGGCACGCCCGGGCGTGGACTACGTGGGCACCTTTCTCATGCCAGTCTACCGCGCGGCGGCATCCTGAGCGTCCACCCGGCCCTGCTCATGCGACAGCAAAAGATTGGAGACGATGGAACATCGAATACCGGGAAAGCAGGATGATAAGAATAGCGATCGTTTTTTCAATGTTTGTGGCTGCCGGACTATTAGTTTCTCCCTTGTCTCAGGCATCTGATGCGACTTTAGAAACTTCTCACCTTGTGGTGAATGACACCACAGGCAAACTTTCAAAAGAGCAACTAAGTCAGTTAGCCGACCATGCGCAGGAAACACTGAATAGAATCCTCGCATTTTGGGCCGTTGAGCCCAGAACAGGCCGATTCGGAAAGATACGGGTGGTTTTCGACGTGCCGCGCAGAGATGTCTATTCGAGTGTTTTTTACTGGGACAAGAAGGATGGTCGACCCATGCGTGTTGTTGGGGTCTTCGGCACTGACGGATCGCCGCAAATGATGGCGCACAAGCTCACGAGCGCCATATTCCCCCAAAAGGACAAATTGATTCGCAACCTGATGGGTATTCTTGCAGAGGCGCAAGTCGGCAATCCGTTAACGTTCCCCATGTGCGGATTCAGCAGTGACGACTGGGTATTGGCTCTCCTGAAAACGAAATCATACATCCCTCTCAACGAACTGGGACCGGATCACGAGTCATGGGGCATGAAGGACGCGGGCGGCGGCAGGCTCTCGATTCATGATAAAGCCAAACAACACAAGGCCTATGCCGAAACGGGGTCCTTTGGCAACTTTCTATTTCAGGCCTATGGGGTCAGCAAGATAAAGCAGTTCCACCGGCTTTCCGGTGAGAAGGACCGGCCATGGCAGGATGTGTTCCGAATCGGTATGCAAGAGCTTGAGGCGAATTGGCTCAAGATCCTGACAGCGAACGAAAAAACAACAGAGGAACATATTTCGACAGTTTCGAATTTGATTAAAAGAAACCCGGGCACAGCCTGCGCGGAGGCGCAGAAGCTCGTAACCAGGAAACGGTAAACAGAGGGCCTTCTATGCAATTTCTGTTCGTCAGCTCGCACCTTTGCGCTCGGGCTTCCTTCAGACAAATCCTCGCGAACTTGCCCTTGCCGTCAGCTAGCGGTTATGCTTTCATTTCAAGTACTCCCACAGGGGACTTCCATCCCATTAGATCATGCCCATGTCGGGCGTACACACAGCGGTCAACAGCGACGGGCCGCAAGCGGCCCGCGCGTTACCTACACGTTAGTGCTCGGTAAGGAGATAAAGATGCAACTGGAAGCGGTAACGGGAAGTTGCTTGTGTGGGTCGGTCAAATTCGAAATCAAACCACCCTTTTCGGGCTTTCGGTATTGCCATTGCCGACGGTGTCAGAAGGCTACTGGCAGCTCGCATGCTTCGAACGTCTTCGTTCCTCAAGGCCAAATAGCTTGGTTAGCTGGCGAAGCGCTCATTAGTCGTTTTGACCTCCCGGGTGCAAAGCGTTTTTCAGTTTGGTTTTGCAGCCGTTGTGGCTCTCGGGTCCCTCACAAAATCCGCGAGAGGGACGATTACCTGGTGCCGGCGGGGCTATTGGACAACGACCCGGTCATTCGTCCGGAGAACAGCATTTTTTGGGGTTCCAAAGCACCATGGTATGTTGAGCCTCGAGAAATTCCAAAGTTTACGGAGTACACCTAGGAGTTTGTCGGACCTAGCCCCGACAAACTCCTTTAGCAGCCTGTGCGGACTGTTAAGCCCGACAGGCTGCTAGTCAGAACAATGAACGCTAATCGACCGCACAAGCGGAGGAGAACGCAAATGCTTAAAATCTGGGGCCGCACCAACTCGATCAACGTGCAGAAAGTGCTGTGGTGCTGCGGCGAGATCGACATCAAGTACGAGCGCATCGACGCCGGGCTGCAATTCGGCGTCAACAATACGCCAGAATACAAGGCGATGAACCCCAACGGGCTGGTGCCGACGATCAATGATGACGGGTTCGTGCTGTGGGAATCGCACGCGATCGTACGCTACCTCGCGCGCAAGCACGGCCTGGGCTCCCTCTGCCCGTCAGACCCCAAAGCCTGCGCCGACGCCGACCGCTGGATGGATTGGTTTGCGACGACGGTGTTCCCAAACCTGCGGCCGGTATTCGTGGAGCTCGTTCGCGTGACGCCGGACAAGCGCAACATGACGCTGGTCGAGGAATCGCGTAAAAAGCTCGCCGCCAACATGGCGATCCTCGACGCGCATCTCGCCAACCGCAAATACGTGATCGGCGACGCCTTCACGATGGGCGACATTCCGCTCGGCACCGCGGTGCAGCGCTGGTTCAACCTGCCGATCGAGCGCGAAAGCCACAAGCATCTCGAGGCCTATTACAAACGCCTGCAAGCGCGCCCGGCGTTCAAGCAATTCGTCGATCTGCTGCCGCTGACCTAATCACTTCCTGAACAGGCTTGCGGCTTTTTCGCGCATTGCCGAGAGCATGCCGCGCGCCGTCAAGGCGGTGTCCGGCTTGTCCGTGCGCCGCGGATAAGCCTTTAGCAGGTAGCGCGACTTGATCTCCGCGGCCCACACCGCGCGTTCGATGTCGCGCGCCGCCAGGCCCGGATAACGCGCCAGCGCATCCGGCGGTATGCTGCCCACGTCGCGCGCCTCCCCTTCCGCCGTGAGATGCACCACCCTGCCGTTTGCAAGCTCGACGAAGCGATTGTCGAAGACGTGCACCAACGGCGCGTGCGTGCCCGCGGTGGACTGCAACTCGACCTGCGCGCCGTAGCCGGGTGACGGCATTCCGACCTCGGTGATGCTGTGCATCACCATGCGCGTGAGCGTATCGAGCGCAGCCAGGCGTTCCCGGTTCACGCCGCTGCCGGGCGGTGGCGCCGCTTCGAATTGCCACAACGCCCTGCCCCAGCGCACCGAGCTACGGTCGTCGCTCAATTCCAGGAAAAACGGATTCAGCAGCGGCGCGCTGCTCGCCCGGTAGCCGTAACACTCGAGCACCCAGCGGTCCATTTCGAATTCATCGGTTTCGTACGACGAAGCGATCACCGGCACGCCGGCGGCAAGCAGGCGCGCGAAACCGCCTTCGGCAAGCCAACCCTGATGTTTTTGCAGCCCCGGCTGAAACACCACCGCGAGACTAAAGCCCGGCGTGCCGTGCCGCGCCATGAATTCGGAGAGTCCGCCGCGGACACACCGCGCCGGCGTGTCTGGTGCGCGGGCAGCGGCAGCAGACGCAAAGCCGGTGTCGAGCTCGGCGCCGATCAAGGTCGCTTTGACCGCGAACGAGGCGTCGAGCAACTGTGGCAGCAACTGATACCAGCGCCCCTGATCGGGTGCATCGGTGGTTTCGGCGCCGATCACGAGTATCGACAGCGCAGGTTGTTGTGCAAGCCCGGGCGCGCGCATTGCGATCCAGCGCGCGATCGCCGCCGGCGCCGCGAGCACCGCCGAAGCGACCGGCAGTGGAATCTCGCGCAGATAAGCATAATCAGCACGCGCCGCGAGTTCCGCGATCAATCCCGGCCAGTCGCTGTGACGCAGGATCAGCGGCTGAGCCATGCCTATTCGGTCCACAGCATGCCGACCACGGCGCCCGTCATGCAGGTCGCGAGCGTCCCGGCAACGATCGATTTCAATCCCAGCGCGACGACCTCGTCACGGCGCTGCGGCGCCATTGTCGCGAGCCCCCCGATCAGGATGCCGAGGCTGCCGAAGTTGGCGAACCCGCACAGCGCGTAAGTCATGATCATGCGGCTGCGCAACGACAGCGTGCCGTCGGGCAGATGCGCGAGATCGAGATAAGCGATGAACTCGTTGAGGATGGTCTTGGTGCCGAGCAACGCGCCCGCGGCGGGCGCCTCGCCCCACGGCACGCCGATAAGCCACGCGAGCGGCGCCAGCAGCGCGCCGAGCACGCGCTGCAGCGTAATCGGCTTGCCGCCGATCGCCGGCAGCGCTTCCAGCATCACGTTGGCAAGCGCGACCAGCGCCACCAGCACCACCAGCAGCGCAATGATGTTGAGCAGGAGCTGAAGCCCCTCGAGCGTGCCCCTGGTGATCGCGTCCATGCTGCTCGAAGCCTGCTGCGCCGCAACGAGTTGTCCCGAAGTCGGCGCGCCGCTTGGCGGCACCATCAACACCGATATTACTATCGCCGCCGGCGCGCTGACGATGGATGCGATCAGGATGTGGCCGAGCGCATCCGGGATCACCGGGCCGAGGATGCTGGCGTAGATCACCATCACCGTGCCGGCAATACCCGCCATGCCGCCGGTCATGACGATGAAGAGTTCGCCGCGCGACAGTTGCGCGAGATACGGGCGGATGAACAACGGCGCCTCGACCATGCCGACGAAAATGTTGGCGGCGGTCGACAACCCGACCGCGCCGCCGACGCCCATGGTTTTCTCGAGCACGCGCGAGATCCGGCGCACGATCCACGGCAGCACCCGCCAGTAGAACAGCAGCGACGACAGCGCGCTGATGACGAGGATGATCGGCAGCGCGCGGAAGGCGAGCACGAAACTCGAGCCCGGCCCCGATTCGGCGAATGGCAGCGGCGCGCCGCCGACGTAGCCGAACACGAACGACGTGCCGGCCTGGGTCGCTTTCTCGAGCGCGAGCAGCGCGTCGTTCAGCGCGAGAAAGAATTGCTTGAATACGGCGAGCTTGAGCAACGCCGCCGCAAATACGATTTGCAATACGATGCCGGCAATCACCGTGCGCCACGCCACCACGCGCCGGTTTTCGCCGGCGAGCCAGGCGAGAAAAAGAATTACAACAAACCCGAACGCACTTTGCAGCCTCAAATCCATGCTCGATCCGATTCACAGCTTGCGGAACTGCAGCACACGTTACACGACCGACGTTGTAGCGCAGGCGACTCGCCTGCCGACCTCGTGAGCAGGCGCGGTCGCCTGCGCTACTCTACCAATATGCCCGATGCCATGACTAACCGCGGCGCCAGATGGTGCCCTTGGGCGTATCCTCGAGCACGATGCCGGCGTCCTGCAAATGCTTGCGGATACGGTCGGCTGCGGCGTAGTTTTTGGTTTTTTTCGCGGCCGCGCGCGCCTCGATCTGCGCCTGGATGCGCTCCGGCGTCCAGCCGTCAGCGGCCGGCTCGCCCTGCAGGAATTCCGCCGGTCGGCGCCCGAGCAGGCCGAGGATTCCGGCCAGCGACTTCAGCAGCACCGCCGCAGGGCGCGAGCCGTCGCGGTTGACCTCGTTGGCAAGGTCGAACAGCACGGCAACCGCCTCGGGCGTGTTGAAATCGTCGTCCATTGCCTCGCGGAAGCGCGCCGCGCGCGGCTCGTTCCAATCCACCGGCATCACCGCGACGTCGTGCGCCTTGAGCGCGGTATAGAGCCGCGTCAGCGCATGGCGCGCGTCGTCGAGGTGGTGGTCGGAATAACTGAGCGGGCTGCGGTAATGCGCACGCAGGATGAAGAAACGCGCCACTTCGGCGTCGTACTTGGCGAGAATCTCGCGCACGGTAAAGAAGTTGCCGAGCGATTTCGACATCTTCTCATTGTCGACGCGCACAAAGCCGTTGTGCATCCAATAATTGACGAAAGGGTTTCCCTCATTTTCGTTGAATGCGCCTTCGGACTGTGCGATCTCGTTCTCATGGTGCGGAAACTGCAGGTCCTGGCCGCCGCCGTGGATATCGAAATGCCGGCCGAGCAGCGCGCTCGACATCGTCGAGCACTCGATGTGCCAGCCAGGGCGCCCGGGGCCCCATGGGCTCGGCCACGCCGGCTCGCCCTGCTTGGCGCGCTTCCACAGCACGAAGTCGAGTGGATCGCGCTTGGCATGACTGACCTCGACGCGCTCGCCGGCGCGCAGGTCCTCGAGTGACTTGCCCGAAAGTTTGCCGTAGCCCGGAAAATCACGCACCGAGTAATTGACGTCGCCGTCGGGCGCGACGTAGGCGAGCCCCTTCTTTTCGAGCAGCCGGATGATTTCCTGCATCTGCGGTATGTATTCGGCCGCGCGCGGCTCGAAGTCGGGCTTGAGCACGCCGAGCGCGGCGGCGTCCTCGCGCATGGCCTGGATGAAGCGTGAGGTCAGCGCGTCGATCGGTTCGTTGTTCTCGGTGGCGCGCTTGAAGATCTTGTCATCGATATCGGTGATGTTGCGCACGTAGGTGACGTCAAAGCCCGCAGCGCGCAGCCAGCGCGTGATCATGTCGAACACCACCATCACGCGCGCGTGGCCGAGGTGGCAATAGTCGTAGACCGTCATGCCGCAGACGTACATCCGCACCTGGCCGGGCACTAGCGGCCTGAATTCCTGTTTATCGCGGGTCAGCGTGTTGTAGAGCTTGAGCATGGCGGGGGCAGTCTTCCGGCACACCCGGTCCTACCCCACGGCAAGCGGGGTTTGCGCCGGCCGGCCGCCTGACGAGGCGCCGGGACCGGGTTGACCGCAGCCAGGGCTGCTGCGGGACGTGTTTAATTCGGCCGGGGTTCTTGGTAAAATTCTTAAGTTTAGTGAAGTAACACCCTGAAATTTCGAAAAGTATAGCACAATGACGCCTATGCCCGCGGTTACCTGGATCACCCTGTTGCTCGCCAGCCTGCTGTTCGCGCCTTATGCCGGCGCGCAGAGCGACGATTATCAGGACGCCGCCAGACTCTTCCGTTCAGGCCAGCACGCGCAGGCACTCGAACGCGTCGACGGCTTCCTCAAGGGCCATGCGAAAGATGCGCGCGCGCGTTTCCTAAAAGGTCTGATACTTACCGAGCAGAGCAAGCCGGCTGATGCGATCAAAATTTTTGCGGGACTGACCGAAGATTATCCGGAGCTGCCCGAGCCTTACAACAATCTCGCCGTGCTGTATGCATCACAGGGGCAATACGACAAAGCGCGCGCCGCGCTTCAAATGGCGATCCGCACCCATCCGAGTTACGCGACGGCGCACGAAAATCTCGGCGACATCTACGCCAAGATGGCGTCCCAGGCCTACGACAAGGCGCTGCAGCTCGACAAGAGCAATACCGCCGCGCAGACCAAGCTCGAGATGATCAAGGAGCTGTTCTCGGGCAGCGCGCGGGGCACCAAGCCGGCAGCGAGCAAGGCTGAAACCGGCACCAGGACCATACCGACCGTGGTTGCCGCCGGCAAGCCCGCTCCCGTTCAACCGACGCCGCCAGCGGCAACGACGCCGGCGGCGAAGCCCCCCGCTCCCGTTGAGCCCGCCAAACCGGTCGCCGACGCCGCGAGCGAAGTGCTCAAGACCGTCGGCAGATGGGCCAAAGCGTGGTCGGATAATGACGTCAATGGCTACCTCGGTTTTTATGCGCCTGATTTCCAGACGCCCGCAGGCGAACCGCGCAGCGACTGGGAAGCGGCACGCAAGGCGCGTATCGCCAAGCCGAAGAAAATCGAAGTCTCGGTCGAATCGCCGAAAATGAAATTCACCGACAATAACCGAGTCACTGTCACCTTCAGGCAGAACTACCGCTCGCCAAGCCTGAAGGTAGCGACCACCAAAACGCTGATGATGGTCAAGGCCGGCGACCGCTGGCTGATCCAGCAGGAACGCGTCGGCAGTTGATGCTCAACATGATTTTTTTTCGCCCCCGCAGGATCAGCCTGGTGTTACGGCTGATCGCAACCGTGGCACTCGCCGCTTGCGCCGGCCACGCCGCGGCGATGGGAAATCAACCGGCGCAAAAGCCGGCGCGCGTCAACGGCCACGCCCAGCCCGAAGCCGAAGCGATGCTGATCAAGACGTTCGCCGAGATCCGCAATAACCGCCTCGATGTCGCGCTCACCGAAGTCGAAAAAGTCCTTCAGGGCTACCCCAATTTCCGGCTCGCGCACCTGATCAAGGGTGATCTGCTGCTGGCGCGCACCCGTCCCATCACCACCCTGGGCAACACCAATCATGTGCCGCAGGAACGCCTCGAGGAGCTGCGCGATGAGGCGCGCGTGCGGCTGGCGCGCTACCAGTTCGAGCGCCCCGCCGACCGCGTACCGAAGTACCTGCTGCAGCTCCATCCCGACCAGAAGCATGCGATTATCGTCGACACCCGGCAATCGACGCTTTACGTGTTCGAAAACCATGACGGCGTACCGCAATACGTCGCCGACTACTACGTGAGCCTCGGCAAAAACGGCGTGGGCAAGCTCAAGGAGGGCGACAAGAAAACTCCGCTCGGGGTCTACCACGTCACCGACAATCTGCCGCGCGCGAAGCTTTCCGACTTCTATGGCAGCGGCGCTTTCCCGATCAATTACCCGAACGAGTGGGACCGGCGCCAGGGCCGCGACGGTTATGGCATCTGGCTGCATGGTTCGCCCTCCGACACCTACAGCCGCCCGCCGCGCGCAAGCGACGGCTGCGTAGCGCTCACCAACCAAGACCTTGAGGCGATCGGCAAGAACATGCGCATTGGCGTGACCCCGGTCATCATTGCCGACGGCATTGACTGGGTAAAGCCGGAGGCGCTCGACAGCTTGCGCCAGGACCTGCTTAAGAGCGTCGAGAGTTGGCGCCACGACTGGGAAAGCCTCGACACGGGGACCTACCTCAAGCATTACGCACCCGGATTCTCGTCGGGCTCGCAGAATCTGGCCGCATGGTCGCAGCAAAAACTTAACGTCAATGCCGCCAAGAGCTGGATCAAGGTCAGGGTCGAGCGCATCAGCGTTTTCCTCTACCCCGGCCGCGACAACCTGGCGGTTATCACCTTCGACCAGGACTACGCGAGCAGCAACCTCTCGAACCGGATGAAAAAGCGCCAGTACTGGATCAACGAAAACGGCGCCTGGCGCATCCTCTACGAAGGCGCGGCGTAGGAAAAACAGTTAAAAGTTTCAAGTTTCGAGTTTCAAGTTTAAGGTTAATTTGATAACACACGGCCGGCATCCGCCGGCCCGTTTTTCCGAGGCGTCATGTTTAAAACTTCGAGCACGCTGTTCATCATCACCGCTTTGTTGCTATCGCTGCCGGCGCCGGCGGCCGACCCGCAGGTCGAGCTGAAAACCAACATGGGCACGATCACGCTCGAGCTTTATCCCGACAAGGCGCCGAAGACGGTCGAAAACTTCCTGCAATACGTGAAGGACGGCTTCTTCAAAGGCACGATCTTCCACCGCGTAATCCCCGGCTTCATGATCCAGGGCGGAGGCTTCAGCGTCGATTTTGTGCAGAAGAAGACGCGCGGCCCGGTTCCCAACGAGGCGAGCAACGGGCTCAAGAACGAAGTCGGCACGATTGCGATGGCGCGCACTTCCGATCCGCATTCTGCGACCGCGCAGTTCTTCATCAACGTCAGCGACAACCAATCGCTCAATTTCACGCCCGGGAATCCGGGCTACGCGGTGTTCGGCAAGGTAGTCAAGGGCATGGATATCGTGAAGAAAATCGAGGCGGTACGGACCGGCCCGGGCATGCCGCCGCACCGCGACGTGCCGGTGAAGCCGGTCCTGATCGAAGACGCGAAGATACTGCCCGTCGCGAAACCGGCAACCAAATGAGGTCATCGTCATGATCAAACTGCATACGAACCACGGCACGATCACGCTTGAACTCGACGCGGCGAAAGCGCCTGCCACGGTCGAGAATTTTCTCAGCTACGTCAAGAGCGGGCATTTCAACAACACGATTTTTCACCGCGTGATCGACGGCTTCATGATACAGGGCGGCGGCTTCGAGCCCGGCATGAAGCAGAAGCCGACCGGCGCGCCGATCAAGAACGAGGCCGACAACAAGCTCAAGAACGACAATTACACGCTTGCGATGGCGCGCACGGGCGACCCGCATTCCGCGACTGCGCAGTTCTTCATCAACATCGCCGACAACGACTTCCTCAACCACAAGGCGCCGACCCCGCAAGGCTGGGGCTACTGCGTGTTCGGCAAAGTCACTGCGGGCACCGACGTGGTCGACAGGATCAAGGGCGTAAAAACCGGCGATCGCGCGGGACATCAGAACGTGCCGTTCAAAGACGTGGTGATCGAAAAAGCGGAAGTGGTTTGAAACACAGGGACTAGGGGATAGGGTCTAGGGAATAAGTAAAAGCCTCTACCTCCGATTTAGTCCCTAGCCTCTAGCCCCTATGCCCTATTCCCTCTTCGTCTCCGACTTACACCTCTGTCCTACTCGTTCCGCAATTATCCGCGTTTTCTTCGACTTCCTGCGCGGTCCCGCCGCGCAGGCCGAAGCGCTCTACGTCCTCGGCGACCTGTTCGATTACTGGATGGGCGATGACGATGACGATCCGTTCAACGCGTCGGTATTAACCGCGCTGCGCGAGCTTGCCGGACGCGGCGTCGCGTTGTACCTGATGCATGGCAACCGCGATTTTCTGATCGGCAAGGTTTGCGCCGAAAAAGCCGGCGCAAACCTTATGCAAGACCCAACCCTCATCGAGCTTTACGGCACGCCGACGCTCCTGATGCACGGCGACACGCTGTGCACGGACGACGTGCGCTATCTGGAATTCCGCGCCAAGGTCCGCAGCCCGACCTGGCAACAGCAGTTCTTCGCGCAATCGATTGCCGCCCGCAAGCAGATCGTCGCCGGGCTGCGCAGCGAAAACAACGCGGAGAAAAAGCTCAAGACCGAGGAAATCATGGACGCGACCCCGGCCGGGATCGAAACGGCGCTGCGCGAGCATGGCTATCCACGCCTGATCCACGGCCACACTCATCGTCCGGCGCGTCACGAACACGTCGTTGACGGCCGGCACTGCGAGCGCTGGGTGCTCGCGGATTGGTACACGAACGGCAGCTATCTTGCCTGCGACGGCGGCGGTTGCCGCGCGACCAAACTTGCGGCGGCATGAGACTCACGCCGCTGCCGCAGTCGAAGATTATGTATCCAGGCTGGACGAGAATCCGTTTTCCCGCCACCCGGAGCGGCTCCCGCTGCGCGTCGTCGGGGACGGAGTTACACCCCGTTACCACGACAGCGAGGCAGGCCAGGTAACACTGCACAGCCGCGAAAGCCTGATGGCCGTCGCCGCCGCCGTCGGTGATCCCGGCCTTTGTGAGCGTCGCTTCCGCTCGAACATCGCCGTTGAGGGGCTGGAAGCATGGGACGAGCAAAGCTGGGTCGGGTGCAAGATCTGCGTGGGCCAGGTTAAATTCGACGTAGTAATGCCTAAGACCAGATGCCTGGCTACGCATGCGAACCCCCAAACCGGCAACCGCGACTTGCCGATTCTCCCAACGCTGATCAGCGCCTTCGCCCAGCAAAAGCCGACCTTCGCGGTTGCGATGGTCACTAGTGGCGCTGGTGCGCGGATTCACGTCGGCGACGAAGTCAGCCTCGTTGATTAGAAAATGCGCTGCGCAGTTGGCCAGCAGCGGAACGGCCGGGAATATAGCGCAAACCTGACGCCAATGGCACTACCGCTTCAACCCATCAACGCTGAGGACGCTGCTGAGGACGCAGAGGTGCG
>JACQOI010000015.1 GCA_016202615.1 Betaproteobacteria bacterium
CACGCGCGCTTCGTACATCAGCGGAACGGTCGTTACGATCGACGGCGGTGCCTCGACGCGCCCGCGCGCATGAAGCTCATAACCAGCCAGCGGGTAATCCATCCCCCCATCCCGGCCTTCCCCCGCAAGGGGGGAAGGAGCAGCCCATATCCCGGCCTTCCCCCGCAAGCGGGGGAAGGAAGCTTAAAGTAGCGCCATCCCGAGCCGTCAGACATTGCCGTACTGGGAATTCCTGATCATGGCGTAGCCCTTGATCAATTCGGCGATGCCGGCGTCGAGTGAGATCGAGGTCTGGTAGCCGGTCGCTTCGATTTTGGCATTGGACACGATGTAGTTGCGCTGATCCGGGTCCTTGCCCACCGGGGCGTCAATAAAGACAAAATCGGGCATTTGCTTCTGGATGCGCTCGCAGAGCTCTTTCTTCGAGACGTTGGCATCGGAAAGCCCCACGTTGTAGATCTGGCCCTTCATCCTGTCGAAGTTGGCGATGGCGTGCTGGAACACGCGCGAGATGTCGCGGACATGCACATAATTGCGCTTGAACGAGCTTTCGAACAGCACCACAAACCGGTCGTTGACGGCGCGGTAAGTGAAGTCGTTGACCAGCAGGTCGATGCGCATGCGCGGCGACATGCCGAACACCGTGGCGAGGCGGAAGCTGATGGCGTTTTCGCGCTGCATGAGATCCTTTTCAATTTCCACTTTCTCTATGGCGTAAAGGGAAATCGGACGCAACGGCGATTCCTCGGTGCAGAAGTGGTTTTCATCACCGGTGCCATAGGCGCTGTTGGTCGTCGGCATGAGCACGATCTGATTTTTGGACAGCAGCTTCAGCATCAGGGTGATGGCGTCGTGATTGATGGTTTTGGCGCCGACCGGGTCGATATTGCAAAGCGGCGCCCCCACCAGGGCCGCCAGCGGAATGATGATGTCCGCATTTTTCATCAGGGGGGCGATGGTATTTTCGCTCCGGACATCCCCCCTCACCACGCTGAAATTGGGGTTGTGGCAGACGTGGTTCAGGCTCGCCTGCTTGAACAAGAAGTTGTCCAGCACCGTTACCTTGTGGCCCGCGTTGAGCAGGTCCGGAACCATGGTGGAACCGAGGTAGCCCGCGCCGCCGGTGACGAGGATGTTGTAGTTCATTGCGCTTTCCTTGCCTTGTTATGGAGACATTCAACCAGATCCAGCGTGCGTCCAATGGCACTACCTTAAGTCCGTCGCATGCGAGCGCCGAACAATTCCTGTAGGGTGCGCCCTGCGCACCACGGCGCGAACCGGTGCGCAGGGCGCACCCTACATGCCGGAATAGGCTTAAGGTAGTGACGTTGCAACGTGCGTCCTTTTTATACCACCAGCAACGCAGGGGCGCGGCGGTAGTCGTCCGGCACGCCTATGTCGATAAAAATGCCCGGGAACTCGAGACCAAACATACGCTGGCCGGATTCCATCGCAAGCGGAAAGATGTCATCTTCCAAAGATGCCTGGTCGCCCGGCGCAAATCGGCCGCCGCCGCGCAAGGCGCGGGGATGAACCCAGTACACCCCGCCGTTGGCCAGGCGGCCGGGCCGCCCCGTGCCGGACCTGAGCGAGGTGATTCTTCCTTGAGGCGTAACATCCATGCCCATATAGCGGCCTTCCTCGCGGGCGCGGAACAGGGCGAAGCACCAGTCCGCGTCGTTGGCGTGAGAAAACGCACTCAGAGCTTTCAGCTCCACGGCAAAATAAGTATCACCGTTCAGCAGCAAAAACGGCGCATCGCGGCCAGCTTTATCGGCGGCCAGCAAAAGACCGCCACCGGTGCCGAGCGGCGTTGGTTCAACGACATAAACCAATTCAGCGCCGTGGTAACTGTTGCCGAAATGATCGACGATCGCCTCGTGCCGGTAGCCGACTGAAAGAACAAAGCGGTTTATCCCCTGGCGTATCCAGTAGTCAAGCTGGTATTCAAGAAATGGGCGGCCGGCGACCGGCGCCATCGGCTTCGGCAGATCGGAGACGGCGGCGCGCAGCCGCGTCCCCAGCCCGCCGGCGAGAATAATGGCCGAGGTCACTGCCGCCTCATACCGAGTTCAGAATCGCGCACATCGCGTCCACTTCCACATCCCTACGATCGGGGAAATTGCCGATATAGAACCCGTAGAAATGGACGTGCTCGGTTTCGGGGAA
>JACQOI010000191.1 GCA_016202615.1 Betaproteobacteria bacterium
GATGTGCGTGCAGCATCTCCAGCGTCGCATCGGTCGAGTTGTCGTCGTAGATAACGTAACGATCCACCCATGGGTCGTAGTGCCGGAAAAAGAAGGGAAGCAGGCGCTCTTCATTCCAGCCCATGGTGTAAAGGTGGATACGCGGCCGCCGAGGCGTGTGGGCGAACAGCCGGGGCAACTGACGCCAAGCTGTCTTCAATTTCATACAGTGTGCTCTTCCACCGCAACGCCGCCGTAGCCGACGATCCCGCGTTTGACAATACGGGCGGGGTTGCCTGCGGCGAGGCAATGATCCGGCAGGTCCTTGGTGACGACCGCGCCTGCGCTGATCACGCTGTTGGCGCCAACCTTGACCTTGGGCAACAGGGTGGCGCCCGCGCCGATCACCGCACCACGCCCAAGCGATACCTCGCCCGCGAGAATTGCGCCGGGGCCGATCGAGACGAAGTCGCCGATATCCAGGTGATGTCCCAGCACGGCGCCGCGATTGACGAAAACGAAGCGGCCGAAACGCGAAGCCCCGCCCAGCGTCACACCGGCATTCACATAGACGCCGGCCCCCAATCGGGCGCTCGAGGCGACAATGGCGGTTGGATCAACCAGCGTGGCAAACTCGGTAAAACCAAGACGTCGCGCGTCTTTGAGGGCGCCCTGCCGGCGCGCCGGCCCGAAGAGCGGGATCACCACAGGCAGATCGATGTGGGCGCGCGTGATCTGCGCAGGTTCAATCACGCGATCCGCCGCCAGGGCGAAACTGGCGCCCGGCACATTGCGCACCACGGCGGCCACCTCAAGGCCGAGGCGTCGACAGCTTTCCTCCACCTCGACAATTACGCTGGAGCCGGCTGCGAACAGAACCAGCGACTTGCTTAACTCAAGCATGACCGCACGGCCTCTATGACCCTGTCGCTACACCCCAGGACGACCTCGGGCTGAATCGGCAAACTCAAGGTACGCGCCGCCAGAAGGTCTGTCTCCGGGAGATTGGCGGAGCGGTCCGCGAAGGCCCCATGACGATGCAATCCCGGCGAATAGTGACGCCGCGTGCCGATACCCTTTTCGGCGAGCCGTTGAGCAAGCCTTTCGCGGTTCGGCGCTGCGATGGCAAAGTGGTGGTAAATCGCACCGGGAAGGTCGGGCGGCAGTCCGCTTTCCAATTCAGCCAATCCCACACGATAGGCCCTGGCGACTTGTCGCCGTTCTTCGTTGTGTGCGTCCAGGTGCGGCAGGAGGACCGAGAGGATTGCCGCTTGAATCTCATCCAACCTGCTATTCGTGCCCCAGGATACCGCCTCCTCAGCGGCGTTCATGCCGTAAAAACGAAAGCGGCGGATGCGCTCGGCGATGGCCGCATCATGCGTGACAACAGCGCCGCCGTCACCCATCGCCCCCAGGTTCTTCGTGGGATAGAAACTGATCGCCGCCGCCTGACCAAAGCTGCCGAGCTTCCGTCCATTGATGTGCGCCCCGCAGGCTTGGGCGCAGTCTTCGACCACGGCCAGACCGTGGCGTTCGGCGATCGCCATGATCTCGACGATAGGCGCGGGTGACCCGTGCAGATGGACCGGCACGATGGCGGCGGTCTCGTGCGTGATCGCGCTTTCCAGCGCCACTGGATCCATGCCCCGGCTGCGCGGATCGATATCGACAAAGCGCGGCGTGGCGCCGGTCGAGAGAATTGCCGTCGCGGTCGCAGGCGCGGTCATGGCCACGGTAGCGACCTCGTCACCAGTGCCGATGCCCAAGGCGCGCAGCGCCAAGGCCAAGGCATCGGTGCCGGAGGCCACACCAACGCAATGAGGCAAGCCCAGGTAAGCGGCCAGGTTTTGCTCGAAGGATTCAACCTCCGGGCCCAGGATCAAACGGCCACTGGCCAGCACGCGTTCAACGGCGGCGCGGATTTCCGCACTGAAGCGGGCCAAGCGCAAGGCGGGGGCTGCACTGGGGATGGCGAAGCTCATGACCCCGATCCCTCCGTCTGTCAGCGCGGGACGTAAGGCCCGTCGGCGGCAACCGCCAGCAACGCGCCGGGCGAAAAGCGGTGTAACTTAAGCCAAACACCCGCCGGGACGTAGAGCGCCTGCGTCGGGGACGTCAACTGGAAATCCTGCTCCACGCCTGCTTGAACCGTGGCCGCTTGGCAAGAGCCTTGCAGCGCGATCACCAGTTCCTGACAGGTGGTTACGTGCCCGCCTCTGCTCTCCTCGGGCGGTACATCGAAAATGAAAAACACACGCTGCAAGGAGAACGGCGCGGTGGTGCCGGATTGGAGAGAAATCAAGCCGCCGCGCGCGTCGCGGTGCAGTTCGACGTCGAGCAGGTGTGGCCTCATTGATCCTTAGAGCGCCTAACATTATGTTAGGCGCTCTTGGCCTCGCGTGTCGAGTCCGGCCGCGGCAGGCATCACCTTCGCTCGCGCGACCATTCCCCGCGTTGCGCCAGCGTGCGCACGTTGCGCCCGTCCGCCGCCCGTGCGGAAAAATTCTCGAACGCTTCCGAGGACGGCTCAAGGTGAGGCAGGGCGCCGCCGATGCTCTGTCCCGTGAAAGCACGGATCGCCGCGCCGATCTCGTCATAACCCATTTCCCAACGGGCGGCCGTTCCGCCCGTGACGCGCGCATTGAACTCGTGGATCATCAACGTACCGTCCGCAGCGGGCTTGCACTCAATATTGAGCGGTCCGCGCCATCCGGCCGCCGCGAATGCCCGCGCGCAGCGCTCGCCGATCTCGCGTGGCTCGGCGTCGTGGTCGATGGTCTTCGAACGAGTGAGTCTGCCGGTTATCCGATTGCGAATGCAATTCACGTACTCGATGCGGTGATCAGGACCCAGCAGCACCTGCAGCGAGGAATAGGCGTCCTGAAAGCTGTGGAAGAGCGGGATGCCTTCAAGATTCACCGCGTTCAGGTACGCGTACACGGAGTCCGGATCGCCCAGGTATTTTTGGAGCACGTAGTCATGCCGCGTCATCGCCCGCGCCACCTGTTCACGGGTGGTCAGAAGCACGACCCCGGCCGAGTTGACGCCTCGCCGCGGCTTCGCCACGAGCGGAAGACCTTGTTGCTCGACAAACGCGGACCCATCCGCCGCGGAGTCGCACCGCAGTGTCGGAGCGAACGGCAACGCATGCTCTCGACAGAATTCGTAACTCAGCCACTTGTCGTTTGCAGTCTCGGCGATCCTCCGGGGGCCGCACAGGAGTTTCGCGGCAAGGTCGGCGCGTCGCTCGCCCAGGCCCGCGAGCCATTGAACGTCCTCGTCGCGGCACGGCACCACCAGATCGGGGATCTCGCGCGCAACGACATCGAGCACACGCCGCTCGAAGCCCTCGGCGTCGTCCGCCAGCCTGGGAGCGATATAGACGGCGTCGAAATCGAACAGCGCGGGCTCGTCGGGCCTGTCGCTCGTCGCGACCAAACGCAGGCCGGTTCGCCGCGTGGCGAGCGTGGCCATGACGTTGCTGCCGGTACGTCCGCCGCCGGACAGCAGTAACAGGGTCAAGGTGTGCATTCGCGATCCGCCCTCGGGCTGCCGAATTGCCGGTCGCAGCCGAAGATCGCGGGCCGGGTGACCGTGCAGTCACGCAACTTGCCGGACACGGGAGGCGTTCGAAACAATCTCAGCATGGCATGCACCGGAACACAAGTTTAGCAGAATACATTTGGGCGCGCGCCGGGAAAATGACCCGAGGCGGCGCAGCGACGACAGGCGCGAGCAAACGCCCGCGCGTGGAGAGTCATGGTGGAGTCCGGACTTCCATCGTGCTGCCGCTGCCCTGGGATCAAAACCGTTCAAGAAATGGTATGATTCACGACGGTCAGGCCCGGCGCGGCGCATTTCGCCACCGTTGGTCTTGACTCCGCCCCGTCTGTTGATGGAACTACTCAAGCTGCAAGCCCATGTCGACGTCACCATGGCACCCTATGAAGGGGCGGGACCCGGAAGGATATATGCTGATGCGGCGTTTCGCGGTGTGGGTGCCGGTTGGCATTTTGATTCTGGGCGCGGACGCGGTGTCCGCCCGGAATTTTCCGAACAGGCCGGTACGCATCGTCACCGCGGAGGTTGGAGGCACCAGCGATTTCATGGTGCGTCTGATCGGCCAGGGTCTGACCAGCAGCTGGGGGCAGCCGGTCGTAGTGGAGAATCGGGCGGCCGGCGGCGGGATCGTCGCGGCCTCTACCGTCGCCAAAGCGACGCCTGATGGTTATACCCTGCTTTCCTATGGTCACATCATTTGGTTGTTGCCGTTTCTGCGAAAGAATCTGCCCTACGACCCGGTGCGGGATTTGTCGCCGGTGACGTGGACCACGAGCACGCCCAACGTTCTGGTCGTACATCCATCGCTGCCCGTAAGATCCGTCGCAGACTTGATTGCTTTGGCCAAAGCCCGACCGGGAGAGCTGAACTACGGCTCCGGTGCAACAGGCGCTACATCTCATCTCGGGGTGGAATTGTTCAAGGCGATGGCGGGCGTGAGCATCGTGCGCATCAATTACCGAGGCACCGGACAGGCAGTCAATGACCTGATCAGCGGCCAGATTCACGTCATGTTTTCGTCCGTCGCTGCCGCCGTGCCCCATGTCGACGCCGGCAGATTGAGGCCCTTGGCGATAACTTCCCGCCGTCCGTCCGCGCTGTTTCCCGGCTTGCCTGCGGTCGCCGCAACCGTGCCGGGCTATGAATCGATCGCGGTTTTTGGCATTTTTGCGCCGGCCGGAACGCCCCCGGCGCTCATCTCCCGCTTGAACCATGAAATCGTGCAGGTGCTCGGAAGGACCGACGTCAAGGAAAAGCTTCTCAAAGGCGGGGTGGAACCGATTGGAAACCCACCCGAGGAGTTTGCAGTCAAGTTGAAATCGGAAATGAGCAAGTGGGCCAAGGTGATCAAGGATGTCGGCATCACTCCTGAGGATTAGCCCGCATGTTTCACGAACAGTGGGCCTGGGTGGTATTTTGCGACAGCGGCGCTTCGTTTAGTCGGTAGGGTGCGCTTGCGCACCAAGTAGGTAGGGTGCGCTTGCGCACCAAGTAGGTAGGGTGCGTTTGCGCACCAATCCAATGCCGGACGGTGCGCAAGCGCACCCTACGTCATTGTCATCTATTTACGTAATTCTCAATAGGAAGCTCCGGTCCGTCCCGCGGGTTGTGGAAGGCGTGAGGTGAGTGGCGCGTCTTCAACGTTTGGCACGGTTGCGCGTTGACATCCAGTTTGCCACTTTCGTCGCGAACAATGACCACGCGATCGCAACGCTCCGCCGGGCGTTGCGACCGCTATGGGGGCGGCAAACGAGACGGAGGACGTCGGGGCGGTGGCGCACCAACTCGCGCATATCGCCCTCGAACGCATGCCGTCGAATCGCCCGCCACGCTCGAATCGCCTCTTCCGGCGGCATCGGCGGAGAGCACACCGAGCGGACGGCTTCGACCCGCCAATCGTTGGCTTCCGCTTCGCCGCGTGTCAAGGGCTGGCACAGCAACAAGTGCGGGGGATAGCGCCGGAACAGGCCCAGATCGATCCATTGTTTCTGCAAGCCGCGAGTGCCTTCAATCGAGCGGGCCACGATGTCCGGTTGCGCTTGCGCCTGCTCGTCGTGAATGCGAAATCGACTGAGCCGTTTGCGAAAGAACGCCGCATTGCCCTGTACCAGCAAGCGTGACCACATGGCGAGATCGACCGCGCCGCGTACCTGTTCGCCATTGAAGTGAAATGTGTACTCCGCGTCGAGCCGCGGCCGCTTTTCGAAGTCGCGCCGGCGAAACATGGCGGTGCTCGGCTCGCCGATGAAGTTCATGCCATACATGATGACCGCGTTGGCGAGCGTGACTCCATCTATCACCAGATCGCGATTCACGGCAGGGCGTGTTGCTTCCATGTCGTCGATCACCTGTGAGGCCGAATTGATGCGCCAGCGGTGCGATGTCGCCAGCACCAGATCGGGGATTTTCAAGAACGCGCCCAGCAAAGTCGCGACGCATTCCGGCTCCAGCACATCATCGTCGTTCAGGAACTTGACGTACTCGCCGCGCGCCAGGGACAGGCATTTCTCAAAGTTGGCGCGGGCGCCCAAACGCGCGGGATTCTTGACGTAC
>JACQOI010000192.1 GCA_016202615.1 Betaproteobacteria bacterium
CGGGGATGAACACGGTATCGTCCAGATCGAAGCCCAGGACCTGACCCTTGGATTGCATCACCCCGACCACGCGGTAGCGCTCGCCGCCGACGCGGACGCGGCTGCCGAGCGGGTTATCCGCGCCGAAGAGTTCCCGCGCCACCTTGGAGCCGAGCACGACGAAGGCGCGCGCGCTGCGCGGGTCTTCCTGCGGCAGAAACTCGCCGCTCGCAACGCGCATCTTGAGCGCCTCGGCGAAGTCGGGCCCGACGCCGTAGAGCGTGACGCGGCGGCTTTTGCCGAGGTGCTTCACGTCGGAATTGCCCTGCACCAGCGGGACCGCGACTTGCACGTGGGGCGCGCGCCGCAGCGCAAGAGCGTCCTCGATGGTAAGCAGACGCACGGTGTTCACCGCGCCGAGCGACAGGCCGTGGGTTTCGATGCGGCCCGGCGTGACGCCGATGATGTTGGTGCCGAACTGGGTGAATTCGGCGATCACGAAACGGTGCAGGCCCTCGCCGATCGAGGTGAGCAGGATCACCGCCGCGATACCCACCGCGATGCCGAGCGCGGTAAGCGCCGTGCGCAACCGGTGCGCCTTGAGCGAGTCGTAAGTGAAGCGGATGAAATCGGCGAGCAGCATGCCCGGCCTAGGGAAGCTCTGATTAACCCTGCTGATTGTCATTGCGAGCGGAGCGAAGCAATCTCGCAGTTAATGAAATCAACCCGATACGAGATCGCTTCGTCACATTGTTCCTCGCGATGACAGTTATTCAGATGTTCCCTAGCGGCGCGAGAGCGCCTGCACCGGGTCGAGTTTGGCCGCGCGCCGGGCCGGCAAGACGGTGAACAGCACCGCCGTGATCACCGCTGTCGCCGGCGCGGCCACCAGCGCCCACCACGGCGCCTGAAACGGAATTGTCGGATAGAGCTGTAGCGCGAGATTGCGTCCGAGCTGCCCGACGATGAGGCCCACCGCCGCGCCGCCGATCGCGAGCAACACCGCTTCGGTGAAGAAAGCAAGCCGGATCTGGCGGCCGGTGGCGCCCAGCGCCTTGAGCAGCCCGATTTCGCGCCGGCGTTGCGTCACGGCAATCAGCATGACGTTCATGATGAGAATGCCGGCCACCGCAAGACTGATGGCCGCGATGCCTCCCACCGCGAGCGTGAGCGCGCGCAGGATGCGATCGAACGTCGCGAGTACCGCGTCCTGCGTGATCACCGTGACGTCGCGCTCGCCCTCGTGGCGCAGCCGGATAATCTCCTCGACGTCCTCTTTGGCGTACGGTATCTGTTCGCGGCTCTTCGCCTCCACCAGCACGCGGAACAACGCCTCAGTGTTGAACAGCGCCTGCGCCGCGGCAAGCGGCACGATCACGATCTCGTCGGTGTTGAAGCCGAGCGACTCGCCCTGCTTGGCAAGCACGCCGATGATGCGGAAACGGCGGTCGCCGATGCGCAGCCACTCGCCCAGCGCCTGCCGGGCGCCGAACAATTCGCTCGCGACCTTCGAGCCGACCACGCTTACCGGCAGGCTTTGCCGCGGGTCGCCTTCCGGCAGGAAATAGCCCTGTGCCATTTCCATGCGGCGGATCTCCAGCAGCTCCGCGGTCGAGCCGAGCACCGGCGTCTCGCGGCGGCGCGCGCCGACGCGCACGTCGCCCGCGCCGATGATGAGCGGCGCAAAGCGCCGGATCGCGTGGCTGCGCCTGAGCGCCAGCGCATCCTCCAGCGTCAGGTCGCGCGGCGTCTTGCCCACCAGCACGCCGGGCATGGCGCCCGCGGTTTCGCTGCGGCCGGGCAGCACGATGACAAGGTTGGTGCCGAGCGAGCCGAACTGGTTGGCCACGTAGCGCCGCGCGCCTTCGCCCAGCGCGGTCACCGCCACCACCGCCGCCACGCCTATCCCCATCGCCAGCAGAATCAGCAGGGTGCGTCCGCGGTAGCCGCGCATCACCTGCCAGGCAAAACTGAGCACGTCGTTCAATCTCATCGGTTAGTGTCCTCAATCGTTAGTTAGTGTACTGCTTCGTTAATGAGCAGACTTAAGAATCCGACAATCAAAAAGTTTGCAACGCGGCACAACATGCCCCCCAGGGGACTTCCTTCGGCGCTACAGGATTGCACTAACTCTTCTCGTCGGAGACGACCGCGCCGTCGATCATGCGCAGCCGCCGGTGCGCGCGCGAGCCGATCTCCGGATCGTGGGTCACCAGCACCACGGTGCCGCCGTTGTGATGCACGCGCTCCAGCACCGCCATCACTTCGCGGCCGGTGTGACGATCGAGGTTCCCGGTCGGCTCGTCGGCAAGGATCACCGAAGGGTTCATCGCCATGGCCCGCGCGATGGCCACCCGCTGGCATTGGCCACCGGAGAGCTGATCGGGGCGATGCCCCGCTCGGTCCTCCAGCCCGTATTCCGCGAGCAGTCGGTTAAGTCTTGGTTTGCGCCCGGTAGGGTCGATGCCCGCCAACACCATCGGCAGTTCGATGTTCTGCGCTGCGCTGAGGCGCGGCACGAGGTGGAAGAACTGGAACACGAAACCGATTTTCTCGCGCCGCATGCGCGCCAGCTCGTCGTCGCTCAAGCCGGTGACATCGCGCTGGTCAAGCTCGTAGATGCCGGCGCTGGGGCGGTCGAGCAGTCCGATGACGTTTAGCAGCGTCGACTTGCCCGAGCCCGAGGGGCCCATGATGGACAAATACTCGCCCTGGCCGATTTCCAGGGTCGCGCCGCGCAACGCGTGGACTTGCTCTTCGCCCACGACAAAGGTTCGCTCGATGCCGGTTAAACGAATCATTCCGAGCGCGGCCTGGCTGCGTCCTTGCGCTCCGCCACGGCGCGCGCGCCGGCTTTCACGCCTTCGCGCTCAAGCGAAGTCACGATCTGCTCGCCGCGCGCCAGGCCCGCTTTCACCTCGGTGAATTCCCAGTTGGAAAGCCCGGTCTCGATGCGGCGCTCTTCGAGTGCGCCGGCGGCGCCCAGTACCAGCACGCGGCCGCCCGGCATCAGCGCCTGTGTCGGAATGCGCACCACGTCGTCGCGAGCAGTGACCACCACTTCGACGTCGGCGCTGTAGCCGACCAGCAGATACCTTGCTTCGCCGGGATTGTCGAATGCGACTTCGATCTCCACGGTGCGCGCCTGCTTTTCCACCGCCAGCACGTAAGGTGCGATGCGGCGCAGCCTGCCGCTGAAATGCTTGCCGCGGTAGGCATCGAGCGTGATGCGGCCGGTCATGCCGACCTTGAGCTGCGCCGCGTCGACTTCGTCGATCGGCGCCGAGACATAAAGGCAGGAATCGTCGATCAGATCCACCGCCGGCAGCGTCGGAATGCCGGGCGGGGACGGCGTCAGGTATTCGCCGACTTCGCCGTTCACTTCGGCCACTATGCCAGCAAACGGGGCGCGCAATACGGTGCGGTCGGTGTCGGCGCGCGAGGCCTGGATGCGCGCCTCCGCCTCCGCCACTTGCGTCGCCGTCGAATCACAGCTCGCCTGCTTGGCGGCCGCCTCGGCGTTGGCGCGCTCAACCGCTTCCTGCGACACGAAGTTGCGCGCCCGCAGCTCGCGCGCACGGCCGGCATCGCGTGCCGCGGCCTTCGCGAGTTCGCACACCTCGCGCACGCGGGCTTTCGCGGTCTGCAACTGCTCGCGCGACACTCTTTCACGCGCGGTGAGATCATCGTTCCACAGCGTGAGCAGCACCTGCCCGGCGCGCACCCGGTCGCCTTCGCGCACGTTGAGCTTCTCGATGCGCCCGCCCGACGGCGGCGCGAGCTTGGCGCGGCGGCAGGCCGAAACGGAGCCCGCGCGCGTGTTCGCCACCGTATTCTCCACGCGGCCGACGCCGGCCTCCGCGACCACGATCGTCACGGGTTTGGGGCGCGTCGCGTACCAAATTGCGGCCGCCACGCCGGCGGCCAACAGCGCCAACAACAGGAAACGCGTTACCAGCCGGCGCGATCGCCCGGCCTCGCTGCGGATGTCAGAAGGGTTCATAGGCGCCAATTATCCCGGAATTCGGGCCGCAGCCGTTTGTCGCACATCAATGGATGCGCCGCCCCGGGCGTCTGCACGCGCAATATTTCGCGCGCCCACCTGCCGGAATGGGTCGCTATGTAAAGCTTTACATAGCGACCCGATACGGCCGTTCGACATCGAAGCTCAACGGACGTTGAAAACGGCCCGTCCACGGCTGACCAACGCTCAATGCGGGAATAGTGCAAACGACGGCGGGCATCATCGTTACCACTAAGGCACCGATGACATGCGAAATGGCTATCGCTTTAGCGCTCGTCTCTTGGGCGCTTTCTCGCGCATCTGTTCCAGGCGGGCGAGGGCTTCTCTCTTGCCCAGGTGCCGAATAGACGCGAGGGCGGTCAACTGCGCTCTGCGGGGGCGTGAGGCGCCATGCTCCCACTGATAGATCGTGTGACCCGTCACACCGATGAGCTTGCCATAGTCTGCCGCCGAGATCCCCAGGCTCCCGCGCCGTGAAATGACGCCCTTTGCAGTAAAGCGGGCTTTTGCCGAATCAGCTTCGGTAATTGGGGGCGCAACATCCTTGCCAACCCGGCGCTCAAGACGGGCAACTTCAGATTTGAGTTCGGAGGCGTGGCGCTTCAGTTGGGCGATATCTCTTCGGAACTGGGCCGACGCTTTCCGCAATCCCTGCGTCTGGCTCCGGATTTCCCTGCGGGCAAGCCGTGTGATCTCTTGTCTGAACGTGACTGCTATATTCGGCATCTTTTTTTCCGTTCTGTTGATGTTCAGGCAATACTACTACCGGCATAAGCATCATTGCAAGACCACATGATTACATTTGCAGTGATGGGCAGTCGCACCTGAACTATCTAGTGGGTAGCGGCCTGTCGGTCCAGCGCAGCCTTTTAAGCCACGCTATTGGAGGTTGTTAAGCGGCTGCCAGCAGCTTGCGTAAGACCTGCGCAGCTTGTCTGCGCTCGTTAATAAAAACAGCCGTGTTTTACGCAGCTGCCAGCAGCTCGCGTAAAACATAAGGCAGAATCCCGCCGTGCGCGTAGTAATCGACTTCGATCGGGGTGTCGATGCGCAGCTTGAGCGGCACCTGTTCGGTCTTGCCGTCCTTGCGCTTGATCGTCATCGTCACGTCCTGCATCGGCGTGATGCTTTTTTCGATGCCGGTGATGTCGATTGTTTCCGAGCCGTCCAGCTTGAGCGACTGCACGCTGGTACCGTCCTTGAACTGCAGCGGCAGCACGCCCATGAACACGAGGTTGGCGCGGTGGATGCGCTCGAAATTGCGCACGATCACCGCCTTCACGCCCAAGAGCTGCGGGCCTTTCGCCGCCCAGTCGCGCGATGAACCCTGGCCGTACTCGTCGCCGCCAAACACCACCGAAGGCACGCCTTCCTTCCGGTAGCGCATCGCGGCTTCGTAGATCGAGATCTGCTCGCCGCTGGGTTGATGGATGGTGACGCCGCCTTCGCTGCCGGGAACCATCAGGTTCTTGATGCGCACGTTGGCGAAGGTGCCGCGCATCATGACTTCATGATTGCCGCGGCGCGCGCCGTAGGTGTTGAAATCCGCGATCGCAACGCCGCGGTCCTGCAAGTACTTGCCTGCCGGTGCGGTGGCGCGGATCCCGCCCGCGGGGCTGATGTGGTCGGTGGTGATCGAGTCGCCGAAGATGCCGAGCACGCGCGCGCCCTTGACGTCGGTCACCTTGCCGGGCTGCATCTTGAAGCCGTCGAAGTAAGGCGGCTGGCGCACGTAGGTCGATTTCCCGTCCCACTGATAGGTGGCGCCGACCGAAGTCGGAATCTCGTCCCACATCGGGTTGCCTTCGCCGAACGCCGAGAACAGCTTCTTGTACATCGCCGGGTCGGTCGCGTACTTCATGACCGCCACGACTTCGGCGGTGGATGGCCAGATGTCCTTCAGATAGACCGGTTTGCCGTCCTTGCCGGTGCCGAGCGGATCCTTGGTCATGTCGATCTCGACCGTGCCGGCGAGCCCGAACGCCACCACGAGCGGCGGGCTCATCAGGAAGTTGGCCTTGATGTTCTGGTGGATGCGCGCCTCGAAGTTGCGGTTGCCCGAGAGCACGGCCGCCGCCACGATGTCGTTCTTGCTGACGGCTTCATCAATGTGCGCGTCGAGTGGCCCCGAATTGCCGATACATGTGGTGCAGCCGTACCCCGAAACGTAATAGCCGAGTTGTTCCAGATAAGTCAGCAGTCCCGCGTTCTTCAGATACTCGGTCACCGCCAGCGAGCCGGGTCCGAGCGAAGTCTTGACGCGCGGATGCGGCTTGAGTCCCTTCTCGACGGCTTTCTTGGCGAGGAGTCCTGCGCCCAGCAGCACGCCGGGGTTCGACGTGTTGGTGCACGAAGTGATCGCGGAGATCAGCACGTCGCCATGGCCGACGTCGATGCCCGCCTTGCTGGTCGGCACGCGCTTGTCCATCTCGTTCGCCTTGCCGTAGCCGCCGTCGGTGAAGGCATTGCCCATGAGCTCCTTGAACTTGCCCTTGAGCGCCGGCAGATCGAGACGGTCGTGCGGGCGGCGCGGGCCGGACACCGCGGGCTTGACCGTGGAGAGGTCGAGCTCAACGATATCGCTGTAGTCGATGTCGCCTTGCTTCGGCATGCCGTACAAACCCTGCGCTTCGTAGTAGGCCTTGACCGCCGGCACGATGTTGCCGCGGCCGGTCATGCGCATGAATTCGCAGGAGACGTCGTCCACCGGGAAGAAGCCGCAGGTCGCGCCGTACTCGGGCGACATGTTGCCGATGGTCGCGCGATCCGGGATTGTCAGCGACGCCGCGCCATCGCCGAAAAACTCGACGAATTTGCCGACGACTTTTTTCTGGCGCAGCAGCTCGACGATTTTCAGCACGCAATCGGTCGCGGTAACGCCATCGGCCAACTTGCCGGTCAGGTGCACGCCAACTACGTCGGGCTCAAGGAAATACATCGGCTGGCCCAGCATGGCAGCCTCGGCTTCGATACCGCCCACGCCCCAGCCCAGCACGCCCAGGCCGTTGACCATGGTGGTATGCGAATCGATGCCGACCAGGCTGTCGGGATAGTACATGCCGTCTTTCTGCCACACCACTTGCGAGACATACTCGAGGTTGATTTGATGGCAGATGCCGTTGCCCGGCGGTACGATCCGGAAAGTCTCGAATGCCTGCGCGCTCCATTTCAGGAACTGGTAGCGCTCGCGGTTGCGCTTGAACTCGATCTCCATGTTCTGCTTGAGCGCGTCGGCGCTGCCGTAATGGTCGATCTGCACCGAATGATCCATGATGAGGTGCGCCGGACAGAGCGGCTCGATGATTTCGGGATTTTTGCCCTGGGCTTTTGCAGCTTCGCGCATGGCGGCGAAATCCACCACCAGCGGCACGCCGGTCATGTCCTGCAGCAGTACGCGCGCGACGACGATCGGCACTTCTTCGGTGCGCGCTGCCTTGGGCTTCCAGTCGGCGAGGTTCTTCAGGTGGGCCTCGGTGATTTTCTTGCCGTCGTAATTTCGCAGCGCCGATTCGAGCACGACGCGCAGGCTGACCGGCAGGCGCGAGATCCTGCCGAGGCCGGCCTTTTCGAGCGCCGGCAGCGAGTAATACTTGCCCGTCTTGCCGGCGAATTTGAATTCTTGCAGTGAATTGAAAAGGTTATGACTCATTCTTCACTCCTGTGCAGAGCGGACCGCAAAACAGCGTTGGATTTTAGCCGCTTGGCGCATTTCCTGTAAAGGCGGAAAGCAGAACTTGAGCGCGCGCTGGATCTCGCCGGATAATGCCGGCTGACCGTTGCATCAAAGTTGCGCCATGCGGGGAGCGCGAGGCGGGAAAAAACCCATGCTATCATCGCGATTCATCTATATCACCTATATCAGGGCACGCCAACGGCGTCGCCGAACGACAACAAAAATCAGCGGAGCGAAGGGCAGTGCCGAAAACGACCGACATCATTGCGCAGGCGCTGTACGAGGAGGGGGTCAGGCATGCCTTCGGCATCCCGGGCGGCGAAGTGCTCGAATTGCTCGAGGCGTTCCGCAAGGCCGGCATCAAATTCGTGCTGACCAAGCATGAAATGGGCGCCGGCATCATGGCTGACGCGAGCTATCAGCTGACCGGCAAGCCCGGCGTGCTGGTGGCAACCCTCGGCCCGGGCATCACCAACGTCACGAATGCCGCGGCCCAGGCGTTGCTCGATCGCTCGGCGCTGATAGTGATCACCGGCGAGATCGCGACCACGCTGAAGTCGATTTACACTCATCAGATCATCGACCAGGAAGCGCTGCTCAAGCCGCTCGTCAAATGGTCGACCATGATCGCGGTAAAAAATGCGTTCGACCAGGTGCGCAAGGGTCTCGCCATCGCCAAAGGTCCGATGCCGGGTCCGGTGCATCTCAACCTGCCGACCGACGTCGCCGGCGTCGAGCAACCCGATGCGCGGCGGTTCGCGCCGGCCGCCGTGCGCACGCTGCCGCGGCGCGAGGACCTGGCCGTGATCGAAAGCTGGCTCAAAAAGGCGAAGAAACCGCTGGCATTTGTCGGCGTCGGCGTCCAGCTCGACAGCGCGGAGCGGGAATTCAAACGCTTCATCGAGGCGTGGCGCATACCGTTCATCGCGACTTACAAGGCGAAGGGTGTGGTGGCCGAGGACCATGCGCTGTGCGTCGGCGCCACCGGCCTGAGCCCGGTGGTCGACAAAATCCACATGGCGCACGTGCGTGAATCGGATTTGATTTTGACTGTCGGCTTCGATCCGGTCGAGTTGCGCAGCGACTGGATCGCGCCGTGGGACGAGAAGAAGCAGACCGTCAACATCGACCTGGTGCCGAACACGCACCATGTCTATCGCAGTGCATTCGAATACGCCGGCAGCATCGCCGGCTGCTTGCAGGCGCTGACGGCGGCGGTGCCCAAGCACGCGCCGGCGCGCTGGGCCGGCGCCGACCTCGAGCGCTACCGCAAGACGATACAACACGCGATCGCGAGCACTCCGGCCAAAGGCATCGGGCCGTACCAGGTCGCGGCGGCGCTGCGCGAAGTGTTCCCGCGCGACACCATCGCCAGCATCGACACCGGTTCGCACCGCATCCTGATCAACCACGTCTGGCAGTCGTTCGAGCCGCGCCGGCTGCTGCAATCGAACGGCCTGGGCACGATGGGCTATGCGTTGCCGTCGGCAATCGCCGCCAAGTTGATATTTCCGGAGCGGCCGGTGCTGGCGATGATGGGAGAGGCGGGGCTGGACATGGTGCTCGGCGAGATGGCGCTGCTCGCGCACCACAAGCTCGCGTTGACGCTGGTGGTGTTCCGCGACGACATGCTGTCGCTGATCAGGCTCAAGCAGCAGCGCATGAGGTTGCCGGAGACCGGCGTTGCCACCGGCAGCCCGGATTACGTGATGCTGGCCGAAGCTTATGGCGGCAACGGCTTTGTCGTCAATAACATGATCGAACTCAAGAAGGTTGCGCGCGTCGCGTTGAACAGCAAGCGCTTCACGCTGATCGAGGCGCGCATCAACCCGGCCGAGTACAACCACCAGATGTAACGGTGGCGCCGTGCGGGGGTGGCAATGGATTTTCGGTTTTATGCGGATTCATCTGCAGGAGCTTGGGCATGAAGCTGATGCGTTACAGCCGTAAAGGCGAGAAGCCGGCACAAGCACGCCTCGGCGTGCTTGTCGGCAAGGACCTGGTCGCCGATCTGCGCGCCAGCTACGCGCGCTATCTGATCGAGGAAATCGGCAATCCCAAAGGCCGCGAGCTGGCGGCGATTTTCCTGCCGCCTTATATCGCTCAGTTTTTGCACGTCGGCGCCGCGGCGTGGGAGGCGTTGTCCGAAGCCTACGGTTGGCTCTCCGACCTGGTGAAATCAGAATCCCAAGCGCTGGGCTTGAGCGGCGAGCAGTTATTCATGCCGCTCGCCGAGTGCCGGCTCTTTGCGCCGGTGCGCGGCAGCAAAATCATCGCGATCGGGCGTAATTATCCCGGCTGCACCAGGAACGAAGGCAAACGTGCAGGCAAGGTGCCTGCCTATTTCATCAAAGTGCCGTCGTGCGTCGTCGGGCCGGGCCGCGACATCTTGAAGCCGCCGCCGACCAATCAGCTTGACTGCGAAACCGAGCTGGCAGTCGTCATCGGCAGGAAATGCAAGCACGTGCCGGAAGACAAGGCGTACGACGTGATTGCAGGCTACACCATCCTCAACGACATCACCGCGCGCGACGTCGGAAATATCGAGAGACGGGCTGGCCACATGCTGCTCGGCAAGACTTTAGATACGTTTGCGCCGATGGGGCCGTGGCTCGTCACCAAGGTCGAGATCCACGACCCGATGCACCTGCGCATTCGCACCCGCGTCAACGGCGAGTTGCGCCAGGACGGCAACACCAGCGAGATGATCCATTCGATCCCGAGGCTGGTTTCTTATATGTCTCAAATGACGCTGATGCCGGGCGACGTGATTTCGACCGGCTCGCCGGGCGGCGGCGGCCTGGCGCGTCCGGAGTGGTTCCTCAATGCGGGTGACGTGATCGAAGCCGAAATCGATAAGATCGGAACGCTCGTCAATGCCGTGGTGGACGAGCCCAAGAGCTAGCAGCCTGTCGGACTTAGCATTCGACAGGCTGCTAAGGAGTTTGTCGGGGCTAAGTCCGACAAACTCCTGGGGTGTTCCTCGGAGATGTCAAATCGGCAGGGTGTAACGAACATTTAATCTGCGAGTTCTTGGTTTGGGCCCTATCGAAAAGCTATAAAATCAATGGCTTAGACTCGTTTTCTCAAAATTTTCTGGTACCAGTGTGCAATATATTTGTGCAAGAGCTCGCCCAATGCGCAAAATGTGATTCAGATAACTGGTGGTAAACCACCAAAAATTACCCGCATTATCTCTAGGGTTGATATACTGAATGTCGCCGTCATAACGGCATATCCAACATCCAACCAGAAGGAGGGTCTGCATGGACGCGATTAGCAAAATCAAGGCGTGGATTGGAGCAATTACCGACATCGGGCTGATGCTGCTGGCCCTGGCAATTGTGGCAAGCTTGCTGGTAGGGGGTACGCTTCCGTTCTTCGGCGGGGTCGTAGCTAATATCGTTGGGTTAATCAAAGATCTTGGCGCAAACGGTCTGGTGGGACTGATAGCGTTGGGGGTCATCATCTGGCTGTTCGCGAAGCGATCCCTGGCCTGACGATCAGATTGTAGGCAATGCAGGGGCGGGCATTCCCCGCCCCTAATCTCGCTCCAATGGAGAAGAAGATCCGCCAGTTTACGAAATACGGCTGGCTCGCCGTCGAGGTGAGCCTACTGCTCGTTGTTTTGTGCGTGCTTCTGAATATCATTCTCGGGAAAGAAAGCGGCGGCTTTATTTCGTCAGTGGCCGCAAACGCCCTGGATTTCATGCAAAAGGTTCCAGCGGGGACTTTGCTGGGCGTTTTCTTAATCCTGGTTCTATATTGGATAATCAAGTCCAAGGACTCATCCAAGGATCCACACTGACATCCGCGCCAAGCGCGTCGGTGGTGTGCCGCCGCAATTGTGGGTTTCAACTTCTCCAACTTTTCCGCCTAGCAGCCCGTCCGACTTAACAGTCCGTACAGGCTGCTCAAAGCAAATCCGGCTGACCATTCATAATACACTCACCAGGAGTTTGTCGGAGCCTAGTCCGACAAACTCCTAAGGCA
>JACQOI010000188.1 GCA_016202615.1 Betaproteobacteria bacterium
GCCATTCACGGCATGTTGCGCGACAACCGGCCCTTCGATAACACCAGGTTCTACGCGACTGCAGCATGACCGTCACACGCACAGAAAAAAACAGTTGACACTGAACAGAGTATCTACAATATAACACCTGGGCAGTAATCGCAGCGGTCGTCAAATCGATAAGGCGCATCCCTTCCATATTACTGGATTAAAGCGGGACGAGATGACTTACAATAGCAGCACATGACATACATCTTCGCAGCGCTGGTAGTTTCTTTCCTGGTGACGTTATTCGTTATTCGCGTCCACCTTGCGCGGGCCAAGACGCCTGGCTACGTCGCCGAGCGCAGGCGCGCGGAGTGGGTGCGCGAGTCAAGTTTGCATGGTCTCGGCAGGGCGGGCGGCATCGGCATTGCCGCGGGACTGCTGGTAAGTCTGCTGGCGCGGCTGTTTGATGACGCACCCATGGCGCCGGCCATCACGTATATGGGGCTCATGCTGCTCGCCAGCGCGGCGCCCGTTTTTGCCGCGGGTCTGATCGAGGATTTCACGCAGCGGCTGAGCATAGCGGTCCGCCTTGCTGCCGCCCTTGTTTCGGCCGCGCTCGCCGGTTGGCTGCTGGGGGCGTGGATAACGCGGTTGGATGTGCCCGTGCTCGATGCGATCGTCGCCATACCCGTTGTTTCGGTCCTGTTCACGTGCTTGCTGGTTGCGGGCCTTACCAATGCGTTCAACATCATCGACGGCTTTAATGGTCTGGCGGGCGGCGTGGCAAGCCTGATTTTGCTTGGTATCGCCTACGTTGCTTACAAGGTGGGCGATGTTCTGGTATTTGCCGCGGCGTTGACCGCCGTGGGCGCAATCGTCGGATTCTTGCTGCTCAATTTTCCGCGCGGCCTGGTTTATCTCGGTGACAGCGGCGCGTATTTGCTGGGTTTCTGGATCGGGGTGCTGCTGGTGCTTTTGGTCAAGCGTAATCCGGAGGTATCGCCGTGGTTTCCGGTTTTGTTGTGTTCGTACCCGGTGTGCGAACTTCTGTTCTCGATCTATCGGCGCGGTATCGTGCGCCGCTCTCACCCGGGACTGCCTGATCTCGCGCATTTGCATCATTTGATTTACAAGCGCCTCGTGCGCTGGCTGGTGGGCAACAACCTGCCTTCACCGAGAACCCAGCGAAATGCGCTCACCGCACCCTATCTCTGGATCCTTACCTCGATCGGTGTCGCGCCGGCGGTCGTTTTTTGGAAGGCGACCGCGGTATTACAAATTGGTTGCGCACTGTTCGCGGTTGCCTACATCTATAGCTACGCGCGTATCGTGAAATTTCGCGCGCCGCGCTGGTGGGTGCTGCGCAAGCCCCATGAGCGGCAGGCGGATTCATCGGAGAAGCATTGAGGATGTTTTTTCGGCGCGCGTTCTGGCTGAATCTTGCCGGTGCGTGTGTGGTTGCCGTCGTTGCCGCGGCGCCAATCCTGAGGAGCGGAATCATGGACCGGGGGTTCGAGATTGCCAAGCAATCTCTGGCCGAGCCCCTGGCCGTGCTCGCCCTGGGGGCGGCCCTGCTGGCCGGAGGCTGGCGGTGGGTAATGCAGCAAGGGGTGGCAACGAAGACCGCTTCGATCGCTCTCGCCGCGTTCCTGGTGTTGGCGGGGGTTTCGGTTGCCTTGGGCGAGATGCCCGAAGTGGCGCTTTTTGGCAGCTATTTCCGGCGCGAGGGGCTGGTTACCTGGCTCGTATACGGCGCTTTTTTCTTTGCCGTACTCGGATGGGCGCATCACTCGGGCCGGCTAACCGGTTTTCTCGATGCGCTGCTGCTGGCAAGCGTGATTCCCGCAGCCTATGCGATTCAGCAACGCCTGGGTCTGGATTTCTACCCTCTTGGCGCCCGCGATTTGACGCGGCCGGGCGGAACATTGGGCAACCCGGTGTTTCTCGCCGCTTACCTCGGCCTCTTGTTGCCGATCACGGTTGTGCGCTGCTGGCAGGCGCGCCGCCGGCTGTCCGAACTGGCGCCGTGGTTGATTGTGACAGTACTGCAAGCGTGCGGACTGCTGCTGACGCAAACCCGCGGGCCGCTGTTGGCGGCGGTTATCGGATTGGTAATGCTCGCTTGCTTCGCCGCGGGTTACGCGCGCGCGCGCCGCGTTTTTTTGGGGGCGGCCGCCGCATTTGCGGTGGTGGTGGCGGCGCTGATTGCAATCAACACGCTTCCGGGCGCCAAACAGTGGGCGCAAGACGCTCCCGTCGCCGGCCGCCTGGTCTTTGATCTCGATCGCGATGCGGGGGCGGCGACAGCGGTCGCTTCGCGCAGCGCCGCCGCGCGATTGGGCATGTGGCGTGCAGGAGCTGAGATCTTCGCCGCTGCGCCACTCCGGAGCCAGTTGTTCGGCTACGGGCCGGACTCGGCCTATATGCATTTTTTTCCATATACGCCCGTTATGGTAATGCAGGCGATTGGCTATAAGGCAATCAACACCAATGACCGCTTGCATGCCGATACGCTGGACATCGGCCTGAATTTTGGGCTCCTCGGTTGGCTGGCCTACGGCCTCTTTTTTGGATCGGTGATGTTCGCGGCCGCACGCGCGTTGTTCGGCCTGTCGGGAAGCGCTCCCGCCTGGATGTTTTTCGCCTTCACGTTCTGGGGCGGCGTGTTGTCTTCCGCCGCGGCGGTTCTGACCGGGCTTGCCGCCGCCGCGGTGCCGGCGTTTGGCCTTGGGATGAGCGCCGGCTGGTTTCTGTTTCTGGTCGGCTGCGCATGGCGCGCGCTGAAACACGGCGTCCCGCAAACGGCGGGGATACACCCGGGCCACCGGGCCTTGCTTGCGGGTTTGACATCGGCGCTATTGGTTTTCTGGGTCGATGCGCAGGTGAACATACCGGTACTGACCACCCGTTTGATCTCGTTCGGGATCGCAGCCTTCATTCTGGTCATTGGGGAAGGGATGGTTCGTCGTGCGGGAGACGGCGCAAATTCCGAATCCGCCGCCGGAGACAATCTCTGGGTATGGGGTATCGCTTTTTCTTTGGTGGCGGCGTACGCAAGTTTCTTGCCGGTAGCTACCTTCGATGCAACCACGGGCGCACGGGAGACGGGGCGTTGGTGGCTGAGAACCCTGCCGATACTCTCGATCCTGTTGATTGCGGCATTGGCGGCCTGGGCACGTGCGCGCCGAAGCGGGGGTGTCGGCAGTGGTGTTGCGTGGTCCTGGCTTGCGATTGCGGTCGGGCTGCCGATGCTTTACGCCGCGGGACACTTTGCCCTGATGGTCAAGGCCGAAGCGGGGCCCGGCTTGAGCGATGTTCAATCGATTTCCATCGCGTCCTTTGCGGGCCCGATATTCATTTTCGGGATGTGCATCGTACTTGCGTTGCTGGCGAGTCGAGGCACTGTAGCGCCGCCGCTTTCGCGTGCCGCGCGCTTCTCGATATTCGCTTTGGCGGCATCGGTGTTGCTGGTTGCGTCCCTGCACTGGCGCTCAACCCGCGCGGATGTTGCTTCAGCCGCCGCACAGTGGGCGTACGCCAAGCAACCACAAGTGAGCGAGCAACTGGTTGAAGAGGCCATTCGCATCATGCCTTACGAGCAGTACTACCAGCGGCAGTTGATATTTGACCTGCTTGGAAGGGCGGTGGCCGATATTCGGGAACTCGGCCGGGCGCCGGACCGGTATCCCATGGTGGAGCGCAATTTGGCAGTCGCCGAGTTGCAGGCGCGGGAAACGCTAAAGCTGTTTCCTCGCGATGCGTGGTCGGTGCTGGCGCTGGCGAACGTGCTGCAGGTTCGGGCGCTGCGTTTTCTGCGTCCTCTAGCCCCGGCTGCCGGGGGAACCGCAGCGCTGGAGGCGAATCAACTCTTTGCGCTGGCACATCGAATGTTTCCGGCCCAGCCATTGGTCTTGCGCAATTGGGCGCAGTTGCTGTTCGATCAAGACAATCTGCCTGACGCGTACCGCTTGCTCGACTTGATGGAGAAGCTGGTACCGAACGAGCTCGAGCCCTATTACGAAAGGATAGTCATTGCGAAGCAAGTCAATGATTTTTCAGTAATTTCCGCAACCCTCGAGCGTGCACGCGGGGCGCTGGAGCCGCGGCTTTTTAACCAGTTATTGGTTGTTGCAAATGCGCAACAAAACTTGTAACTTTGTGTAATTTTCGAAGAAATTGGGCGCGATTCGGTGAAACTGAAGGCGCCAATTGGTATACTTAACCTTGACTAATATCTAACATAATATACGAACGAAACCAAATTGTTAGTTGATATCATTAATAATTCTCTTAAGCACGCGAACCTAGCCTTGGGACAAACCAAAATGAATTCAAAAAATTTCCGAAACGCGATTCGAGCAATCGTTCTGGTTTCATCGTTCGGGTTTTGTGGTGTTGCGGCAGCTTCAACCACGGTCAGTGACGGACAGCCGAGTAATAGCCCAGGGCTGGCCGCCGGTTTGCTTTCTACGACCGGCTTGAATACCGCGGGCATCATCGGCAGCGCGGTCGGTTCGTTTGCAGCGGGTGGTGTTTCCTTCGCCGGAGACGTCAGGCGCTTTGCTCTTCCGGGTCAAGGATACACGGGCGCGGCCGCTGCGGCTGGCGGCAAGCCCTGGAATGCGTGGGTTGCCTACTCGCGCAGCAATGTGGACTATACATTCGCGCCGCTGAGGTCAAGCGGCAATGTGAATGTGTATCTCGGGGGCGTTGACTACACGTTTGCCAACAACGTTGTCTTCGGCGTCGCTGTTGCTCGTGATCGAACCGATGTTGATCTCCAATTCAGTAGCGGCAAGCTGACTGGCAGCGGAACGACGGTTGCGCCGTACATTGGCGTCCCGTTGAGCAAGCAGTGGGCGCTTGATGCGACGCTTGGTATTGGCCGCACGGACGTTGACACCGTTAATCTAGGGGTGACCGGCTCGACCACGGATGACCGTACCATCGGCAGTCTCGGCCTTAGTTACCGCGAGTCCATTGACAAATGGCAGTTGACTGGCCGCGGCGCCTACCTGACGGTTCATGACAAACTGGGCGCCTACACCTTGTCGAACGGAACGCTCGTTCCGGATGGAACGGTCAACGTTTCTCAGTTCCGCCTGTACGGCCAGGTTGCTTACGATGCCGGGTACTTGGTTCCCTACGTCGGGCTGAGCTACATCAATGATGTGCGGCGTCCCGATCAGGCGCCGGTGGGAGGGTTGAGTGCCGCAAATGACAATGACGCATGGACGCCCGTGATCGGTGTGCGGTTCAAAACCGACGGCTCGGTCTACGGTTCGGTCCAGTACTCATCCGAGCGCAACCGTTCTGAAGTCAAGAACGACCAGTTCCTGTTCAACATCGGGATACGGTTCTAAGGGTCTTGGTCTGATCCCCGCCGGTGGCTTCCACCGGCGAGGCTGGTTTCTGATGAGACTGCCGAGTTGGGTAATTCCCGCCTCGGCAGTTTTGTTTTGTGCCGCGTGTGCGTTGGTTCAATCGCCGACTGAACGTGCCCGCACCATCGCCGAAGCAGCGGGGCTCATGCCTGTCGAGGTGCCCGACAAGCGCCTGCGTGCATTCGCCAAACGCACCGCTCCGGGAGTCAGCACCGGCCGCGTCACCGTGTATATCGAAAGTGATGGCGCGCCCTGGCGTGTCCCGGATGAGCCGCCGGTTGACCCTACGCCGCTCAGGCCGCTGGTCTTGCGCATGGCCATTTCCGATCCGTCGCCGGCCGTGGCTTATCTCGGGCGGCCATGTCAGTATCTCGGCAAGGAGGAACTCCTCCAATGCGATCCGGCATTGTGGATGGGGGGGCGGTTTCGTGATGAAGCGGTCGCGGCCATGAGTCTGGCGGTTGACGGGCTCAAGCGAATCTACGGCGCCGCGGAAGTCAATCTGGTCGGCTATTCCGGCGGCGGGGCAATGGCCGCGCTGATCGCCGCGCGCCGCGGCGACGTAAGCTGCCTTGTGACTGTCGCGGCGCCGCTGGACACGCGCGCCTGGACCGACGCCATCGGCGTCTCGCCCCTTAGCCCTTCCCTGAATCCGGCGGACGATGCCGACAGGCTGCGCCGCGTCCCTCAAACGCATTTCAGAGGGGTGCGCGACAAGGTCGTCCCAGCGGCGACCACCCGGCGCTTTCTCGACCGCGCGCCAGGCGCGACGGTCATCGATAAGCAAGGCTTCGACCATCGATGCTGCTGGGACGATGAGTGGAAGGACCTCTGGCGCCTCTCCTGCCTGGGTAATGTCTGAACAAGGGAGCGACGCCCCCTTGTAATTTCAATTTGCGTTGAAAACGACAATAATCTTTTACGGTGCGTTCCACGCGCCATGACTGCCGGTGCGCAAGCGCACCCTACGCTTCTTAATGCACGATGGTGCGCAAGCGCACCCTACGGCTTCGTGTAGGGTGCGTTCCACGCGCCATGACTGCC
>JACQOI010000189.1 GCA_016202615.1 Betaproteobacteria bacterium
ACGAAGCGGACCGGCCGCGATGGGTAGCTCGGTTGAGCGACCGCGGCCGTCGCGGCGGCCAGCACCAGCGAACCTGCCGATAAGCAAAGCAAACAGCGTATGGTTTTCACGATTCGCTCCTGTTCCTGTTGGATATCATGGCTGCATCATGGACTGGTAACTGTAATGCAAATGTTCCACAGCGTCAAAAGCCGGTTGGATCTCTCGCAAATGACTGATTATTCATGAGCAAGAGGCTATGGGGTCAGGCTTGGCTAATTGCATAATGCCCCCAAATTGATCGTAAATCACCCGCCCAAAACGCAAAGCGCCTTCGCATCGCCGAAGACACCAGCACAGTTGGGTGGGTCCGCCCCGGATCAGATTGCGGGGTCCCGTAGCGCGGGCGCCCCGCCTGCATCAGCGTCCGCGTGAGAACGCGAGAGCGTGAGCGCGTGAGAGAGAAAAAACCACTTCCGACCTCCCGATCTCGCGCCCTCCCGGCTTCCGCAAAGCCGCATGGGGATTGGGTTTCAAAACAATAAAGGAAAACAATAAAGGGGACGCACCCCTTTTCTAATTCGCTCCTGGAGCAGCCCTTCTTAGGGAACTGTCCCCTAAGGCGATCAACGCACGACGAAGGACTCGCGTGCGACGAGCTGGGACGAATCGGTGCGCAGGTCCACCCGCCAGCGTCCCGGAGCCGGGGCGGCGCGCGAGGACCAGGTCCGGAAACCCTCGCGCCGGCCGCCGACGACGAACGTCTCGATGACGCGGCCGGCCGGCTCGCCGTCGCGGTACCACTCGAAGCGGACAGTCTGGCGGTAACGCTCTGGCGCCGCCACGGCGAACCAGACGTAGACCCGGTCGGTGCCGGCGGGAAAGGCGGCGGCGGCGCCGACTAGGGCGCGGTTGTGAACTGCGGTGCCGGCGCCCGAGGCCATGCGGACGACCGGAACCGGGGGCAGCACGGGCGCGGCCCACGGGACGACGGCGGCCGCCGCGCCCGTGACGGCCAGGACGGTGAGCCCGCGGCCGGCGTGGCCCAAGCGGATCCGGGGCACGACCGCGAGGGCGGCCATCAGCGAGGCGACGGCGGCCGACACGGCCAGGGAAATCCGCAGCGGGGCGGCGAAGAGGGCGGCGACCGGGACCAGCGTCGCGAACAGCACGACGGCGCTCCAGGCGGCATGCACGATCGGCCGGTCCCGCACCCAGGCGCGCCAGCGGTAATCGAAGCACGATACGAGCGCCATCGCTGCCAACACGGCCGGGAACGCGACGTTCCACGATCCCACGACGGCCGATGCCCACCACAGGGGCAGCAAGTAGAACAGGACGTTTTGCCACAGGCCGACGACCAGGGTGCCTGCGGCCGGCAGGACCACGCGACGCCAGCGCGGGACGGGGGTGATCGGGATCGCGGCGGGGTCGGCCGGGACGACGACGGGGGCCAGGCGTCGCAGCGCCGCGGCCCCGATCCAGGCGAGCATCAGCACGCCGACTGCCACCGGGGCGAATCCCAGGCCCCGGCGCACGTAGACCACCGCAGCGACGCCCAGGGCCAGCGAGACCCAGGGGCCGTAACGTCGGTTCAGGCGCTCGAAGGATGGCATGGGATGTCGGGCATTCGGCGAAGCGCGGGGTTCAACGGGTCTCGGGCCGCTTCAGCAGCAGGTTCATGCCGATAGGGTACCCGTACGACGCGGCGGCGTCGAAGCCGTTTTCTTCCCACAAACTTCGCTCTCCGGTTTCTGACGAGCTTCCTTAGTTCTACTGTGTCATAAACGGATTCCCTCCCCTTCAAGGGGAGGGTTAGGGCGGGGATGGGATTAACATTGCGCTGGGCGTGCCCCATCCCTTTCCTGTCCTTCCCCTTGAAGAGGAAGGGACCTGCTATCCTGTCCTTTCCCTTGAGGGGGAAGGGACCTGTTAATGGACGCCGAATCCTCGCATCGTTTTCAACATCAAGGGCAACGACTACCGGCTTGTCGCGGCGGTGCACTATAACCGGCGCATGATGTTCATCCGGTTCATCGGTACGCATCGCGAGTACGACAAGATCGACGCGGCCAACATTTGAGGTGAGTGAAATGAAATTGCGCCCGATTCGAACCCAGCGCGAGCACCAGATGGCCCTCAGGGAAGCGGAAGCGCTGTGGAACGCTCCCGCAGGTTCGCCCGCAGCCGACCGGCTCGAAGTGCTGACGCTGCTGATCGAAGCCTACGAGCGCCAACGCTACCCGATCGCGGACCCCGACCCGATCGATTTCCTGCGGCACGTGATGAAAGCACGCGAGCTGTCGCGCAAGGACCTGGAGCCATTCATCGGCTCGCGCGCGCGCGTCGCGGAAGTGCTGAATCGCGTGCGCCCGCTTACGCTCGACATGATCCGCAGGCTCGCGGCGGGGTTGAATATTCCCGCCGACGTTCTCGTTCGCGATTACAAGCTGAAGCGGGCGGCTTGAGAATATGCAATCAGCGAAGCCTGGCCCCGATTCGTGATTAGCTGCACCTAATAGTGATTTAGAGGAGCAATACATGGGTCAACTCGACGGAAAAGTGGTGCTCATCACGGGCGCCGGCGGTATGAAAGGCATCGGCCGTGCATGCGCGCTCAAGCTCGCGTCTCAGGGCGCGGACATCGTGATTTCCGATTTCAGGCGGGAGCCGAAGGATTTACCGCCGCAGGAGATCAAGGCGCAATGGCGCAGCATCGACAGTGTGGCCGAAGAAGTGGAAGCGCTCGGCCGGCGCTGCCTGAAGATCTGGTGCGATCTCACGGTCAGCGAGCAGATCGAGGATATGGCGCGCCGTGCGGCGGAGCATTACGGTCACATCGACATCCTGGTGAACAACGCGCGCGCGATCATCGGCCGCGACCGCGTCGGAATAACCGAGCTCCGCGAAGAGGTGTGGCAGCGTTTCCTGCGCGTGAATACGACGGCCGTTTTCCTGAATACGAAGTTCGTGGGTCGGGTGATGATCGAGAAACGCAACGGCGGGCGCATCATCAACATCGCGTCTGACGCTTCAAAGCGCGCCAAGCCCAAAACAGCGGCGTATGCGACATCGAAATTTGCAGTGATCGGTCTGACACAAGCCTCCGCGCTCGACCTCGCGCCGCACCGCATCACCGTGAACGCGGTGTGTCCCGGCTCAGTCAATACGGACCGTCTGAATTACTGGGAAGCAGACCAGGCCCAGGCGAAGGGCGTGTCGCTGGAGGAATTCCGCGCGAGCATCGTTGCCGACGCCGCCAAATCCGTTCCGCTGGGGCGTATCGCCGAACCTGAAGACGTGGCAAAGCTGGTGGCGTTCCTCGCTTCCGACGAGGCAGCGTTCATCACCGGCCAGGCCTATAACGTCAACGGCGGGACGCTCTTCCACTAGGCCGCGATAACTGCGACATCGTTTAGGGAATCTCTGATGAACCCAACTTTCGTCGTTCCCGCGAAGGCGGGAACCCAGGACATTCAAGCTTCTCTGGATGCCCGCACACGAGGCTGTGTGAAAATGTGTCCTGTGTCATTGCGAGGAGCGCAACACGGCGACGAAGCAATCTCGAACTTACTGATTCGCCGAAGAGCGAGATCGCCACGCTGCGCTCGC
>JACQOI010000200.1 GCA_016202615.1 Betaproteobacteria bacterium
GGTGTACTGCCGACCGGATCTGCTCCATTCGCCACCATGCGATCCCTGACATCGGGAAGCTTGAGACTTCTGGAGATTTCTTCGTAGAGCTTGGCCACGACTTCCCGCGGTGTGCCAGCCGGCGCCAGCAAGCCATACCATCCGCTGACTTCGTATCCGCGAAATCCGGCTTCCGCAACGGTCGGAACGTCGGGCAAAAGGAGCGAACGCTTGATGCTCGTCACCGCCAACGCCTTCACCTTTCCGCTCCTCACATGAGGCAGCCCGCCAAGCATCGTCGCAATAGATGCGTCCACCTGGCCTGCTATGAGGTCGATTATCGCCGGCGCGGTTCCCTTGTAAGGCACATTCACAGCGTCAAATCCCGCGAGTGTCTTGAGTAGTTCCATCCCCAGATGACTAGCCGATCCGATGCCCCCTCCGGAAGCGTAGGTAATTCCGCCTTTCTTGGACTTTGCCAACGCGATTAACTCGTTGACCGTTTTCGCCGGCACTGAAGGATGCACGGCAAGGATATAAGCCCCCGCGGCGATTTGTGTAATAGGCGCAAAGTCCTTTACAAGATGATATGAGAGCTTGCGATACAGGGTCTGGCTGATAGTAAGCTGCGATGTAATCACCAGCAGCGTATAGCCATCCGCCACCGCCTTGGCCGCGATCTCTGCCCCGATAGTTGCGCCTCCACCCGGGCGGTTATCGATCACTACCGCCCGGGCCCAAGTCTCGGCGAGTTGCTGTCCGATCATTCGCCCGACAGTATCGGCGCCGCCGCCCGGCGTAGCCGCCACAATGATCCGAATGCTTTTGTTCGGATAGGACTGAGCTGACGCTGCACCCGCGATGGATGCACACAAGACTAACGAGAAAACATTACACAATAGCCGCAGCAAGCGGTTACCTATCGTCATTTCCCCTCCTTGATTGACAGCAGCGGCGCCCTTTTCACCGCAAAGCTTGCCTCACTAAATCCGGAACCGGCTCATGGCATGCATTGTTACGCACCGCAGTTACAGACAATAGAGGATGGCACTTATACTACGCCCCTCCCGGATCCAGGGTCAAGTCCAAGTCTCTTCCGGTGTGAGTCTGAGCGTGGGCCACTTGCTGTATTTCCAACGGGGTATGCCCGTGGTCGCCCATCGTTTCTGAACTGCCGGCGGTTTCTTTACTCAAAGCCGGGAATAACCTATAGTAATCTATCTTGAGGCTTGGGCGGGAGTGAGCTTCTGCCGAGACTGGCGTGTATACTGGCCGCTACTTTCAGAAGCGCATTGACGTACCGCATGCCGCTTGAGCGCCGTACGAGCGTTAGCGTTGTGACCAGTGGCGGCATTTTTCAATTAGCAAGGGGTAGAAAATGGCAAACCAAGAAGAAATGACATTGTTTGCGGTTGGGGATGTGTGTGTCAACCGGGATAATCCCGATTCGATTTTTTCCTTGTGTTCTTCAGCGATAAAGAAGGCCGACATCGCCTTCTGTCAATTGGAAACCATGTACACCGAGAGGGGTTCACCTTCGGTTGTGGCGGCCGTTGCCCTGCGTGCGCATCCCAGAAATATTTCTGCGTTTACGTTTGCAGGCTTTGATGTTGCATCTTTGGCGGGTAATCACGTCATGGATTGGGGCGCCGATGGCCTCGCAGATACCATCGAGCTGCTGGAGCGCAACAATATACGCGCGGTTGGTGCTGGAAAGAATATAGCCGAAGCCAGAAAACCCGTAATCATTGAACGAAAAGGGGTTCGGACGGCTTTCCTAGCCTACAATTCCATATTGCTCCATCCGTCATATTGCGCTGAAGCGGACAAGCCAGGTTGTGCCCCGATAAGAGTCTCTACCGTGTATGAGCCGATTGAATACGGCCAGCCAGGATGCCCCGCTCGAATTCTCACATTCGCCGATAGAAATGATTTGGAGGCGATGAAAAATGATATAGTGAATGCGAAGAGGTCGGCTGATCTGGTTGTACTTTCCATTCACTGGGGCTTGCATTTTACGCCTGCTGTTTTAGCTACGTACCAGAGGGAAGTGGGGTATGCAGCCGTCGATGCTGGGGCAGACCTAATAATCGGTACTCACGCCCATATTCTAAAAGGGATAGAAGTTTATAAGGGCAAGGTAATTACCTATAGCTTGGGCAATTTTGCATTTGACCTGAGTTTGACTGCTGAGCATTTTGAAACGCCAAAACGCAAGGAGCTTCTCAAATTCTATCCAAATCGCAAGTTTTTTGAAGATTACCCCTCTTATCCGTTCCCAATCGATTCAAGAAAAACTATTCTTCTTAAATGCTTTATATCCAAGAAAGGGGTTCAGAGGGTTTCTCTCCTACCCGTTTTCATTAACAACCAGGGGCAGCCTGAAATCTTGACTCGTAAAGATAAGAAAAGCCTTGAAGTGTTCGATTACATGAACGATCTTTGCAAGGAATTTGGCACAAAATTATCGTTCCAGGGCGATGAAGTTTTGATCCATACCGATTAGAGCTGGCTCTGTTGCAAGGACGGGCAGCCCGTGTACGGTTTGCGCTGAATTGCTATTATGCGATGTTTCTGCCGCTCCGATACCTGACGCTTGACTCTCAACTTCTAACCCGAAGCACATATGGCTGACGCGACGCAAAAGAACTTGAAGCTCGCATTCATCGGGTTAGGGGTCATGGGCTGCCCGATGGCGGGACATCCGGCGAAACGGCTGACTGAAAAATGATGAGCAACATAGTGCCGATTCCCGCTGCGACGGTGACGCTGGTGCGCGACACCGACGCCGGGCTCGAGGTGCTGATGGTGCAGCGCAGCCTCAAGTCGGGCTTCGTGCCGGGCGCTCACGTATTCCCCGGCGGTGCGCTCGATGACGAGGACTATTTGCCCGCGATACATGCGCTGTGCGCCGGCATCACCGATGATCAGGCCAGCCGCGCGCTCGGCATCGCACACGGCGGGCTTGCCTATTGGGCGGCGGGGATTCGCGAGTCGTTCGAAGAGGCCGGGCTGTTGGTCGCATACGATGCACGCGGACGCATCGTCGCGCTCGACGAGCCGGACGTGGCCAATCGTTTCCGCCAGCATCGCCACGCATTGAATGCCGGCGCCCGTAGCCTGCTTGACATATTGCACGAGCAAAAGCTCACGCTTGCCGCCGACCAGCTCGTCTATTTCAGTCACTGGATCACGCCAGTATCGGGGGTGCGCCGCTATGACACGCGATTTTTTGTCGCTGCGGCGCCGCCGAAACAGGCGCCGCTGCACGACAACCATGAGACGATCAGCCACGTCTGGGTGCGGCCGGCCGCTGCGCTCGACCGTCACCGGAAGAAGGATTTCAAGATTCGCTTTCCGACGATGCGCACGCTCGAAGATCTCGCCGCATATGCCTCGGTCGATGCGCTGATGAAAGCCATGCGCGCCAAGCGCAACATCCCCGCGATCCTGCCGCGCATCAGCAAGGACGGGCGGCGCCTGCTGCCGGGCGACGCCGGCTACGAGCAAGCAGTCGGCGTCGGAGCGACCGGCAAATGGCGGTGATTGTTCCCGGCGAGGTGGTGCGGCTCTCGGCGCTGGTGCGCCGCGTGACTGCGCCCAATCCGGGCATGATGACCGGACCGGGCACCAATACCTACATCGTAGGCAGCGAGCGGCTCGCGTTGATCGACCCCGGTCCCGAAAGCGAAGCGCACCTCGCCGCGATGCTTGGGACAGTCGGCGACCGGCTGCGCTGGATCCTGTGCACTCATACCCATCGCGATCATTCGCCCGGCGCGCGTGCGCTGAAAATGGCGACCGGCGCCGAAGTGATCGGCATGCGAGCGCCGGCAGGCGGCAGGCAGGATACGCAGTTTGCGCCCGATCGCGTGTTCGGACACGGCGACCGGCTCGATTGCGGGGATTTCACGCTGCGCGCGGTGCATACCCCGGGCCACGCGTCGAACCATTTGTGCTATCTGCTCGACCGCGAGCGCCTGCTGTTTACCGGGGACCACATCATGCAGGGCTCGACGGTGGTGATCTCGCCGCCCGACGGCGACATGGTTGCGTACCTCAAATCGCTCGAAGCGTTGCTCGCGCTGGACATCGCGCGCATCGCTCCGGGTCACGGTTACCCGATCGACCAGCCGCACGACGAAGCACGGCGATTGATTGCGCATCGTTTGGGGCGCGAGCAAAAAGTGCTCGATGCATTCGCCGTGAATAATCCAGCGACGCTCGATGAGCTGCTGCCCGTGGTTTACGCGGACACGCCGCAGCGGCTGCACCAGGTAGCGCGCCGTTCACTGCACGCGCATCTGCTCAAGCTCGAGAGCGACGGCAGGGTGTGGCAGCAGGGGGAGCGCTGGAAATTACGCATCTGATCGCGTTATTTGGCAACCGGCTAATACGCCGAATAAAGAGCGGTGAGATTGCCGCCGAGTGTCGGGTACGCCACGGGCCTTGCGCGCACGATCTGTTCTTTCCATTCCGGCGGCAATCCGGCATCCGGGAAGCGCTTGAGATAAGGCTCGGCCCACGCCAGCACCCCGCCACGCGGAGGCTCGTCCTGCTTTGCCTGCGCCGCGCGCTCGAAATACGACGGGTCCATCATTCCGCTCACGGTGCGCGCGACGAGACGGTGCAACGCGCGATCGGACTCCGCGTACAGCGGCGTGTCGTTCGCCGCGCCGATTTCCGCGATCAAAACGAGCGGCGCGAGCGCGAAATTGTGATAATGCACCGCCCGTGTGCGCCGCGCCATTTCCAGCGGCAGCGTGCCTGCCGGCGTCATATGCGTGAGCGCCTCGCGATACACGCCGACACCCCAGTCGAACAGTGCGCGGTCGTTGGCCGCCACACCCGCCGCGGCCACCGCCAGCCCGGCCCAGTAGAAATGATTGTTGCGTGTGCGTCTTGGGTCGTCGAAATACGGCCGCACCGCGTGCGCCAGCTTGTGTAACCACGCCTCGACGCGCTGCTTGCCCGCCGCATCGAGCGCGGTGCTGTCGCGGATTTTGAGGTAATTGAGCGCGAGCCCGGCAAGGGTCCAATTGCGGTGGTAGTCGGCCTGGCTGCTCGACATGCTTCCGAGCATCGCCCCGCCCTGCGCCCACGCATCCAGCCATCCGAGTGCGCACGCCGCCACCGCCTCCGCTCCGGAACGCGTATACAGATCGGTCATGCGGCTGAAACTGCGTAGATAATCTTCGAGCGGCTTCACCGCGAACTTGTTCCGGCGCTCGAGCGCGGGATCGATGACGGAGCTGGCGGCGTCGCTGTAGTAGCGATTGGCGGTGATGTCCCGCACCGCGGGCGGCGCGGGCAGGCACACGAAACTCATTGCCGCGGCTGGCGCCGCGGGCTGGACCTGCGGGAACGGACTGCGCAGCGTGCTGGCTTCCACGGCGCCGGCGGGTCCCACAGCGAGCAGCAGCACGGCAGCGGACAGCCCTCTCGTTACAAGGGGTTGTGGCACGCGCTCAGCTCAAAACAGGAACTTGGATCAGATTGTATCGTTCACTGTATTGCTTTGACCTTCGCTTCCTTCACTACCTTGGTCCATTTCGCGACGTCGCGCTTGACCACGGCCTGGAACACCTCGGGCGGGCTGTCGGCGATATCGAAGCCTTCGGAAGCGAGCCGTTGCTTCATGTCCGGCAGCTTGGTGGCTTTGCGGATTTCCGCGTTCCAGCGCGCGACGATGTCATTCGGCAGGCCTTTGGGTCCCAACACCCCGTACCACAACACTACCTCATAGCCGGGTACGCCGGCTTCGGCGACGGTTGGAAGGTCGGGCAGCGCGGCCGAACGCTGGCTGGTAGTGACCGCGATGGCGCGCAAGCGGTTGCCGCGCACGAGCGGGATCGTCGACGGGGCACTGCCGAAAATCAACTGGATCTGGCCGCCGAGCAGGTCAGTCAGCGCCGGGCCGGTGCCTTTGTACGGCACGTGCGTCATTTTGGTCGCCGCCATCATGTCGAACAGCTCGCCGGAGAGGTGGGCGATGCCGCCGGTGCCCGATGATCCGTAGTTGAGCGCGCCGGGTTTGGACTTGGCGAATGCCAGCAGCTCATTGATGCTTTTTATTGGAACTCCCGGATGCAGCGCTACCAGGAACGCCGTATCGCCGATGAGGCCCATCGGCAATATGTCGTTCACCGGGTCGTAAGGCAACTTGAACATCGCCGCATTCGTAGCGTAACTGCCCGACATGATGATCACCGTGTAGCCGTCGGGCGTGGCGCGCACTGCAGTCTCAGCGCCGATCGTGCCGCCGCCGCCCGCGCGGTTGTCCACGATCACCGTCTGCTTGAATGCTTCCGTCAATTTCTGCGCCAGCAGGCGCGCGACGATATCAGTGCCGCCGCCGGGCGCGAACGGCACGATCAGCCGGATCGGCTTAGTCGGGTATTCCTTGGCTTTTTTTTGCGCAAATGCGTCGTCAGCAGCGAGGCCTGCGGCGAGCAACGCTGCGCCGATGGTTGCGAAGCGGGTGAGGTTATGCATGACTTCCTCCGGAGTGAATGTTTCTCGATTCGGCAAAACGGCAAAAATAATTAGCCACAGAGATCACCGCCACGTAGGGTGCGCCTGCGCACCACGGCGCAAACTGGTGCGCAAGGCGCACCCTACCGGCATGGTTCTGCGCTCGCATGCAGCGGGGTTAGCGAAGTGCCATGGGAGTTACGCGGCGCTGCGTTTCGATTGCGGATTGACCAGCAGCCCGAGAAACTTGCGCACCGAATGCTGCTCGATGGCGAACGCGGCGGCGGCAATCGCATCGGCATCGAGTTGCGGATTGATGCCGCGGAATTTTTCGGTGATGCCGCGGGCGTCGATCGGTGCGTGGATCGAGCCGGTCGGGTTCATGATGTCGACGCGCACCCAGTCGCCGTTGTGCTCGACGGCGACCCAGCCGGCGAAATCCTTCGGATACAGCTTGTCGAGCTCGGGGTCGGGCACGAGCTCGATCTTGCGGGCAAGCGCCGTGATGACGGGATCCGAGAGCTTGGCATCGGTGAACTGCGCCGGCAGCACCTGGCCGTCGATCAGCGCCGCCGCGACCGTATAGCGCAGGCTCATTTGCGCGTTGAGCGCCGAGCTCGGCGTGTAATCGAAGCCGCATTGCACATCCACCACTTTGCAGGTGCCGACGCGCACGCGCCGCCTGGTATCCCACGGCGCGCCCAGTTTCTTGCGCAACGCGAGCGCGGCGTCGACATAGGAGTGCGTGCTGCCGCAGCACGCATAGGGCTTGATCGAGGTCTGGTCGAGGTGATACACCGCGCCGAGGTCCCTGGTGAGCGGCGCCGGATCGGAGGCGTCGGAAAACGCTTTCAGCACGCCGCCGTCCTCGTATTCGTAGATCTGCGTCGGTCCGGTGAAGCCCGACTGCGCGAGTTCGGCGGCGAGCACGCCCGAATGCGCCGCTTTGCCGGCGTGCAGCCGCTTGCTCATGGTGCCGTCGGCGTTGAACGCCCACAATCCCGCGCCCTGCGTGCCGGCGAGTCCGAGCGTCCACGCCGTCTGCTCGGTATTGAGTTTCATCAACGACGCGCAGGCGGCGGCGGCACCGAACGGGCCGGTGACGCCGGTGAGATGCCAGCCGCGCAGCCGTGCGGCGGACGGATTCAGTGCGAGGCTCGAACGGATCATGACTTCGTAGCCGGCGGCAATCGCTGTAACAAGGTCGCTGCCGCTGCTGCCCAGCTTCTCGGCGACCGCAATCGCAGCGGGTATCACCACCGTGCCCGCGTGTATCTTGGCATTGTGATAATCGTCGAGTTCGAACGCATGCGACGCAGTCGCGTTGACGAGCGCGGCATCGGCGCAGCGCAGGGACAGCTGCGCTTCGCCCCATACGTGCGCTTCGCCGGCACCGGCAGCGCCGCGTCTCGCCCATGCGAGCAGCATCTGCGCCCATGGTGTGCAATAACCGTAGACGCCGGCGCCGACCGTGTCGAGGATCGCGATGCGCACCACCTCGCGCGTGCGCTGCGGCAGATCGTCATAAGAGAGGCCCGCGATCCAGTTGGCGAGTTCGCGGGTAGGTGCGGCGACTGCGTGGCGGTCGAAATTCATGGTACGGTTCTCCTCGGAACGAGAGCGTGGTGCGACCGTGTAATTGTAATTGCCATCGCCCGGCGCAGGCTCGGTCGGATATTGTAAATTGATGCCAACGGAATGTCATTTCGTGCGCTGCGCGCTACTCCCAGGCTTGACACTTGCGCGCGCTCGACCGCAAGCTAATCCAAATTCACTTTTTGGCCTCGCTGCCTTGATGCAACCAGGTATTTTGGCCACAGTCACCTCGCAATGAATGTGCTGGTTCTGGTTTCCGGTACCGCCGACCCCAAATGGCCACTGCCGCCCCGGCTCGATGCGGAGGCGCTGGAGGCGCACGCGCGGCGATGCGCGGTGCTCAGCCCTTTCGACGAAGCGGCGCTGGAACTCGCCCTGAAGCTGCGCGACGCCGATCTTTCGGTGCATATCACGGCGGTGGTGGCGGCCGATGAGGGGCTTGCGCGACAGGCGGCGAACCTGAGGCTCGACGCGGTCTACCGTTTCGATGAGCGGCGCCTGGGGCCATGGAGTGCCCGGGCGTTTGCAATGGCGCTTGCCGCGGCGCTCGGGCAGCTGGATCGCAGCGCCGACCTGGTGCTTGCCGGGCGCGAGTTCGGGGACCTCGATGACGGGTCCGTGCCCCCCTTGCTGGCACGGGCGATGGGACTGCCCTGCGTGAGTCTGGCCCTTTCGGTGGCCGCCGATGCCGACGGCCTGTGGGTGACGCGACAGCGGGGCCCCTTCATGGAACGACAGCGACTGGCCGGGCCGACCCTGCTGGCGGTCACCAACGACACCCACAACCGCCTGCGCCATCCGCTGCTGAAGAACGTCATGGCGGCCAGGAAGCTTCGGTTCGCGCCGTTGGCGGCTGCGATAGCCGACGGCGAGCAGCCGATTTCCCTCGGCGCCGTCCAGGCATACACTCCCGCGCCGCGTGAAGGGGCCTGCCGCATGCTGACTGGCGCTCCGGCCGAGCAGGCGGAAGCGCTGGCACAAGTCCTGGCCGGATTCGGGGGCCCGCAGTGAAGATTGACGCACTGCGCATCGTCGTCCTGCTCCCGTTCGAACCGGCGGAAAAACGCGATCACAACGCGCTTGTCGCCAGTGTCTGCGAACTGCACGCTGCGGTGCCCGGCAGCGCGCTGCACATCGTGCAGCTTGCACCGGCGACCGGGCTGGTCGAAGCGCGTGCGCCGGCATCCTGCGACGGCGCGATATGGTGGAACGCTGTGTGTCCGTCCCTGGCTGCCGATGCGCCTGCCGGGACACTCGCGCGGTTGTTCCGTGAGGCTCTGGCCGCGCAGGTAACGGGTGATGCGCAGCGGCGCCTCGTGCTGCTTCCCCGCGGGGCCGCCGGCGAGGAATTGGCGGCCACGCTGGCCTGGGACTTCAATGGCGAATCGCTCGGCCGCTGCCAGCGTATCCGGGTCGAGCCCGAGTCCTTCGTCGGGCAGCGGGCGGCTTTCGGAGGCCGGGTGCTGATTGATCTGCGCACGCAAGCCCGATGTTGCTTCGCGACCCTGCAGCAACAGGGGAGCGTCTCCCCCGTGCCGCAGCCTTTACCGCAAGCCAGCGTTCGAACCATCGAGTTGCTGACCCGGTTGGAGCCGGACCATGATACCCAGAGGCTGGAAAGCCGGGATGCGATGCCCAGGCTCGAAGGCGCTTCGGTCGTTGTCGGCGGCGGGCGCGGCGTGCAGGGGGTGGAAGGCTTCGAGTGGCTGGCGCGCGTCGCGGCGAGCCTGGATGGAGCCTTGGGTGGCAGCCTGCCGACGGTCGATGCGGGATGGATTCCGGTGTCACGGCAGATCGGTCAGTCGGGCAAGTTCGTGGCGCCGCGTCTTTATTTCGCCGTCGGCATTTCCGGCACCCTGCAGCACCTGGCGGGGGTGTCGGCCGACACGACCATCGTGGCGTTGAACAGCGATCCCGAGGCGCCGATCTTCAGCGTGGCCAAAGTGGGTGTGGTTGGCGACTGGCGCGATATCCTGCCACTGCTGGCTGAAAGACTCGAAGAGCGCCGCCGGCGCGGCTGACGGCCTAGGAGTTTGTCGGACTTAGCCCCGACAAACTCCTATTGCAAAACCGGAGCCAGTAGAAATGCAGAAGAAGATAACAGATATGCGGATTTGCCCGCGCTTTTCCCCAAATTCGACCGTTTCGAGTAAGTTTATTATGAATGGTCAGCCGGTTTTGCTTTTGGCAGTCTGTACGGATTGTTAAGTCCGACAGGCTGCTAGTTGCCTCATTTAAAAATCTGACCGAAATGTGCTTCGTTGCCTCACGCAAAAATCTGAGTGAAATGTTTCATTGCAGGCGTGCCGGGGCGTGGCTACAATCCACCTAGAAGGAGTTTGTCGGACTTAGCGCCGAAAAACTCCTAATGCAAAACCGGGGCCAGTAGAATTGCAGAAGAGGATAACAGATATGCGAATTTGCCCGCGCTTTTCCCCAAATTCGACCGTTTCGAGTGGGTTTATTATGAATGGTCAGCCGGTTTTGCTTTTAGCAGCCTGTACGGACTGTTAAGTCCGACAGGCTGCTAGCGGCGACGATCGATCAAAGAGGTTCGACATAGACAGGCTCTGGGCCATGGAAGTTTTCGTTCGCGTTGCGGAGTGCGGGAGTTTTTCGCGCGCGGCCGAATCGCTCGACTTGGCCAACGCCACGGTCACCACCTGCGTGCGCAACCTCGAGCGGCACCTGGACGTGACGCTGATCAACCGCGACACGCGGCGCTTGCGCCTCACCGAAGAGGGCCAGATGTACCTTCCCCGTGCCCGTGAGCTGCTCCAGTCCGTGGCGCGAACGGAAGAGGAGGTGCGCACGAGGCTTGGCGAACTGCGCGGGTGGCTTCACATCGAAACCCCGATTTCGGTCGGCCATGCCCTGCTCTGCCCGGCGCTGCCCGCTTTCGCCCAGCGCTATCCGGAAATCTCCGCCGCGATCACGCTGACCAACCAGCCGCATCACATGATCGAGCGCGGAATCGACGTGGCCATCCGCATGGACCATGTGGAGAATGCCGACCTGGTCGCGCGCCCGGTCTACGAAAGCCGATATGTCATCTGCTGCACGCCGGCCCTGGCGCAGACGCTGCCCGCGCACCCCGCGCAGCTCAACCCGCGGCGCTGCATCGGGATCCTCGCGGAAGAGCGTCGCCATGCGAATGCCTGGGTGCTGGAGAAGGGCCAAGAGCGGCTGGAGATCCGGCCGGGCGGGTCGCTGCATTTCAACACCAGCGATGCGCTGCTGCTCGCCGCGCGCAGCGGCGTCGGCGTGGCGCACGTGCTCGACATCTTCGCCCATCGCCTGCTCGACAGCGGCGAACTGGCGCAGGTGTATCCCGACTGGACAACGACCGCCAAGACGTTCTACGCGGTGACCGTCAAGGGCCGCGCCAGTTCGGCCAAGGCGCGCGCTTTCACCGACTTCCTGGTCGAGGTACTCGACTCCGAACGCCGACTCAGCGCAAAACGCGCGGTGTCGGTCCGCGCGCTCGGCAAACACTGAGCAGCGGCAACCCTCAGGCAGCCTGCGCTGCCGCCGCGGCTGCTACGGCGCTTCGCGCCGCCAGCCGCCCGAACACCGCCGCCTTGCCGAGGGCAGAGCCGGTCATATAGGCACCCCCATGGAAGCCGCCGACCACCTCCCCCGCGGCATATAGGCCGGGAATGCACTCCCCGAACACGTCGATCACGCGCATCGCGTGGTCGATGCGAAGGCCGCAGTAAGTCCCGAACACGGCCGCGGTGGACGGGTAGGCATAGAAAGGACCCTGCTCGATGCGCCGCAGCTCGCCGTGGTTGTGCACCAGCGTCTTGCGGCCGAATTGCGGATCGTGCCCGGCGTCGGCTCCCCGGTTGTACCTCTCGACGGTCTCGCGCAGCGCATCCCAAGGCACCTCGATCTGCCGCGCCAGCGCTTCGAGCGTGTCGGCCTTCACGATCAGCCCCTCCTCCATGCGGCGGCCGAAATCGAGAATGCGCACGCGGTCATCGCCGCTTTCGAAAATCGGCTGGTCGAAAATCTGGTAGGCCGTGTGGTAGGACTGGCGCATCACCGCGTCGCCGAGCAGCTTGTAGGAGATCGATTCGTCAACGAAGCGCAAGCCCTCCTGGTTCACTGCGATCGCCCCCTTGTAGACCGCCAGGCAGCTGTGGTTATTGCGGGTGTCGACGGGGTGCTTGCCGAAGGTGCCCTTGATGTAGGCCATGTCGCGCATGTCGGCGCCCAGCTTCCAGGCCATCAGCAGCCCGTCGCCGACATTGCCGCTGCCGCCGACGAACACGGCCTCCGCGTACTGCGGCGCGAAACGGTTCACGAGCTCCGGGTTGCGGCAGAAACCGCCGCTCGCCAGCACCACCCCGTCGCTGGTCTGGATCGTCATGTCCCCGTCCGGTCCCACCGCCGTGACGCCGGTGACCGGCGAAGCCTCGTCATGGCGCAGCAGGCGCTTCGCCGGGGTCGACATCAGCACGGTGACGCGGCCGCTCGCCCGGCAGCGCGCGGCGAGGAGCCGCACCATGTCCGCCGGGTCCACGGTGTGGACGCGGGGCACGGACTGGCCGGACGACGCCTCGATCGACTGGCTGAACTCCACGCCATGCGCACGCAGCCAGCGGTACGTCTCCAGCTGGTGGTCGACGTAGGCATCGACCAGCGAAGGATCGTTGTCGTGCTGGCCGGTTTCGATCAGGTCGCGCTTCAGTAGCGCATTGGAATCCTCCACGCCGCAGGCCTGCTGGACATCGGTTCCGGCGAACGCCAGGCAGCCGCCGCTCATCGCGGAGGAGCCGCCGATGGCGTCGAGCTTCTCGATCAGCGTCGCTTCGGCCCCCTGCTCGGCCGCTTCCAGCGCCGCCGAAAAGCCGGCCAAGCCGCCGCCCACGACGAGGAGTTGGGTGCGCAGTTGCTTCATCGTGTGTTCGCCCGGCTGTAAAAATCGAGGAGTTCGGCGACGCGCTCGCGCGGCGGCGGCTCGTTGAAGTAGCCGATCTGGCAACGTTCCACCCCGCTTTGGCGCTTCAGGTCCACCAGCATTTCCGCATGCTTGATCCAGCAGGACAGCGAATCGAGCACCGGCACGCCGTCGACGCTCGACATGCCTTGGCTTGCAAGCAGCACGCACAGCGGGGCCTCGCCGGGGATGATCACTTCGGCGCCGCGCGCGATCTGCGCGCGCGCCGCCGTCCGGAATCGCTCGATCAAGGGCGCGGGCTCGGAAAAACCCTGCAGCACGTCATTGAAGCGGAAGCCGACATCCGTCACTCCCGCCAGCCGGTCCGCCATGCCGTAGCGGCGGGCGTTGTCGGCGATCTGGTGGGTCAGTTCGCTGATGAAGACCATCACGGCGAAGCGCGATCCGAGCAGGCACGATGTCAGCATCGCCGACTCGCCGTAGCCCACGACGGGGATGCCGAGCATCGAGCGGATTTCCCTCAGTGCCGGGTCCGGCAGCGTGCTGATGGCATAGGCATCGAAGCCTTCCCGCTCGGCGGCGAGTCCGGCCTCGATGAACTGGATCGAGTGCAGGTGCTGCAATGCTGCGTGGCGGATATCGTTTCCGGGATAGTTCGTGCGGTAGGTGCCCGGCCGCATGCCATGCATGACGATCTCGGTGCCGGGCCGCGCGACGCGATGGAAGTGCGCTTGCAGCGCCCTGTCGTAGGCGCCGAGGTCGGAAAGAACGGTGAAGCTCTGGTGCCAGATGCGAATTGTCATGTTGTCGTTTGGAAATAAAGATCAGGAATCGGATCCGGCGCGCCCGCTCAGTCGCACAGCATCCCGCCGTTGACGTCGAGGATTTCGCCCGTGATGAAGCCGGCGTCGCGCGAGGCCAGGAACAGCACCGCGTTCGCAACGTCCGCGGGCGTTCCCATGCGCCCTGCCGGAATAAGGGCTTTCAGTTGCGGCGGAAAGGAGGTCGTCATCGGCGTGGCGATTGGACCCGGCGCGATGGCATTGACGGTAATGCCGTATGGCGCCAGCTCCTTGGCCAGGAAACCCGTCATCACGTGCACGCCGGCCTTGGAGACGCCATACGCGACGTTGCCCGCGCACTCCTGCTCCGCGGCGTCGATCCACGGCCTCGCGTTGCCGGCGTTCTTGCCCACGACCGATCCGATGTTGATGATGCGGCCGAAACCCTGCCGCTTCATGGAGGGCATCACCGCTTGGCAGGCGAGGAAGGCGCCCTTGAGGTTTATGTCGATCACGCGGTCCCACTCGCTCTCGGCGAGCGACTCGGCGCTGCCGAACGAGGCCACGCCGGCCACGTTGACCAGAAGGTCCACCGGGCCGACGAGCAACCCGATCCGCTCCACCAGCGCGGCGATGGCGCGCCGGTCCGTGACGTCCAGGCGCACCGGCGCCGTGGCCAACGCAGGCGCGTCGGCGCCTCTCCAATCGCCCGTTGCCGCCCTGTCCGCGCAAACGACGGAAGCGCCGCGCTCACGCAGCACGTCGGCAACGGCGCTGCCGATCACACCGCTGCCGCCCGTGACCAGCGCGACGCGCCCGGCAAACGCCGAAGAGGACGACTCGCTCATGCCACGTTCCGCCGGCGGCGCGCAGCTGCCACGCCGCCTGCGATGCGGCCGAACACGAGCCCTTTCAGCACCGAGGTGGCCCCGGTGTAGTTGCCGTAATAGAGCCCGGCGGTTTCACCCGCCGCGTAAAGGCCCGGTATCGGGTCGCCATCGCCATTCAGCACGCGCGCGGACTCGTCGATCTTCAGGCCCCCGAAAGTGAACACGTTGGCCGAGATGATGGGGTAGGCATGGAAGGGCCCTTCCTCGATCGGCGTGGCCCAGTTCGATTTCGGCGGCTCGAGGCAGCGTGTGGCGAGGCCATCGACTTCCAGCGGCCGCCATTCGCCGGCAACGCAGGCCGCGTTGTACTCGCGCACCGTGGCTTCCAGTGCCGGGGCGGGCACGCCGATCTTTTCGGCCAGCGCGGCGATGGTTGAACCCGTCACCGGCGGCTTGTCCGTGCGGATGCCCAGGCGATAGTTGGGTACGCGCTGATGCCTCGCATCGAGCACGACCCAGGCCGTGCCGCCGCGCTGTTCGTAGATGCGCCGCGTGATCCGCTCGTACCAGGCATCCACGGTGCCCGGGGCCTCATCGGTGAATCGCTTGCCGTCCAGGTTCACCAGGATGCCGTAGGGAAAGATGAAGACCGAGGGCTCGGCGATGCCCGAGCGCGGGTCCACCGGCTCGGCATGGTAGCTGCCGAAATCGCCGCACGCGGCCGCGCCAACGTCGAGCGCCATGCGGATGCCTTCCCCGCGGTTGTAGTAACCGCCCTTGCAGATCGGCCGCAGATACACGGAGCGCGGGCCCACGTAACGCGTCAGCATCTCGGCATTGCCTTCGAAACCGCCGCACGCGAGCACCACCTCGCCCCGCAGCCTCGTCTGCCCCTTGCCGCGCACACGAACCCGCAAGCCCGTCACCTGTCCCCCGTCATCCAGCTCCAGCGCGGTGGCGGCGGTTTCGTAAAAGAACTGCACGCCCATCGATTCCGCGCGCGCCGCCAGGGCCTCAACCAGCGCCTGGCCGCCGCCGACCGGCAACAACCTCGGCTGCGATTTAGTGAGGAACTGAGTGGGCAGGAACTCGAAGCGCACACCCATCCCCTCGAGCCATTCGATGGTGCCGCCCGCGCTATTGGCGAGGCGCCCGATGATCCCGGGGTCGGCGATGCTCAAGGCGCGCGTCAGGGGCGAGCGTTGCGATGCCGACGCAACCGCGTCTTCCACCATTTCCGGGTCCACGCTGCCCGAGCCGTTCTCGGCCAGGTGCGTCTCGAAATCGTCGGTCACTTCCCGGTGGCTCTTCATGCGCAAATAGGCTTCGGTGTAGCGGCTCTGCCCGCCCCGCTCCTCCCTCGACGCCCGCTCGACCAACGCCACGCGCGCGCCGGCCTGCGCGGCGGCCACGGCCGAGGAAAGCCCCGCCACGCCGCAGCCCGCCACCACCACATCGAAATCCTGAGTCGCCATGACTTGTTTCCTTCGGTTGAGATAGGCGAATCATCAGCGCCAATGCCGAATGGCGAAAGACAATGAATGCGAAAACTGGTTTCAGCAAAACCGGCTGGCCCTTCGCCCTGCTTCGCCTTACAGTCGCGCCAACAAGACAACACTGAGGATGAAACCATGCGAATGGCCAACAAGTTCGGCATCGTGACGGCCGGCGCTTCCGGAATGGGGCGCGCCGGGGCAGTGCGCTTCGCCGCCGAAGGCGCGGCAGTTGCCGTCATCGACATCGATGAGGCGAAGGCGCGCGAGACCGTGCGTACAATCACCGCGGCGGGCGGGCAGGCGTTCGCACTGGCGGGCGACCTCATGGACGAAGACTTCGCCCGCGGCATCGTGCACGAGACGAAGAAGCGCTTCGGTCACCTCGATTTCCTCTGGGCCCACGCGGGCCATCCTTCCGTCTCGCGAGTCGAGGGGCTGGATCTCAAGGAATTCGACATAGCGATGAACCTGAACGTGCGCGCCGTGATGGCGAGCACGATCGAAGCCATTCCCTTCATGCGCGAACGCGGCGGCGGCAGTATCCTCTACACCTCGTCCACCTCCGGCCTTTTCGGCTCGCCCTTCAGCCCGCTTTATTCCGTGGCCAAGTGGGGCCTGATCGGGCTCGCGCGCTCGCTTGCCAAGCGCTATGGGCCTGAGAACATCCGTGTGAACGTGGTCTGCCCCGGCACCACCGACACCCCCATGCTGCGCGTGCTCGTCTCGCGCCCCGACGAGACCGCCACCAAGGGCAAGGACATCGACGAGCTGATCAGGGTGCGCGGCTCAGGCAGTCCGCTCGGGCGCCTGGCGCGACCCGAGGAAATCGCCAACGCGGCGCTTTTCCTGCTCTCCGACGAGGCCTCGTTCATCACCGGCGCCGCCTTGCCGGTGGACGGCGGCAAGACCGCCTGAGGACGGCGCGCTTGCTGCTCCAGGACTACAACACCGTCGTCACCGGCGCGGCGCGCGGGCTCGGCGCCGCGGCGGCCCGTCGCTTCGTGGCCGAGGGCGCCCGCACGGTGGTATCCGACATGGACGAAGCCGGCGCGCTCGAATGCGCGCGCAGCATCGACCCCACGGGCCGGCGCGCCATCGGCGTGCGCTGCGACGTCTCAAGCCATGAGGATTGCGCTCGGCTGGTGGCCACCGCCGAGGAATTCTTCGGTGCCCCCATCGACGTCTTCCTCGCGCATGCGGGCGTGGGCTTCGTCGGGCGGCTGACCGAGGTCGAGGTGGAGCGCATCCGACGCGCCATCGAGGTCAACGTGTTGGGCTCGGTGTTCTCGGCGCAGGCCGCGCTGCACAGCCTCACGAAGAGTCCGCGCGCGAGCTTGCTCTTCACGAGCTCGCTGCAGGGCGTGATGGGGCGGCCGCTGCGAAGCGTCTACACCGCGTCGAAGCACGCCATCGTCGGCCTGGTGAAAGGACTGGCGCTGGAGTTCGGCCCGCAGGGCGTGCGCGTCAACGCCATCGCGCCCGCCGCCACCGACACGCCCCACTTGCGCGCGATGCTGGCGGCCACGACCGCCGACGTGGACGAAGCGGTGCGAAACGTCGCGGCCTCGATGCCGCTGGGTTGGCTGCCCACGCCCGAGGACTTCGCCGACGCGGCCGTCTTCCTCGCCTCCCCCGCCGCGCGCTCGATCACCGGCCACACGCTGCTGCTCGACAGCGGCGCCGCCGCCGGCATCTTCAAGCGCGAACCCGCCTAGCGCACCACGAGGCGCACTGGCCACTCAGGCCACGCGGACTGGGTGGGCGAAATGCCCGGCACAGCATGCTCAGCGCGGCAGCCGCGAGCAGGCCGAGGCGCATGCGCTGGGCCGGTTTCATAGGCAAACTCCCTTCAGGTCATGACCTCAGCAGCGAATCCCAGTTGCTGGGCAGCTTCACTTCCCGGGTGGTCAGCCGCGTGTACCCCGAGTCCAGAGTCTTGATGCGGTTGCGCCCCGGGTCCCCGCAGACCACGATGTCGATGTACTCCGGTCCCGGCATGATCTGGATCATGTCATCCGGTCCGACATCGTAGCTCTTGGGGAAGGTGCCCAGGCGGATCTTCTCCTCGATGCCGTGCACCTCGGCCATCGCGTACTTGAGCTCCCATTCCATGTAGCTGCGCGGGACCTTGGCGTTCTCGTACACGTACTGCCGGATGTCGTCCTTCGAGTAGCCGGCCTCGGCCAGCACCTTCGCCACCGGCGGCGCCAGCAGGAACACCATGTCGGTGACGAAACCGGTGAGTCCGCGTTCGGAGAAAAGCGCCAGCGCGGGCTTGCGGACCGCATCACGGCACATCTGCTCCAACGCGCACTGCGCCCCCGTCTTGTCGTCGCGCGTGTAAGGCGAGGGCGAGAAGCCCCAGTTCATGGTCGTGTTCACCGAGACCGTGCTGGTGTTGCGGTCGAAGCCCCGCTCCACACGCAGCGGTTCCCAAGGGTTGAGGTCGTCGTTCTCGGCGAAGGCGAAGCTGATGGGATAGCCGAAGGTGCCCATCTGGTTCTTCGCGGGGCGGTACTCGCCGATGTTGCGGATGATGAGGCCCAGGGCGCGCCCCAGCGCGGGGTTGGCGCCGCGCGAGATGAGGCCCGCGCCGGAGTTGAAGCCCAGCTGCTTGACGATGGGGCCGCTGACGAAGACGTAGGGCACGATGCCCCAGGTCGTGCCGATGTTGTCGAGGTTGAACCGGTCTTCCTGCAAGGCTTCCGCGATGGCGATCAGCAGCGGCATGGTCTGCGGCTTGCACCCCGCCATGACGCCGTTGGCCGCGATGTTCCACACTGTCGCGCGCAGGTTGGCCTGCGGCAAAACCGCGATGACCTCATCGGGCGAGCGGTCGCTGTACTTCAGGAACAATTCGACGCGCTCCATCGTCGGCGGCACGATGGGCAGGCCATCGGTCCACTCCTTCTCGTGGAAATGGTCGTTGACCTGCTCGAAGCTGCCGGTGCAGACGATGGCTTTCGAGTTCCAGACGTCGGCCTTGCCGGGCGCCTGCGACTTGACCGGCTTGGTCAGAGCGCTGACGATCCTTTCGAACAGCACGTTCTTGACCTTGTCGCGGATTTCCGCATGGTCTACACCCACGGCGCCTGGGTATTCGACTAGGGGCACGTCGGGGACACCTGCGGCCTTGGCCGCCAGCTGGCCCACGATGTTGAACCCCGGGAGGGTGACGACGGCCGAGGGGATGCCGAGGACCTTCTCCGCTTCTGCTGCAGGCCGCACCGCGGCCGGTGTGCAGGTCCCTCAGCCACCGTTGCCGGAGATGACGGCGTCTGCGCCCTTTTCCTTCAAGCCCGCGATGATCTGCTGCAGCACTTGGCGCTGGTACGAGGGCGTGCCCTTGAGCGAGGCGTAGGGCAGCTCGGTGTAGGGGACGATCTTCACGTCGGGGAAGCGTTCCTTGAGCAACTCGCGATAGATGGGGAACATGATGTCCCCCTTGAAGTCTTCGTTCCAGACTTCGCACACGGTCTTGCCGTTCAGCGTATCGAGCCTCTTGGCGAGGTTTTTCTGCTGGACGGACTCGCCCCCGGTGGGGCTGATGACAGCTTGGGATTCCATGGGGTGTTCTTTTCGTTGGCTGTAGAGGGCTGTGACGATTCATGCTAGACCGTGGCCGCGCGGGAAAAGGCGAGGCCGCGGAAAACTCCATTCGCTTTTTCTGCTACTTCTTCCCCTATTTCGCCGCCTGCCCCTTGACCCCGGCCTGCTTCGCAATCGCGTTCCACTTTGCCACCTGCCCGCGCACATAGGCCGAGGCCTCTTCGGGCGTGCTGGTGGTGGCCGATGTCTTCGCCGAGCTGGCCAGGCGCTCGACGGTGGCGGGCTGCGTGAGCACCTTGCGAAAAGCCGCATTGAGCTGGTTGACGATCTCCCTTGACGTGCCCGCGGGCACAAGGATGGCGTACCACACGGAGTCGCCCATGCTGGGAAAGCCAGCTTCGGCCATCGTGGGCACATCGGCAAGACCCGGATGGCGCCCGTCGCCGGTAACCCCGAGCGCTTTCACCTTGTTGGCCTTGATCTGCGGCTCGGCGGCGGGCATGGCGACCAGTGACATCTGGATCTCGCCCGACATGATCGCGGTCAGCGCTTCCGGCGTGCCCTTGAAGGGAACATGAACGATGTCCAGCCCGCGTTCGCTCTTCAGCAGTTCGCCCGTGAGGTGGCCGATGCTGCCGACACCGGCGGACGCGTAGTTCAGCTTTCCCGGACTGGCCTTCGCCATAGCCACGAGTTCGGCCATCGAATTCGCCGGGAACGAAGACGACACGACCAGCACCAATTTTTGCAGGCCCATCATGGTGACGGCCTCGAAATCCTTCACCGGGTCGAAAGGCAGCTCCATGAGGCTGGGCAGTACCGAAAAGCTCAGGCTCGCGAGGAAAAGCGTGTATCCGTCGGGGCGCGACTTCGCCGCGAAGTTGGCGCCGATGCTGCCCCCCGCGCCGGGCTTGTTCTCGACCACCACCGGCTGGCCCAAGGCCTCGCGCAGCGCGGGCGCCATCGCGCGCGCCGTCAGGTCGCTGCCGCTGCCGGCGGGAAAAGGCGAGACCAGCGTCACCAGCCGGCTCGGAAATGCCTGGGCCAGCGAAGGACCGGCCGGAAGGGCGAAAATGGCGGCGCTGCACAAGAGCGCGGCCAGGAATGATTTGCGTCGCACGGGGAAGTCTCCTCTAAAGTCATTCGTCGGCCGCTGCCAAGGTAGGTGGGTCCAGGGATGACGTAAAGCAGCTGCCCCTGAAAACATTGTTTGTATTAACCGAATGAGCCTACGCCGAAGTTGGAGCCTCCGGGCGGGTAGCACACGACCAGCCGGACGCCAGGGTGGGCGTGAAGTCACTTTTCGCAATTTCCGAATGCGCCGGGCGCCCGTCGCGCCTACCATCTCAAGCACCCCCGAGCTTTTTGGGCCACCGGCCCACGCGAAGGAATGCGATTGCGAATCTGGCACCAGAGCTTCACCGACCTCGATGCGTTTCCCCTTTACCGCGAAACGCTGCGCGAGCACGGGCGCCGAGTGATGGAAGGCGAGGCGGAGGTCGTCGTCCACGGCCTGCGCCCGGGCACCTACCCGGCCGGCATTGCGCCGATGGACGTGAACAGCATCGGTGGCCTGCGCATGCTCAACGAACAGCAGGTCTGCGAAGCCGCCCTGGCCGCCGAGGCCGCCGGCTACGACGCGCTCGCGCTGGGCTGTTTCTTCGACCCCGCGCTGCACCAGGCGCGATCGCTGGTCAACATCCCGGTGGTGAGCCTGACGGAATCGTGCATGCTGACCGCGTGCTCGCTGGGCCGGCGCTTTGCGGTAATCTCGCTCACCGATTTCCAGAAAATGTTGACGGAAGACCTCGCTGCGTCCTATGGTCTCGCCGGGCGGATGGCGGGAGTGGTCGCGATGTCTCCTGCCGTACGCCTGTTCGACCTGGAAGGCAGCGGCGCCGTCGTCGAGTCGATCAAGGAGCGTTTCGTCGCCTCCTGCCGTGCGGCGCTGCAGCTCGGCGCGGAGGTCATCATCCCCGGCGACGGCGTGCTCAACGAGTTCCTGGTGCGCCATCGCATGCTGTCCGTGAACGGCGCGGTAGTGCTCGACTCGCTCGGCGTCCTTTTCCATCATGCGGCGTTCTTCGCGCGGGCGAGAGCCAGCGGCAGCCTTGACGTTAGCCGGCGGTTGTTGTACGCCAAGCCCACTCAACCGATGCTCGCGCACTCACAACAGTTCTTTGCCGCGCTGCAGCGCGTCGAGCAGGAGTTTTCAGGGAGCGCACCTACACCGCTCTGACAGGCGGCGGGACAGACTTTGACACACGTTTTATATTCAACTAAGAGTGGAGGAGCAGAGAACATGGCACGATTGATTATTGCTTCACTGGTGTTCGTGTGTGCGGCGATGGCCTCCGCGAGCGCCGTCGCCCAGGACTGGCCGTCGCGACCCATCAGATGGGTGAACCCGTATGCCGCAGGGGGCGCCTCGGACATTCTTACGCGGCTGGTGGGGGGTCAAAAACTCGCCGAACGGATAGGCCAGCCGGTGATTACCGAAACCAGAACCGGGGCCGGCGGGACCATCGGCACGGATTTCGTCGCGAAGTCTCAGCCGGATGGCTACACGATGCTCGTATGCAATATCGGCCCGATGGCCATTAATCCAAGCCTCTTCAAGAACCTGCCGTACGACCCTCAGAAAGATCTGGTGCCCATCACGCTGCTGATGGCGTACGGCGTCGTAATTGTTGTGCACCCCTCAGTGCCAGTGTATTCGCTGAAAGAACTCATTGCTCTTGCAAAGAGCAAGCCGATGCCCTTCGCCGGCAATGCCGTCGGCACCTCCAGTCATCTTGCCGGTGAGTTGCTTGCCCGGGCCGCGCAGATCAAGCTGCTGCACATTCCGTTCAGGGGTGGGCCGGACGGCCTCCTTGCCACGATGACGGGTACGGTCCCAATGGCGGTGGGCGATATTGCTCCGACCTTACCGTTCATCCGAAGCGGGAAACTACGAGCGCTGGTAGTCACCTCACGTGAACGATCGCCATTAATGCCGGACATACCCACTGTGATAGAGGCTGGCCTCCCCGGCTTCGAGGTGACCGGCTGGGTCGGCGTCTGTCTGCCTAAGAACACGCCGGCGTCGATCGTTACCCGTCTGGCTCAGGAGTTCTCAACCATCATGGGCATGCCTGATGTGCGGAAGGCCGTGACCGAGATGGGTGCGTACGTCCCGACGCTAGGACCAGGGTTCTTCGGCGAGTTTATACGCTCGGAGATTACGAAATGGCGTCAGGTCATCGAGGCTGCGAATATCAAGGTGGAGTAAGACCACCACGTATAAGGAATGAGATATGCAAGTGATGACCGCTCGGGACGCGGTAGAGCTGGTGAAATCCGGCGACACCGTCGTCATCGGGGGCGTTGTCTCTTTGGTCACGCCGGAGGCAACAGTGCGCGCCCTCGGTGATCGCTTTCGACGAACAGGCTTTCCGCGCGATTTGACTCTCATCTGCCCGAACCGAATCGGTTGGTCGTCAGAGCTCGGACCGCACGGTCTGGAGCACCTGGCCCACAAGGGGATGGTGAAGCGCCTGTTAGCATCGAGTTTCAGCGCGAAGGTGTCCCCGGGATTCGTCAAACTTGTCATGGATGGAGAAATCGAGACCCAGGTCGTTCCGATGGGGGTGCTCTTCCGATGGTTGAGAGAGTGCACGGCAAAGTCGCCGGGCCTGCTCACCGAAGTAGGTATTGGTACCTTCTTCGATCCTGCCGGGCGGATGCGGGCTGGCGCTGAGAACAAGGAACGCGATGCTTCTTCCCGCCAGTTTGCCAAGCGCGTCACCGTTGACGAAACCGAATGCATCTTCATGCCTAGCATGCTTATCGACGTCGCTCTGATAAGGGGAACGGTCGCAGACGTGGACGGAAATATCAGCCTTACCGGCGAACCGATTAGTGCAGGCGTCAGGCAGATGGCAATGGCAGCGAAAACCTCCGGCGGCAAAGTCATTGCGGTCGTCAAGACATTGACTGATCGCGGCACGTTGCATCCCAGGATGGTGGAGGTTCCGGGAATATTTGTCGATGCCGTGGTCGTGGACAGCCAGGCGATACAAACGCAATGTTCCTACGAACCGGCATTCACCGGTGAGATCCGTACCCCCGCGCCGCCGCTACCTCAGTTGCCGATGAGTTGCCAGAAAGTGATTCTCCGGAGGGCAGCCCTTGAACTTGCAAAGGGTGACGTCGTCAACCTTGGTTTCGGAATGGGAACGCAGCTTCCAGGACTTGCCCATGAGGAGGGCTTCCTGAACGACATCACGTTCAGTATCGAGCATGGCGCGCTCGGCGGAGTGCCGGCCGCGGGCGGTTTTGATGGCGCCTTTGGAGCGCATTACAACCCGCACGCCATCATCGACTCGACCGATGTCTTCGACTTTTACCATGGCGGTGGACTCAATGCGGCGGTGCTCGGGTTTGCCGAAGTAGACGCACTCGGCAACGTGAACGTAGGAGGAAACTACAGTGGCTCGATTCGCGGCCCTGGCGGCTTCGTCGACATCACGCACCGCACTCGCAAGGTGCTCATTTGCGGCACGCTGACCAGCGGGGGTCTCGAAGCGCGGTTCAACGGGAGGGGCGGGACAGAAGCTGACATTCGCATCCTGCGGGAAGGAAGGCACAGGAAGTTTCCGCGACAGGTCGAACACATCGATCTGTACGGTGCCGGCTCGCTCGAGCGCGGTCAACGCCTGCTGGTAATCACTGAACGCTGCGTGTTCGAGTTAAGAAAGCCGGGCCTTACGTTGATCGAAGTGGCACGCGGTGTTGATATAACGAGAGATGTTAAACCGCAGCTAGATTTCGATCTGCGGATCGCAGAGGAACTTCGGACAATGCCCGCGGCGGTTTTCCAGGATGGACAGATGGGGCTGCGCTTGAAGGACGAAAAATGAAGATGCTTGGTGAAGCACCATTGCGCCCGCACAATCGAGCTCGTGGAACATTCGTCAAGGTCGATAGGATCGTTCAACCCGCACCCGCGCCGCGCTTCAGCCGGACGCCTTCGAAGAAGCCGGCGTCCCTAGAGCCCCCCGGCGCCAGTACGCTCACGGCGCTGACTGACTGGCGCTTTCCCGAAGCTGATTATGTGTTGTTTTAATTAGTTTCCCCCGGCATCGCTTAAAGCATTTCGCTGGCGGCGGGTCTGGTATATGCTTACAGCGCTCGGGAGGACTCTCGGCAGCGCCGCAGGGCGCCGTGTTCCACGCTCCGCAACCCGCACGATGGAAGCACCGGAAAACGATCTGACCATATTGTTCGTCGACGTGAGCGACAGCGTGCGGCTTTACGAGTCGCTCGGCGATGCCGTTGCGTTCCGCGAAGTGCGCGAATGCCTGACGGTGTTCGAGGAGGTCGCCGCGGGCCACCACGGCCGGGTGGTAAAAACCATCGGCGACGGCTCAATGTGTGTTTTTCCCGACGTCGACTCGGCCATGCTTGCCGCCTGTGAGATGCAGGCGCGCCTGCAGCAACGCACGATGCCGCACGACCGGCAGATCGAGATCCGCATCGGGTTGCACCACGGCCCGGTGCTGCTCGAGGGTGACGATGTTTACGGCGACACCGTCAATACCGCTTCACGCATGGCGCAGTTCGCCGCCGCCGGCCAGATCATTACCACCGGCGAAACGGTGGCGCAGTTGTCGCCGGCCCACCGCAACGCGACACGGCGGCTCGATGCGTTGCCGGTCAAGGGCAAGCACGACGAAGTGACGGTGCACGAAGTGTTGTGGCAGGCCAGCACCGATCACACTCAAATGCCGGGACGCATCGACACCATCATCCAGCGGGCGGGCATCGCACGGCTGCGGCTGCTGCATGCCGGCCGTGAAATCATCGTCGTCGCCTCGATCACCATGGGACGCCACGCCAACAACGGCATCGTACTCAAGGACCCGATGGCGTCGCGCCATCATGCCTTTATCGAGCGTCGCAAGGACAAATTCGTGATCGGCGACCAGAGTTCCAACGGCACTTTTGTCGCCATGAAAAACGGCGAGGAGTTCAAGCTGCGGCGCGAAGAGATGGTCCTCTACGGCAGCGGCGCGATTACTTTCGGGCATCGCGCGCGCGACAAGGACGCCGAGATCGTCGGTTTCTGGTGCGAATCGAAGAATAACGCCGACACGCCGCCGCCCGCCAACCCGCCCTCTAACGGGGCATCCTGATCGAATCAGGCGGGCGGTGGCCCTTGCTCGCTGCTGCGTCTCATGATTCGGGCCCAGATCAGGCTGGACTTTCCCGCATTCTTATTGGGTCGTAATGCCAGCCGACCTGATGACCTCTGCCCAGCGTGGAAGTTCGTTGCGTATCAGTTTGGAAAATTCTTCCGGGCTGCTGCCCACCGCTTCACCGCCCTGTGTGATAAACCGCTCCTTCACGGACGGCACCGCAATCGCTTTAACCACTTCGGCATGCAGCTTGTTGACAACCGCCTTCGGCATTCCCGCCGGCCCCACCAAGCCGTACCAGGCATAAATTGTCATGCCGGAGACGCCCGCTTCACTCATCGATGGCACATTGGGCATTGATGGCGCACGCTTGCCGTCAGTCGTAACCGCCAAGGCGCGCAACTTGCCGCTGTTGACGTACGCGAGCACGGTTGGGATCGTGGAGATCAGCATTTCAACTTGGCCGCCAAGCACCGCGGGGACCACCTCGCCGGCCCCTTTGTACGGGATGTGTGCGACGTTGACCTTGGCCGCTATTTTAAAAAGTTCAGCCATCAAGTGATTTAAGCCACCGGCGCCGGCTGACCCGTAGTTGAATTTTCCGGGATTCGCCTGCGCGAGCGCAACGAATTCCTTGAGCGTACTGGCTTTAAGCGAGGGGTGCACCACGAGCACATTGGGGGCGCCTATGATCTGCGTAATCGGGGCGAAATCCTTGGCGACATCAAACGGGAGCGACTTGAACAAGCCGGGCACGATCGTGGTACTAGTATCGGCCAGCATCAGCGTATACCCGTCCGGCGCTGATCTGACGACCATCCCGTTAGCAATGGTACCGCTTGCGCCTGTGCGATTGTCGACAACGAACGATTTCCCGAGCTGTTCCGATAGTTGCAGCGAAATCACTCGAGCGGTGAAATCGGTGCTGCCGCCGGGCGCGAAGGGCACTATCACGCGCACCGCCTTACTGGGATAAACTTCGGCGCCAAAGCACAGCGAAGCTCCAAACAACGTCAATACAAACAACAAAGCGTTACGCATGATTTTCCTCCTCTTGGACAACCGTGTGTGCCAGGCACGCCGACACTTCATACAACCATTAGTACGATGCCACAACCCCAGGCAAATAGCGCATGACTCGATTTTTTTTGGCGAATTTTTCCCGCTTGCCTGCCTTGACGCAAGGGGGGTAGAGTATAGCCCTGTTGGTGGCATCATGGTGATGGCCGCCTGAGTAGTTACCCTGAAAAGGAGCCGTAATTTGAAAACCCTTTTTCTCTTTCTCGTGATTGCCGGCGCGACTCAACTCGCATCCGCGCAAGAATATCCCAGCAAGGCGATACGCGTCATCATTCCGTTCAGCCCGGGCAGTGGGCTGGACGTCCTCGGCCGTCTCCTTACGCCCAAGCTGCACGAGGCGACGAGACAGCCCGTGATAGCGGAAAATCGCGCCGGCGGGGCCGGCAGGATCGGCCACGAGGCCGTCGCCAAAGCTGCCCCCGACGGCTACACGCTTCTGCTGACGGCCGTGGGACCGCTTATCCATACTCCGATACTCTACCCCCAAACGCCGTTTGATCCGCTCAAGGACTTCGCGGCAATCAGCCTGTTCGTCACGGGGCCGCTGGTGATCGTCGTGCATCCGTCGATACCAGTGAAGAACGTGAAGGAACTGGTGGATTTCGCCAAGAAACGGCCCGGACAGCTTAACTTCGGCTCAACCGGCGTGGGCAGCGTCAACCACCTTCTCGGCGAGATGCTCAATCTCCTCACTGGCACCAAGATTGTGCATGTGCCGTACAAAGGCGGCGCAGACGCGCTCACCGAGCTGCTCGGAGGACAGGTGGAAATGGTCATGACCGGCGTTTCGCCGGTGATTCCGCACGCCAAAGCCGGAAAACTTCGCGTGATTGTCACCACCGGCCGACAGCGCATGCCGAATATGCCCGAGGTGCCGACGATGGCGGAGTCCGGTCTCCCGGAGGCCGAAATTGTGATCTGGTACGGCGCCGTTGCGCCCGCAGCAACGCCCAAGCACATCATCGGCCGGCTTAACCGCGAGATCGTGAAGGTGATGAATTTGCCCGATCTGCGCGAACGGTATGCCCAGCAGAGCGTCGTTCCGGAGACGAATTCCCCTGAGCAGTTCGCGCAGCTCATCCGCGACGAATATGCGCGCTGGACCAAGGTCATCCGCACCGCAAGAATCAAACTCGAATGAGCCGGTTGATGACCAGCCGAGGTAGCGAACGAGGTGCTCCTAGGAGTTTGTCGGACTTAGCCCCGACGAACTCCTAACGCAAAAGCGGCCCGCTGAGTCAGCTCGGCCAAGCTTCGAGGAGATCGCCCACCGCGTCGCCAGCCGCCTCCATTACCAAATCGCCGCCGTAGAAGAATGCCCAGTAGAGCGTTTGGACCACCTGGTGTCGCTTCACTCCGAGCCGCATCGCGTGGAGGACCGAGCTTCTCATCAGGTCGCGCTGCAAGCGAACCGTCGCAACGTTGAGCGTGTACAGCGGCGCGAGCTGGGCCGGCAGAGCGTTTCCGAGAGCGCGCTCGTAGCGAATCCGCTGCGTCTTATACGCAGCTGGATGCAGCTTCGCCCAGAGATCGACATGTCGCGGAGGAGCGCCATGCGCCGCCGTGTGCCAGGCCTTGATCGCGGCGACGTCGGCGGCACTCAGCTCGTTTGTCGAGAGGTCCATGCCCGAGCGGAAAGCGGCGGGGTTCGGCACCCAGTCCGCCGGCCACTCGTACGTAGACGGGGCATCGTCCGGCCACGACCTCAGGTACTCGTCGCTCAGTGTTGCGACGGCGTTGATGCTGGCCGGTCCTCCGCTGAGAAACGCGTAGGCAAATGTGTCCATGACCACGGCCTTCGACATCCCCAGGCGGCGAGCGGCGAGGATCTCGTAGAGGATGCCCCTCTCGTTCGCGATCACCGCATAGAGGTGGAGGAAGAGCAGCACCGACACGCCGAACGGCAGGGCAACCCCATCCCGTGACGCCTCGATGAACGTGAACCACCGCCGGTAATCCTTGAACTGCCTGGGGAGATGCTCCATGAGGAAGGGAACGAACGGGACGAGCTTCAGGTCGCCGCTCCCGTGGAACCGGTTGTACCAAGCCTCGAACGCGGCTTTCTCCTCGGGCGAGAACCGATCCTGGTCCCACTTGGCGTTCATGCCGAGGTCGAAGAAGCTCGGCTCAGGCCGCTGGCCGCTCATCTGGACTTCTCCTCAAGTAAATAGTAATGGAAAAATCATAACTACTCAGGGGGCCATCACCATGATGCCGCCAACAGGGCGATACTCTACCGCCCTCTCCCGCGTCAAGGCAAGCGAGAAAAATTCTTCTTTAGCGCGCTGGGGTTGCTATTTGCGGATGTCGGGAGCATCATTTAACTGTTGACGAGGGAACCGGGCTCATGCAAACTTTTTTCTCAGGCAAATTTCCTGCGGACGGGAAAAAAGCGGGCAGTTGCCCGGACCGGGATCAAGCCGGAATTTTATTTTCGGACATTACGGTGTAAGTATTAACCGTACATTACGATAGTTTCAGCAGGTCGTTTTCGCGGAGGAGCCGTGGGCAAGCTGCATCACGTTGTGGTCGCCGTTTCGGTATTGTGCGCGAGCGCGGCGCTCGCGCAGGCGCCGGTTGCCGGCCCTTTGACGAGCTATCCGACCAAGTCCGTTCGTATGCTCGTCGGCTTCGCGCCCGGTGGCGGCACCGACGTGATAGCGCGTATCTACGCCCAGAGACTCAGCGAATCCCTGGGGCAGACTTTCATCGTGGAAAACCGGCCCGGCGCGGGCGGCACTATCGCTACCGATTTCACCGCCAAGGCCGCGCCTGACGGCTACACGCTGCTGATGACGGGCATCGTGCACACCACCACCGCCACCATCTACAGCAAGCTCCCGTACGATCCGGTCAAAGACTTCACCGCGATCACCACCGTGGGATTGACGCCGCAATGTTTTGTAGTTCATCCGTCCATGCCGGTGAAAACGCTGCGCGAGCTGATCGCGCTGGCAAAGGCGAAGCCCGGAGAGGTCAGTTACGCGTCCGCGGGCAACGGTACGCCGATGCACGTCGGGATGGAATTGTTCCGGTCGATGGCCGGGATCAAGCTGCTGCACGTGCCATATAACGGCGCCGGTCCGTCCACCATCGCGGTGCTTGGAGGGCAGATTCCCGTGCTCTCGACCAGCCTGCCGACGGCGATACCGCACGCGCGCGCCGGCAAGCTCAGGATACTCGCCGTGACCACCGCGCAACGCACCCAGCTCGCACCCGACTATCCGACCGTGGCGGAGGCCGCAGGACTGCCGGGTTACGAAGCGGCCGTTTGGTACGGCCTCTTGGCGCCGGCGGGCATGCCCCAGGCTGTCGTCAACAAGCTGAACGCGGAGATCGAGCGGCAGCAGCAGCGCGAAGTGCGCGAGCAGCTGGCGACGCTGGGTATCGATCCTTACCGCCTCACGCCAACCGATTTCGCCGAACTGATCAAATCGGACGTCGTGAAGTGGCGCAACGTAATCCGCGAAACCGGCGCCAAATTGGATTAGCCCCGCACGTTTCGCGGGCTCTGAAGAAGGGGCCGGCGGCCACCCTGACGCGTGACTACAAGTGCCACGACATCACCACGCTGTTCAAGAATGGATCGCAAAACTGAGCCGGGAATAACTCCCGCCAAAAGTGCGGCGTGTTAACAATTGCCGTCTATCTAAGGAAACGTCAATGGACGAACTGAAAAAGCTATCCCCGCTCGGCAAATACATCGAGCACTGCAGGAAAGGCGAACTCGCTTACCAGGTGTGCACCGACGACAACACGCCGGTGTTCTTTCCGCGTGCCGTCGCGCCCAAGACCGGCAGCACCAACCTCGAGTGGCGCGTCTCCAAAGGTCTCGGCACGGTGTACTCGACGACAGTCGTCTACGCCGCCAAGGACCAGCCGCCGCACAACGTTGCGCTGATCGATATCGACGAGGGTTTCCGCATGATGAGCCGGGTCGAGGACATCGATCCGCTGCAGGTCAAAATCGGCATGCGCGTCAAGGTCAAGATTAATCCCGGTGATGACAAGCAGCCGCCCTACCCTGTGTTCACGCCTGCGGAGGATGCCAAATGAGCGCCCTCAAACGCGGTAGCGTCGCAGTCGTCGGGGCCGCCGAGTCCGATCTCGGTCAGGTTGCCCCGCACACCAGCCCGGTCGACCTGATGGCACAGGCCACGCGCCGCGCGCTCGACGATTGCGGCCTCAAGCTATCCGATGTCGACGGAGTGTTCGTCGCCGCCAGCCAGGTACGCAATGCGCCGATGGTGCTGTCGGAGTATCTGCGTCTGAAGCCGAAGTATTTTGACGGCACGCAGATCGGCGGTTCATCCTTCATGTCGCACGTGGCGCACGCGCAGGCCGCGCTCGAGGCCGGCCTGTGCGAAGTCGCGCTGATCGCCTACGGCAGCACGCAGCGGTCGGTGAGCCGCGCTGCGGCAAGCCCGCGCGAATACAACCCGTATGAAACGCCTTATAAGCCTCTCCTGCCGATCAGCGCTTATGCGATGGCAGCCGCACGCCACATGCATCAATACGGCACGACCCGTGAGAATCTTGCCGAAGTCGCGGTCGCCGCGCGTAAATGGGCGCTGATGAACCCGGTGGCATGGGAAAAGGAGCCGCTCACGATCGAGCAAGCGTTGAAAGCGCGCATGGTAAGCTATCCGTTCACGGTGCGCGACTGCTGCCTGGTGGTGGACGGCGGCGGCGCGATTATCGTGACCTTGGCCGCGCGCGCCAAAACGCTCAAGAAAAAGCCGGTCTACGTGCTCGGTACCGGCGAAGCGTTGAGCCACGCGACGATTTCCAACATGCCGGATCTGACCGTGACCGCTGCGGCGGAATCCGGGCCCCAGGCGTTCAAGATGGCGGGCGTCAACCCATCCGACGTCGACATGGTGTCGCTCTACGACGCGTTCACGATCACCCCCATCCTGTTCCTCGAGGACCTGGGCTTCTGCCCCAAGGGCGAGGGCGGCCGTTTCGTCTCCGGCGGCAATATCGCGCCCGGCGGCAAGCTGGCGGTGAACACCAGCGGCGGTGGTTTGTCTTATTGCCACCCCGGAATGTACGGGCTCCTGGTGATGATCGAAGCGGTGCGCCAGGTGCGCGGCGAATGCGGGAGCCGCCAAGTCAAGGACTGCGAAATCGCTCTCGCGCACGGCAACGGCGGAGTTCTATCAAGTCAATGCACGGTGCTGTTCGGCGGAGCCTCGACGGTGTAATGAAATCCGTCCCGCCCGGAATTACCGATCATTTAGGCTTTTTGAAAATTGCGGCAAGCGGTTAACGCTCATTCATTCAAGGGAAAATCGGCGATGGATCTAACGGACGATGACGTTCTAAAAATACTCAAGATCATCGATGAATCCGATTATGACGACGTGCGGCTGGAAATCGGTGATTTCAAGCTGCATGTGCAGAAACACGGCAATGCGGAACACGCCTCGCCGGCGGCGCCATCCGACAACCGGGAAAAGCCGCACGCTACCGCGCCGGCGGCTGTTCATGCGGCCAGCGCCGTGGCGCCACCCGTCACGTCAGCCGTTCCCAAGGCGGCCGAGGAGGAACCGATACCAGACGGACTGGTTGTCGTACGGGCTCCGATGCTGGGCACGTTTTATCGGGCGCCGTCTCCGGGGGAAAAGCCATTCGTGGAAATCGGTGACAAGATCGGTCCCAACGACACGGTGTGCCTGGTCGAGGTGATGAAGCTCTTTAACTCCATCAAGGCCGGCGTGGCGGGAACCGTGGTGAAAATCCTGGTTGAAAACGGGGCCATGGTTGAGCACGGGCAGCCGCTCATCCTCATCGAGCATGACCTGATCGATGCGCCAGGCAAGATCCAGTGAATGCAGAGGGTGGGATTAAGCGCCTGTTTGTCGCCAACCGCGGAGAAATCGCCGTCCGCATCATTCAGGCCTGCCGCAAGCTCGGTGTAGAGGCGGTGGTCGGCGTCTCGGCAGCCGATCGCCAGTCGCTGGCCGCGACGATCGCCGACCGCGCGGTATGCATCGGTCCCGCGCCGGCAACCGAGAGCTACCTGAAAATGGGAGCGGTAGTCACTGCCGCGAAGGGCACCGGCTGCGACGCCGTTCATCCCGGCTACGGCTTCCTCGCGGAGCGGGCGGGATTTCAGCGCCTTTGCGTCGAGCACGGACTGAAGTTTGTCGGACCGTCCGCCGCCGCCATCGAAGCGATGGGCGACAAGCTGCAGGCGCGGCGCATCGCCGCCGAGCTTGGGGTGCCGATAGTTCCCGGAACCGATCACGTGCGGGCGGCGCAGGACGCATTGGCATTTGGGCGCGAGGCCGGCTTTCCTTTCCTGCTCAAGGCGAGCGCGGGCGGCGGCGGCCGCGGCATGCGGGTGGTGCGTTCGCCGGAAGAGGTCGCCACTGCCTTCGACAGCGCGAGCGCCGAAGCGCGCGCCGCCTTCGGCAATCCTGCGCTTTACATCGAGCGCTACGTCGAGCATGCCCGGCATGTGGAAATCCAGGTCATCGCTGACAGCCACGGCAACATCGTTCATCTCGGCGAGCGCGACTGTTCGACCCAGCGCCGGCATCAAAAGCTGATCGAAGAGGCCCCTTCCCCCGTCATCGATCAGGATCTGCGCGCCCGCATGGCGCAGGCCGCCGTTCGTCTCGCCGGACACGTCGGCTACACGAATGCCGGAACCGTCGAATTCATCCTGGATCTGGATTCCGACGCGTTTTATTTCCTGGAAATGAATACCCGCATTCAGGTCGAGCATCCGGTCACCGAGATGATCACGGGCATCGACCTCGTGGCCGAACAGATTCGGGTGGCGGGTGGAGCGCCGCTATCGATTGCGCAGGACGCCGTAAGGTTCAACGGACATGCGATCGAATGCCGCATCAATGCCGAGAGGGCGGAGCGCGATTTCATGCCCAGCCCGGGCCTCGTCACCGAGTGGCAACCGCCGGCCGGACCGGAGATTCGCGTCGATACGCATTGTTATCCGGGTTATTTCATCCCGCCCTTCTACGATTCGATGATAGCCAAGCTCATCGTTCACGGCAAGGATCGCGCCGCGGCGTTATCGCGCATGTCCCGCGCGCTCGGCAGTTTCAAGGTGGCGGGCGTGCACACCACGATACCCTTTCACCAGGCGGTACTGGCCCATCCCGACTTTAGGCGGGGCCGTGGCACCACGCGTTGGGTGGAGGAAAAGTTCATGATGCAAAGCCGCTTGACGGAGAATCTCACATGAGGAGAATCAAAGTCATGGACACTACTCTCCGCGATGGCCACCAGTCGTTGTGGGCCGGGCGCATGACCACCGCCATGATGCTGTCGGCCGCCGAGCGCATGGACCGCATCGGCTTTGACGGAATCGAGTTCACCGGGCTCGGTCACTTTGATGTTTGCGTGCGCTTTTTGAAGGAGAACCCCTGGGAAAGGGTGCGGCTGATGCGCCAGAAATTCAGCCGTACTCCTTTGCAGGGAATTATCCGGAGCAAGACGTTCATCGGTTTTGACGTCGTCCCCAGCGATTTAGGGATGTTGGTCGCCGAGCGATTCGTCGCGAACGACCTGCGGCACATCAGGATGTTCGACGCAATGAATGACCTCGACAACATGGTCGATACGTTGAAGTACGCGAAGGAGTTGGGCGCTTACACCGTCGGAGCACTGGCTTACGGCCACAGCCCCGTTCATACCGACGAGCTCTACACGAAAAAAACGAAAGAATTGATCGAACGCGCGGGTGTTGATGCCGTTATGCTTAAGGACGCCGGCGGGCTGCTCACGCCTGATCGCATACGCACGCTGGTCCCCGCAATGAAAAAGATGACGGGTGATCTGCCGCTGGAGCTGCACACTCACTGTACCACGGGTCTTGGGCCGCTGGTGGTTCTCGAAGGAGTGAAGCTCGGTGTAGATACGGTGCACACGTCCATTGCGCCGCTCGCCAACGGCACAGCGCAGCCGGCAACGCAGACCATCGTCCGCAATCTCCGTGGCATGGGCTATACGGTCAACGTCGACGACGCGCTGATCGACGAGGTCGGCGAGCACTTTCGCAAAGTCGCGCAACAAGAACGCAAGCCGCTCGGGATACCGGGGGAATACGACGCGTTCCATTTCGAGCATCAGGTGCCGGGCGGGATGCAGTCCCATTTCAAATCCCAGCTCGCGCAGGCCGGGCTAGCACACAAGCTCGATGAAGTCCTGCATGAATGCGCGCGCATCCGAAGGGAACTCGGTTGGCCCATCATGATTACCCCGTTCTCGCAGCTGGTCGGGACTCAGGCGGTGTTCAACGTTGTGCATGGCGAGCGCTACCGGATCGTTCCGGACGAGGTGAAGAAATACGCGCTCGGCTATTATGGCAAACTGCTGGCGCCGGTCGAGCCCGACGTGCTCGACCGGATTATTGAGAACGGCTCGCAATCGATTTCCCTCGAACCGCCGCCGCCCGAGCCGGCGGTGCCAGGCTTACGAAAGAAATATCCCGACATCAGCGATGAGGAGCGATTGCTCCGCTATTCGTACGCGGGGTCGCAGGTGGACGAGATGATTGCCGCCGGCCCGATCAAAACCGAATACCGTTTTGAGAGGCCCCTGGTCAGCCTGCTCAACGAGATCACCAAGCGCCCGAAGCTCGCCCATGTTTATGTCGAAGGTAAGGGGTTGCGTCTGGAGCTTAGCAGCAAATCACGTGAGTCCCATCGTATAACCTCCAAGGAGAACCTGAGATGACATTGATGAACACCCTGCGTGGAATTAGCGTTGTCCTGCTGGCGGGCGCTTCGATTGCCTCGGCGCAGCAGTACCCGACCAAACCGATACGCTTCATCCTGCCGGCTCTCCCCGGCGGCGGCTTCGACCTTGTGGGCCGCACCATCAGCCCGAAAATCTCCGAGTCATTGGGCCGGCAGGTCGTCGTTGAAAACCGCGGTGGAGCACAGGGCAACGCCGGCACCGCGTTGGGCGCCAAAGCAGCGCCGGACGGCTACACGGTGGTGTTGACCTATATTGGCGCGCTGGCGATCGCGCCGTGGATGTACAAGGACCTCGGCTATCACCCGCTGCGTGACTTCGAGCACATCACGCAACTTTCCTCGTCACCCTATCTCGTCGTAACGCACCCGAGCGTGCCGGCGAAAAGCCTCAAGGAGCTGGCGGCGTTCGCCAAGGCGCACCCGGACCAGCTCACCTTCGCGTCCTCGGGAACGGCGAACCAACTGGCCGGGGAGTTGTTCAAAATCATGACCGGCACCAGGATGACCCACATACCCTACAAGGGCTCATCGGGCGCCGCGATCGACCTGCTGGGCGGCCACATCGCGCTGAGTTTCCTGAGCCCGGCCGCTACGACGGGGCATGTCAAGAGCGGGCGGCTGCGCGGCCTCGCCGTGACGGGGACTTCCCGGCTCCCGGCATTGCCGGATGTCCCGACTTCCAGGGAAGCGGGCTATCCCGGCCTCGATGTCAAGGGCTGGTATGGCGTATCTGCTCCAGCCAACACCCCGAAAGAAATAGTCGCCAGGCTCAACGCCGAGTTCGTGCGTGCGCTCAGGCTGCCCGAGGTAAAAGAGCGGCTCAACAGTGTCGGCTTCGATACGGTGGGTGACTCCTCCGAGGAGTTCACCGCCTACGTTAAATCCGAGTACGAGCGCTGGGGCGAGGTAGTGAAGAAGTCGGGAGTAACGGCCGATTGAAGTGCGAGGAGTTCCGGCTGCAAGCGATGAGCTTTGCGGTTGGCGCGGCGCGATTTTGCCAAACGGGGAGCGCCCCATGACAGAAATCAAAGTCATCGACACCACTTTGCGCGACGCGCACCAGTCGTTGTGGGCCACGCGCATGACCACTGCCATGATGCTGTCGGTCGCCGCACGGATGGACCGCATCGGATTCGAGGCGATCGACCTTCCAAGTGGAAATGTTCACGTCGATGTCGGCGTGCGCTACTTGAAGGAGAACCCGTGGGAAAAAGTGCGGCTGCTGTGCCAGGCCATTACTCGTACCCCGATGTTTGGGGGAGTCCTCAGCAGGAGCGGCGTTGGCTTCCACGTAGTTCCGGATGACATCCCGTTGTTGTGGATCGAACGGCTCGTCGCGAACGGCATGCGGCGTTTCAGGACATTTGATCCGCTGGCCGACCTCGACTCCATTGTTCCCCTCTTGCGGTTCGCGAAGGGACTCGGCGCATACACGATCGGCGCATTGGCTTTCGGCCACAGTCCGGTTCATACCGACGAACTTTACATGCAAAAGACCAAAGAACTGATCGAACGCGCAGGGGTTGATGCGATCATGCTCAAGGACGCGGGCGGGCTGCTCACGCCTGACCGCATCCGCACGCTGGTTCCGGCAATGAAGAAAGTGATGGGCAAGCTGCCCCTGGAGCTGCACAGCCATTGCATTACCGGCCTTGCGCCGCTGGTGTATCTCGAGGGCGTCAAGCTCGGCGTCGACCATGTGCACACTTCGATCGCCCCGCTCGCCAACGGTGAGGCGCAGCCTGCGACACAGACGATCGTCCGCAATCTCCGCGGCATGGGCTACACGGTCAACGTCGATGACGCGCTGATCGACGAAGTCGGCGAGCACTTCCGCAGGATCGCCGTCCAGGAAGGCAAGCCGCTCGGAGTGCCGCTTGAATACGATGCGTTCCATTTCGAGCACCAGGTGCCCGGGGGGATGCAGAGCAATTTCAGGTTCCAGCTCGCGCAAGCCGGGCTCTCCCACAAGCTCGACGAAGTGCTGCACGAATGCGCGCGCATCCGCGGGGAACTCGGGTGGCCGATCATGATCACGCCGTTTTCCCAGATTGTCGGCACGCAAGCGGTGCTCAACGTGGTGCATGGCGAGCGCTACCGGATCGTGCCGGACGAGGTAAAAAAATACGCGCTCGGTTATTATGGCAAACTGCTGGCGCCGGCCGATCCCGACGTGCGCGATCGGATCATCGCGAATGGCTCGCAGTCGATTCCTCTCGAACCTCCGCCGCCCGAGCCCGCGGTGCCGGGGCTGCGCAAGAAATATCCGAACGTGAGCGACGAGGAGCGTTTGCTGCGCTACTCGTATGCCGGAACGCAGGTGGACGAGATGCTGGCGGCCGGGCCTATTCAGACCGAATATTATTTCGAGAAGCCGATAGTTCGACTGCTCAACGAGCTGGCGAAACGGCGCAAGCCGGCGCGCATTTACATTGAAAAAGGTTCGACCCGACTCGAACTCGGTCCTGCACGTTGATGCGCGGGCGTCGGGCGTCGCGCGGCGAGCTGCGTCGCAAACGAAGCGCTGGCCGATCACCTCGGCCGCCACCGTGTCGCGGCGTGGATCAGCCCGGGGATCAGTATTGTTCGAACATGCGTTGTATGTCGTCCGGTTCGCTTGTTCGAGTCAGCGCCAACGATAGCAGCAGCGCCGCTTTTTGCGGTGAGAGGTTATCGGCGGCGACCATGCCCGGTTCGTGATAGTTACTTTCGCGGACGACGCGTCCCTCGCCCACTCTGGAGCTGCGCACCACGACGGCCCGGCCCGCGGCGGCGATATCGGCGCACTCCTTCGCGAGATCGCCGGACGAGCCCGCGCCTACGCCGGCAACGACTAAGCCCTTGGCCCCAAGCCCGCACGCTGCTTCCGCCATTCCGCGCTGTGCGCCCGCATAGATGTACAGAATGTCCACCCGGGGCAGGCGCTCGACGCTCCCCAGGCTGAACTCGCTGTCGACCGTGTGTCGCCGTATCGGTGCGCGGTAAAACACGATCTTGTCTGCGTCCGCATATCCCAGCAGGCCGACGTCACGGCTGCGAAACGTATGCACATGGTAAGTGTTGGTTTTGGTCACGTCCCGGGCGGAATTGATTTCGCCGTTCGCGACCACCACCGCGCCTTTGCCGCGCGCTTCCGGTTGAGCCGCAACCCTGCACGCGTCCAGCAGATTGAGCGGTGCGTCGGTGCTTAGCGCGGTAAAGGGCCGCTGCGCGCCGGTCACTACGATCGGCTTGACGCTGCGCACAGTCAACGTCAGGAAATAGGCCGTCTCTTCCAGGGTGTTGGTGCCATGCACGAAAACGACGCCGTCCACCTCGGGAAACTGCAACAGCTCGTTCACGCGCGCGGCGAGCTTGCGCACATCTTCGAGCGTTGCTGTTTCGTACGGGTTGCCCTCGTCCACTTCGACGCACGCAACCTGCGCGATCTCCGGAACCGCCGCCAGCAGCTCCTGGCCAGTCATGCGCGGACGGCCGCTGTGCCGGTACTTTAGGAAGTCCATACGGTCTTTACCCTGGCTCGGCAATGTGGCCGGGCCCACCAACAAGCGGATGCGCGGCAAGTCTCTCTGCATTTTTCGTCCTTGACCTGCCCGATCTTTCGATCCAGGCATTAGAGAATAAATAGTCTACGGCATTGTGCTTGCGGTTGCGACTACGGGCTGCCTAGCAGCCTGTCGGACTTAGCATTTCGAACCGGCCGCTAAGGAGTTTGTCCGACCCAAGTCCGACAAACTCCTAGGGACTGTCGTTTGCGGTGTAGGCGCCTGATACTATTGGACAACGCTTTGCGTTGCGGCCGTAAAGCCGAAGTGCTAAGCTGTACTGTAGCAAAAAAAGAGCTTACGGGACATATTGAGAGGGAGTTAGTCAAGTGGTCAAAAGTTATTAAGGCCGCCGGGATCAAGGCAGAATAAAGCACCCCCGCCGCTTGGTCTGACCGATTTGTGAACAGTAAGAGACATGCCATGGCGTACGGGTACGCCGATCGAATTCTGCGGGTTGACTTGAACACGCACCGGACCTGGACCGAACCGCTTCCTCCGGTGGAGGTATTGCGCAAGTATGTGGGCGGCACCGGGCTTGCGCTCTACTATCTGGCGAAAGAAACGCCTCGCGGAGCGAAGGCTGGAGACCCGGAGGTGCCGCTGATCTTCATGACCGGCCCGCTCGCCGGGACGCGCGCGCCGAGCTCATCCAACTATGTCGTGGTGTCGTTACACTACGAAATTCCCTAC
>JACQOI010000193.1 GCA_016202615.1 Betaproteobacteria bacterium
GGCTTCGGGCATGCGGCGAAGTTTCAGCGTCATCAGCGGTCCGAGCACGGCGCCGATGCCGAGCGACGTCCACGCCAGCCCCCACGCCATCGTCTCCGAGCGCAGCGGCTCGCCGCGCGCCCAGTCGATCACCAGCCCGAACACCCACGGGCTGATGACTCCAGCGCCGAAGCCGAGCAGCGAACGCAGCGCGTAGGCGGCGCCGAGGTATTGCGGCGGCACCAGCTCGGTGATCGCGGTCGAATATACCGAGGAGTCGGCAATCGCCGTGATGTTGTAGAGCGCGGCAACCGCGACCAGCAGCCACAGCGGCAGCGCCATCATCCAGCCGAACGTGAACGAGCAAACGAGGCTCAGGCATGCGCCCCACAGGATGACTTTGGTGCGGCCCCAGCGGTCGGAGAGCGCGCCGCCGTAGATGCTGCCGGCCATGCCGGTGATATAGGTGAGCGCGGTCAGCATGGCGCCGATGCCGGCGGCCTGCACCGTCATGTTGCCGCCGTGCGTGATCGACACCGCGAGGTAGGCGGGCAGCCACGCCCACAGTCCGAGCAATTCCCACGAGTGAAACACGTAAGCCCAGATCAGCAGCATCGCCGGTTTGTTGCGCCAGATTGAGAGCAGCGCGAAGCCGCCAATGTGCTCTTCGCCGCGCGCATGGACCACGTTGGGTGTCGCGCGCAGCGTCCAGAACGAGATGAACGTGCCGGCGAGCGGGCCGCACGCGGTGGCAATGAATGCGCCGCGCCAGCCGGTGTACGGCATCAGGAACCCGCTCAGGATCAGCGATACGCCGTAGCCGAGCGATGACGTGGCGAGAAACCAGCCCATCGCGCGGCCGCGCTGGTACGCGACAAAACGCTCGGAAACGAGCGTCAGGCCCGGCGTATAGGAGGCGCCCGAGCACAAGCCGGTCAGCCCGTAGAGCAGCAGCCCGGAAACAAAGCCGTCGGCGAAAAATGCGAACAGCAGCGCGCTGGCGCTGGCGAGGATGCCGCCGGCGAGGAAGGTTTGCTTCGCGCCAATGCGATCGGTAATGAAGCCGACCGCGAACAGCGAGATCAGGTAGCCGACGTGCCACGCCGATTGCACCAGGCCGGCCTCGCTCGCCGACATACTCCAGTCGGTTTTCAAGAGCGGCAGTGCCGCGGAGTAGGTGGTGAAGACCAAGGCGAAGCCGATGCGGCTCAGGCACAGCTCGGCAAGCCACGCGGTGTCGCTTTGCGGCCCGGATTTCAACGGTCTTTGTCCGGCTTCGCGCGGCCGCTGTTGGGAGCGCTGCGCCGCTCACGCGCGGCGAGCGCATAAGTCGCCGAAACTGCAAGCTCGTTCCAGTACTGGTGGAACTTGTCGTACATCTACCGTTCCTTCGTTTGGGTTTGTTTTTCCTCTGTGAACTCTGCGTCCTTTGCGGTCTGTATCCTGGTTTCTAGATTGGGTCCCAGGAAAAGACATCCGCCGTGCGCTCGAGCGGATAGAACAAGCTCTTCAACGCCGGGTACAAATGCTCGGCGCACGCCTGCGGCGTCCAGCCGTCGTTGCGGTGGACGCCGCGCAGCGGACGCGACTGGCTCATCAGGAAGATTTCGTTCTTGCGAACATAAAACACCTGCGCGCTGACGCCTGCGGCAGCGTCGCTTGCGAGAAACACCGCGAGCGGAGCGTTGTGTCCGGCGGTGACCCGCTGGTGCCGCTCGACGCGTTTAGCGCTGGCCGGGTCTTTGGCCGGGATCGACGCCGTCATGCGCGTCCACGCGACCGGCGCGATGCAGTTCGAACGCACGTTGAAGCGCGTCATGTCGATCGCGATTGCTTTCGACAACGCAACCATGCCGAGCTTGGCGGCGCCGTAGTTGGCCTGGCCCATGCCGCCGATAAGTCCCGAGGTCGAGGTCATGTGCACGAACGCGCCGCTCGCCTGCCGGCGAAAATGCTCCGCGGCGTGGCGGCAGGTGTTGAACGCGCCTTTCAGTATCACGTTGACGACTGCGTCCCAGTCTTCCTCGGTCATCTTGTGGAAGATCATGTCGCGCAGAATGCCCGCATTGTTGACCACGCAGTCGATGCGGCCGAAGTTGTCGAGCGCGCATTGCACGATTTTTGCGGCGCTCTTGAATTCGGCGACGCTGTCGTAGTTGGCTGCCGCTTCGCCGCCGGCTTTTTTGATTTCATTGACGACTTCCTGCGCCGGCGCCTGGTCGCCGCCCTCACCTGCCAGCGACACGCCGATGTCGTTGACCACGACCTTGGCGCCGTGCTGCGCCATCAATCTGGCGATCGCGGCACCGATGCCGCGCCCGGCGCCGGTGACGATCACGACCTTGCCTTCGACCATCTTGCGTGGTGTCAAGATTTTCTCCCGATTCAAAGCTTAACTGCTGAAAGGCCTTACCGCGAAGGACGCGAAGGAAAGCAAGCAGACGATAGACGCAACGGACATTACAGGAAACAGTGTGCACATTTATCGGCGTTTATCTGCGGCTAGGAGTTTTTCGGACTTGCGATCCGACAAACTCCTTAAGCAAAACGAGCTGCAAGATTGAGAAAAAAATACTGATCAATGGCCACCAAAGCCCTGCAAACTTGCGTCGGTGCGTGCAATGGAGCCTTCCTGCGGAACTTCACGTCGAATTTTCAGCCCGTTTTGCCTTTAGCAGCCTGTTCGAAATGCTAAGTCCGACAGGCTGCTAGCTGCTGTTTTGGTTTTTCTTGCCGTTCCCGGTTCGGCCTGCGGAGGAGGAATTCGGCGGACGCCGGACTTGCGTCGTTACAACAGTTGTATACTATCACATCACCGATTCGATTAACCGCTCAAGGAGGACGCAATGACGATCAAGGTTGGCGACAAGCTGCCGGACGGCACGTTGTGGGAATTGCCGGTCGAATACACCCACGGCTGCCCGACCGGGCCGGACGCGGTCAAGATTTCAGAGGCGACCAAAGGCAAGCGAATAGTGATCTTCGGGGTGCCCGGCGCGTATACACGAACGTGAAGTGCCTTGCACCTGCCCGGTTTCGTGCAGGAAGCTGAAAAAATCAAAGCGAAGAAAGTCGATGAAATCTGGTGCGTGTCGGTCAACGACGCGATGGTGATGGCGGCGTGGGGCAAGGATCTGCACGCGATCGGCAAGGTGCGGATGCTGGGTGACGGCAGCGCCGAGTTCGCCAAGGCGCTCGGCGTCGAGCTCGATCTCATGGCGCGCGGCATGGGGATACGCTCGCAACGCTACTCGATGCTGGTCGATAACGGCGTGGTCAAGGCGTTCAACCTCGAAGCGCCGGGCAAGTTCGAAGTGAGCGGCGCCGACAAGATGCTCGCGCAGTTGTAGGCGATGGATCTCGGAAAAGCAAAACGACGATTAGCCGCGGATACATCATTTGGGTGAAGGGTGAGGGGGCTCACTCGTTCACCCGTTCACCCCTTCACTCGTTTACGGGTTCCTATCGGCGTTCAACGGCGGTTTCGATGCATTTTTGAAATAGCTCCTTATACTGGAGATCATCATGGCACTCGCACTGACCTCATCGGCGTTCACCCACAACGGTTCGATTCCAAAGCTGTACACGTGTCAGGGCAAGGACATCTCGGTGCCGCTCGCGTGGAGCGGACTGCCGGCGGGAACCAAGAGCCTGGCGCTGATCGTCGACGACCCCGATGCTCCCGATCCGGCGGCGCCACAGCTGACGTGGGTGCATTGGGTGCTCTACAACATCCCGCCGAGCGCGGCCGGCCTCAAGGAAGCGGTCAAGCCGGGCGAACTGCCGCAAGGAACACTCGAAGGGCTCAACGACTGGAAGCGCACCGGTTACGGCGGCCCGTGCCCGCCGATCGGCCGGCACCGCTACTTCCACAAACTCTACGCGCTTGACACCGTACTGCCGGATTTGAAGCGCCCGAACAAGGCGCAGCTCGAAAAGGCGATGCAGGGTCACATCCTCGAGAAGTTCGAGTTGATCGGAACGTATCAAAAAGATTGAGAGGCGAGAGGAGAGAGGAGACAGACGAACTTTTTGCTTCGGGTCTGACGTCAATGCCTTGGTTCAAGTAAACCAAGCAGCGGAGGTCAAACCGATGGTCATCGTCAACATTCGCGAGGCGAAAACCCACTTCTCGCGGCTGGTCGAAGAGGTTGCTGAGGGTGCCGAGATCGTGATCGCGAAAAACGGCGTGCCGCGCGCGAAGCTCGTGCCGCTCGACGCATCCCGCAAGGTGAAGTTCGGAGTGCTGAAAGGAAAGCTCCGCTACCCGGACGACTTCGACGCGCCGCTGCCGGCCTGAAGCATCTGCCTTTCCTCGCCGCACACGCCGTGCGGGTCGTGTAGCGCCGATTCAGCCGGCGCTACCTTTTCCAAATGCGCGCCGGTTATCCCGCTGTGGAAGCCGGTCCGGCCTGACACGTCCGTTGCGGTGTATTATATGACCAACAACATGACCAACCGGAGAAAACCATGGGTGCCGTCAATCTGGCCGAGGCCAAAGCGCATTTGAGCGAGCTGGTGAGCAAGGCTCAGAGCGGCGAGGAGACCGTCATCACGCGTCGCGGGCAGCCAGTCGCCAGGCTGGTACCGGTTGCCGCGCCGAAGATGGCGCTTCGTTCGCTTTCGGAGTTCCGTGCTGCCTTGCCGAAGGCGCGGAAGTCCAGCGCGGAGCTGATTCGCAAGCTGCGGGACGAGGGATATTGATGGTCTACCTCGATACGAGCTTCGTTGCGCCACTGGTCATTGCCGAGGACGCAAGCGATGCGGTGGAAGCCTTCGTCCTGAAATTGAAGCCTGGCGAACTGACAACCAGCACGTGGACGCGGGTTGAACTGGCCAGTCTGGTGGCGCGTAAGGTTCGCATGGGGCAACTCTCCGGTTCCGAAGCCGAAGCCGTACGCCGCGAGTTCGTTCGTATTCTGGGCGAATCGTTCGAAATCCTCCTGCCGGCTGCAGCGGACTTCGCGGCAGCCGTCAAATACCGCGCCCATAACCGGGTCGCACCAGCGTAACACCTTGACTTTTCGACATAGGACCGCAAGAAAGAGGCGTTCCATATACTTAGCGGCGCGTTCTCGTCGATAAAATACACGCCATTAAGGAAAGAAGCGATGCGCTGCACCAACCGCCATTTCCTGCGCTGCGGGATCCGCGCAGCATTATGCGCATGGTTTTGACGCTGGAAATGAGGTTCTAAGGTCGGATAAGGCGATCAGTTGGAGCGAAAGTGTAGAGATTGCAGAGACTTGGCGTGGTCCGACCCGTCGCTGCCGCTTCGTCCGGATGCCGGTTGCCCGTCTGCATCGCGAAACCCTAAGCCGGTGCGTACTATCGGCCACAATCAGACGGTGGCGATTCTTCTTCAATGTCCGGAAGCGATTGAGATGGCGCTATTGAACCAAATACCTGTTTAGATTTCCTGAACGCAATCGTTCAATCGGGATCCCGCCACCGCGGCACATCAGTTCTCACTTCAAGGCGCCGCCTCTTCACAGCCCCACGACTGCAGTGTCGACCTTGCGCTCCGGACCAATACGGCCGACTAACGGAAGCTTGAGGGAAAGATCGAACGGATTGATCCCGAAAGTCAGGCCGAGGACGTTGACTTCCAGGCCTTCGACACCGCTTGCCGCTATGCCAAGCAAGCCCAGGAGCGAAAATTGGTGGCCGCTACCGCTGGGGGCGCTCGAAACGATGTCCTCGCCCAGATAGTCCTTGCCGATGGCCGTCGGCGGCAGGTCGGCCCTCAATTCGGGCACCGCGCGCAGCACCCAGGCTGTAAAGGTGTTCGAATTCGGGCCCGGCCACGCCGTGTAACTGTCGGCGTAAGGGTAACCGGCAGCCGCCTTGTCAATGCGTTCGATGATCGCGTCGACGCCCGTGCCGCGCTTATCTGCGATCAGTTCGGGAAAGCTACCGAACCAGCGGGCGTCAGGATGGCGCTCACTTACCGTGACTACTGATGGACCCGAGCGCAGCCGCCAGCCGATCGCTTCGTAGACTTTGTAGGCACTTGCGTTGGTCGGTTTGACCGCGACCCAGGTATGCACGCCGAACAAACCGCGCCAGCCCCATGTGCGGGCGGCATATACCTGCACCAGCGCTTCACGCTCGGAGACGGGATCAGGGGCTAGCCCTACTGGCTCGGAACTTGCGCTGCGCCAGTCGCGCGTGCTGGTGCAGGCGCCCACAAAGGCCAGGATCAAGGCGCCCCCCGCGACGACGGATGCAAAGGTACGAACTCGGCTCATAACTGGTTTCACCCCGCTTAGTGCATCTGGGAAGGCAAAGAGTTCAACGAAGCTCGCATACCAGATCCCCTGACCTCGAACGGAACGACTGAAGCGTGGTAAGGCAACCCATTCACCTACAGGGCTTAATGATAAGGTGTATACCGTACCAATTCGACCAGGTTGAGCCGTCCGCCGCTGGGCAGCGCGGCGTCCATGGCTGATTCGAGCGCATCGAGCCGGCGCAACTTCGGACAGAGCTTATCGATTTCGGGCTGCAGCACTTCGAGCCGCTTAAGGATGCGCGCGTCGAGCGACGCGCGCAATTCGATCGCACGATTCTTCAGCGCATTCGCCGCGGCAAGGTCGCCGCGCAATGCGACCTCCACCGCCTGCTGCGCGAGGTCGCCGCCGACGAGCGGCAGCACGTCCGCAAGCACCTCCACCATATAGCGGTTGAATGAGGCGCCGCGCCAGTCCTTGCTGGTCGTGCTGTTGGCAATGCGCGTTTTGATGTCTCTCGCGCGCGCCTGAAGGCGCTGGTTGAGCTGGGGATTGGCAGCCGATTTCGGCGAGGCGGCGGTTGCCTCCTCGCGTATGGCCGCCATACTGATGTCGACGGCGCGCTGCGCGAGCGCTTTGACCCGCGGAATCAAGCCGCGCAGCGTCGCCTCGAACGCGGCGATGCGGTCTCGGTCTTTGACTCCGAGCGCGACCGGTTTACCGCTCTCCGTCAGGCTGCCACGGCTCATCTCGAAGCGCTGCGTGGGCGCCGCGGCGCGCTCAAACGACACCACGCGCTCGCTCAACGTAAAATCGTAGCCGCTGCGCACGCGGCAGGTCGCGTCAAAATCGGCGCTCAGCGCCGGCGCGACGAAGGCGCAAAGCAGCAGGACCGCGAACGGATGGATGATCGAATTCATTGTCTTCAATTTGCGCCTTTTGCCCTCAGGGCCGGGATACCAACGCGTCAGACAGCGGATCGGGGCCGATGTTCGTCTGCCCAGAAAACTGGCCGCGCGGCGAAGCCAATGCGTGCGCCTCGCGTCATAAAACGCTTCAGCGTCGGTGAAACATGGCCGGTGTATCTTTTGCTGCCCGCACACTGCGCAACGATTTCCAGGCCCCGCTACTTAGGCTCAAGTGTAGTAGTTAGGACACGATCGATCAGTCAGGCGATGTCGGTATCGTAGCTGATCGGTAACCGTCTGCATTTGGCCGACTGCGGGCTCCGGCACTCTCAACCTACTGATTTTGTGGTGAAGGTCAGCTTTTCAAGAACGCGAGCTCACTCTCCCGACCCTGAAGAGACATTCACTGCGAGTACCATCAGCGTCCGGTAGTCGGCCTAACCTGCCGCTCGCGCTTTGCTAGGCGAAAAATTAGGACCGCCAGCGCGAGCGTCCGCTTTTCGATAACCCGAACTTACGCTCCCTGCCACAATTGAGCATGATCATCGATCTTGATGGCAAACTGGCGTTTTTTGATCAAGATCTGCGATGAGAACGGGGTCAACGCCATCGTCAATCGTGACCAGCTTTTCTCTTTACAAAGCACGCTGTTACGGCGCTCAAAATCAGCCAGGATGGCACGATAAATGCCCTCCTCGTGTAAATGCCGCACGGTTGCTCCGGAATGGGGCGAAATCGATGGAGAGTAGGCATTACTGGCCATCATGAAACGCGAAAATCACAACATCAAAACCGTTGACCACGCTCACAATCGGTCAGTCGTCATCGTGACGCCGCAAGCCAACATTTGAACCGTGGTTTGCTGCCGCTGGCGCTCGTTCTTCTCCCCTGCGGATTCTGACCGAAACGCTCTTCTTCTAGCCCTTCAATGGAGTCGCGCGGCTTGTCGTAGCACAACCTCCCAGCTTTCCGACAACACTTCGCCAACAGCCGGTGCGGCCGCGATGATTAGTCGCGCGGCGGCCCTTAATCCGTCCTTCGGAAGAGCAGCGACTGCCTCCTCAATCGCAGGGCAGTACTTCGCTGGACTTCGCAGGCGAAAGCGTTGCCGCTCCAAGACATCGCGCCATCCGCGCTCCAGAAACGGCACAAGCATGGATTCAAGCGCGCGTCGCGCTAAGCTCTGCGCGATGTGCCCGACCAAGATCATGTCTCGGTCATACCGGCGTACTGCGTCCGTCAGCTGTTCATCCATACGCCCCGACGCTGCAGCAACGGAATACGGAAATGGCGCTGCAGCGCTGAGCGCGTAGAGACCCAACGCCGCCTTAAGCAAACCGTCAGCCATGTCAGGACTTCCAAAAGCTTCAGCACACGGCTGCCGAAGCCTGTCGATGACGTCGGAGGACCATGTTCCAGACAGACGGTGAAATACCAAGACGTCAACAAGCACGTTCAACACTGCGTTCCGCCATGTCGGGTCCGAGCGCATTGTTGCGATGGTCGCGCCAGCGGTAACCGATGGATCGATGTGCGCCAACTCGGCACTTGATCGAATAGCCATGGCGGCTGCCCGGGCAGCAAATGTTGCCACGACTCCCGCCGTAATGGCTTTCGAAACATCGGAGTCGTGAAGCGCATTACCATAACGAGCCATCGCGATCAGAGCTTCGATGGAGGCATTCACTGGCCCCGATTGAGCGGCAAGCGATCGCGCGTTAATGCCTACGTCAAATCCGCACTGTGCCTCGATTAGGGCCAAGACGCGCCAGTTGTCAGCAAGCGGCTTAAGATCGATGTTCGCGAGTTCTTCCTTGGCGAGGGAAAGCGCCGAAGCGCCACCGTAGGCAACGACGGGCCGCGCACCAAGCGGAAACAAATCTAGATCATGAAAAAACAGGCCGCCGACCGCTCGGGCAAACTGATGCGCCCTCTCGTTTTGCCGTGACGCTGACTGTTCGATGTGCTTCAGGGCGTCATAAGCGTCCGCCAGTGTGAGTAGTCCGCCCTTGCGATCGCCGCCATCCCAGAGCGCCATGGCTCGATCGACGAACAATCCCGCAGCCAGCGCCTCATGCCCTCCGTTCGCCCTTATCGCTTCGTGCGCCTTGGCGAACAATCGCGCCGCATCGCTAAATCGCGACGCGCGGGCGGCGGACACTCCGCCATCGCGCAAGGCGAGCCCGCGGTCTAACTTGGAAGCACCACCAACCGTATCTTCGACGCTTAGAATAAGCTGAATAGCCTCATCGTCGCGACTATGGTGCCCATAAACCTTTGCCTTCTGCCTGATTAGTGCCGGACTCGGGCCGAAGCGCGCTATTCCTCGATCGACTATTGCAATAGCACCCTCGATGTCGCTTAAGCCTTCGTCACGGATGACAGACAAGGCGCACGCGAGTTCGATCATCAGATCGGAACGGCCCCACTGCCCCACGATGTCGGTAGCGCGCTCGTAGGCGGCCAGGGCTGGCGCCATGTCGCGCTCTTCCAACTGATCGCGCGTCCATCCAGCGCCCGCGAACACGGAGAGCCCGTCAAAAATCGAGGCTGAAGCGTTAAGAATGCCATTTCGACTAGCGATGTCGATGCGGTCCAGTGCTTCGATGACCGCCAAGAACTCGGCGGAATTGCGAACCTTCGATAGTGCGCTAGCGACAAGGAAATCGGCAAAGTCGATGTCCTCACCAAAGTCTCGGGAGATGGCTTGCTGCGTAGCCGTCATGCCCTCCCACGCGCCGAGTTCACGCACACGAGGCATGAACTGTCGCATGCGCCGCCCGTATTCGATGAGATCGGTGGGCAAGATGCGGACACGGTCGGCCATCAGCACTTTTGAGCTAGCGATCACGGTCATCACGGCCTGAATGTCGGGAATAGTGAGCGCGTCCAACTCTACGAGGAGGCGCGACGCAATCCCGGCCGCACTATCAGATTCGACAGCGTTAGCGACCTCGAACTGCAATAACCGCAGATCGGCATTGACCGCCTCATGTGACGAGTAGATGGCCTGATCGGTTCGAAGCGCTGTCATCGGCGACAAGAAAGCCGCCGCACCCCGCAACACTTCCGGTTTTTGCGACTGAATGACCTGACACAGCTTGAGTAGTACCCAGTCGTGCTGACCGATGAACGCGTTCCAGAAACAGAGGGGGAGCGTGCGCTCATTAAGAACACGCCGGCCTAGCCAGTACTCCGCCGCAGCGCGTCGCCAGAGCTGGGTTTGCTCAGCCGGTACATCGCTCGTGATGTCGGCAATCAATGGCGAGATGCGAAGATCGCCATTCGGCAACGCTTCGAGCCAGCTGCCGCGCAGGATAGCCAGAGCATCGCCCGCAGTACCGATGGTTGGAGACAACTTGGCGAGGCGCAGCACGAGGTCTTCGTCAACGCGATCGAATATGGCCGCGACGCGACGCAAGAGTTGCCCTGCGTCGAGCGATCGAACCGAATCGAGCTTCGACAGTTCGGTGAGCAGTAGGACGCGCGCTTCGTCACGGGTCGCGCGCACAGCTTCGCTCGGACTGCCGATATCCTCGATCAGCCCGTCGCGAGGCCATCCGCGCGCGCTCAGGCTGGCAACCTTCGCTGCAACCAGCAGCGGATGACCTCCACCGGAGGACATGCGGATGAAAAGCGCCCACGCGCGCAATTGCTGTTCAGCCGGCCTGTTCGAGTGGCGAATGAGTTCTTCGACGTCGTCTTCCGAGAAATAAGGCGCCAGGAAAACTGCGGACGCCGTCGCACCCAGGAACGGCATTTTCGCCGGCGACGGCTCCTTCTGCGACGTGATGATGAGGCGACCACCCTTCGCACCGATCATTTGGGCGAGGACGCCGACGCGCCGGCCGAGGGCATCGGCATTGCTGACGTCTAGATCGTCGATGATTACGCCACTCGGTAGTCCATCGGCCGCTATCGTGCGGATGAGATCACGCCACGCTGTAAGAACACTCACGTCATCGTTCACCGATCGAAGATCGAGCGCCAACCAGCGCCCGCCGTGGGAACGGGCCAAAAGCCGAGCGAGCGTGGATTTGCCGACGCCGTGCGCGCCGTGTAACCATAGAACTGCCTCACCGGTAGCGCGGGTGACGATGTCCCTTACCGTAGCGGCGCGTAACGCTGTCACCGGTCGCTCATCCCCCAATTCCGTGACGAGCGCACTTTTAAAGGGCGCCTCTTGGCGGGTCGCAGCGCCCATGAGCTTGGCGACGCTGAGAGCTTCCAGCGCCTCTTCGATTGTCCTATGAAGCGCCATCGGCGTGAGGCGGCGGTCATCGGCATTTGGCAGACTTGCGACTTCGAAGACGACATCAAGTAGCGCCCGCTGTCCGACCTTTGCACCAATGACGGGCAGACCGCGTTCCATATAAATTCCGCTGATCTGTTCGAGCAGCTGTTCGGATATTTCGGCGAGAGGCTCCGCGTTGAGTGCCCACTCGATGCGCGTCAACAACCGCCGCCGCAAATCCGCGTCCGAAGGCTCCGAAGCAATCCATTCGCCGATCGGGTCGCCTTTAAAGATTCCTGCCAGTGCGTCGCGCAGTGGCTTCGTGTCGGCGTCTCGCGCTGCGTGTCCCCAGTAGATGAGTCCCGGGAGCGAGGAAGGAAACACGCAACCATGCTCGCGTGCCGCACCGCCGTTAGCAATGAATACCAAGCGCCGTCGGGGGTCCGATTCTGCACGCACCCAAAAGCGGCCCATTGCCTCCCGCACGTCTTTTGATTGAAGACTGTATTTCGTCGGACCGGCGGCGGCGCGGGATGCTTTGACCTGTGCATCAAGCGCAGTGTTCTCGGATAGGATGGAGTAGTCTTCCGACACTTCCAGCCAAAGCTCCTCTTCGGGGCACAAGTTTAGCCACGCCGCCAGCGACTGCATCAGCTGGTAGCGAAATCCGTGAAGGGCGTGTGCACCGTCAGGAAATTTTCGAGATGGACTCGTGATGCCGATTCCTTTTCACCAAGTTAGGCTCGCGCCCGCCAGCGCGCCAGCTGAGTCAGTCGTGCAGATGCAACGGCCATTTTGCGTCAGGAGCCTAGTCAGTACCTTGTCAAGCAAATCCGCTCGATTCCAAGGGTACACCACCTTTCGAGGTTTCCTCGGGGGCATGTTTTACGCTAATTCCGTCCTGATCGAGCCTTTTATGCGCATTGCCGAGCGACCTTCCCGCTGAGTGCTGCATGCTAGGCGTCTGACGCACTGCGACGGCAAGCGGATTGGTTTCTCATTTTCTGCTTGCCGGCGAAGGTCGATTTTGCGCGGAATCGAAAATTAGCAACGGGCGACGGCAGCTGATTAGCCATGACTGCTTTTGGCCGTTTGGTAAGTTGGGGCTATCCAAAAGCGGACGCTTGCGGACGTTCGTGAATTTTTGCCTAGCAAAGCGCGAGCGGCAGGTTAGGCCGACTACCGGACGCTGGTGATAGTCGCAGTGAATGTCTCTTCAGGGTCGCGAAGCGACCATCGCCTGACGGTCGCTGACCGGCCAAATGCTGCCGTTCAAGTGTGTTCGCCAAAATGACGAATAGTTGCCGCTTTTGAACGTCAAACACACAAAACAAACCCCGCCGAAGCGGGGTCCGTGTGATTGCTGCTGAAAGAGATTAAGCGGTTTACCGCATCGGCCCCGCTGTGCCCTTCGCCAGCGCGGCCCGGTCCAGGAGCACGTTCCCTTTCGCGGTTGCGTAGTAATCGCCGCCTAGGTAGAGCACCGGGTGCGCCTGCCCCGGGTCCAGCATACTGTCCTTGCTGAGCGCTTCCTTGTCCCAGTGGAGGGCCACAATGCTGCCCATGAACAAGTCGTGGTCTCCCATCGCTCGCCGTTCCATCACCCGGCACTCGTAGGCGGCGTAGGCATCCGCCAGCACCGGGGCCTGCACCACCTTCCCGCTGGCAGTCACAATGCCAAATGCCAGGAACTTTTCCACTTCGCTCCCGCTGCATCCCCCCACCTTGGCCACCAGCTCACGCTTCTCCCAGGGAACAAAGTTCACGACAAACTCGCCCGACGCCACGATCAGCCCGTGGGTGAACCGCTTGGGTGAAATAGCGACGCCGTAGATAGGAGACTTGCGTGATATAGCCGTGTGCCAGGCTACAGCCATGGCGTTATTCTTGCCATCGGCATGGCTGGTGACAACACTCGCAACCGCAGGGTAATGATAATAGTATTCATCGAGCTGATACTGTGCAACTTTGGACACTTCTCTCTCCTCGCCTGTCTTTGAGCTGACATGGCCTCGGGCTGATACCCTCGACCCTTGCTATGCCGCAGGGACGCTGCATATACTATCATCACTTGACCGTGCAACCGTCACTGAACCACTTGAGCCGCTAGCTTTCGCGGGCGCGTGCATGAAACAGGATTGCTACGGTGCAGTGACTAACACGGTCAGCGGGGTTATAATTGTTCGTAATGCTAAAATTAGTATTTTATGCCAACTAATCTCGCGCGAGTCCTCGATACCGACCACGAAAAACCTCAGGTCACGAGAGATTTATTTGATGAGGTTCCCGATTCGGCTGGGATTACAAAGGATCACCTGCGAATCGGGCAATCAAACATACTCAGACTCACTGGCGAATTCTGGACTTCGGGCCAGCGGCAGGCGTCGTCATTGCATGAAATCTCGTATCGCGCCTGTTTCAAGCCGCAGCTCCCGCGGTATTTTATCAAGCGCTTCACGATGGCAGGGGATGCGGTCTACGACCCGTTCAGCGGCCGCGGGACTACCGCAATAGAAGCAGGCTTGATGGGCAGAAAAGTCGTCGCCAACGATGTAAACCCGTTGTCGCGGATTTTAGCCGAGCCCAGATTAGTTCCCCCTACGGCAAAGTCAGTTGAAGAGAGATTGGCGCACATCAAGTATCGCAAGAAGCTTAGCGCCGATCGCGATCTTTCGATGTTTTATCGCTCGGACACCGAGTCCGAAATCGTCGCGCTTAAAAAATACCTCGCGCAGCGCAAGGCCAATGGCGAAGAGGACAGCATCGATCTATGGATAAGGATGGTGGCAACCAACCGCCTGACTGGCCATTCTCCCGGTTTCTTTTCCGTTTATACCTTTCCTCCAAATCAGGCGGTCAGTGCGGAGAGTCAGAAAAAAATCAACGAAAAGCGGAAGCAGAAACCGGAATACCGGGATACGAAGAGCATCATTTTGAAGAAGACGAAATCCCTGTTAAGCAATGTTACCGATCAAGACAGAGTGAATCTTGGGAACAGCGCCAAGTCTGGGCAATTTTTCACCGGAGATGCTCGTTTTACCAAAGGTATTGCGAAGGAGTCCGTGCAATTAACGGTTACTTCGCCGCCGTTCCTGGATATCGTGGGATATGCAAGCGATAACTGGCTGCGTTGTTGGTTTAATGAGATTGATGTGGAAGCGGTCACGGGAACTATAACCATGGCTAAAACCATAGAGCAGTGGTCGCTCGTGATGGGGGATGTGTTTAAAGAGCTTTATCGCGTGACGAAGAGCGGGGGCTGGGTAGCGTTTGAAGTCGGTGAGATTCGTAATGCAACGCTAAGGTTAGAAGAGTGCGTTATTCCGCTCGGGGTGCAGGCGGGGTTCGTGTGCGAGGCACTATTGATTAATCAGCAAATTTTCACGAAAACGTCAAACATTTGGGGGGTACGTAATAATAGAAGTGGCACCAACACCAACAGGATTGTTTTGTTCCGGTGTTAACCAATGGTGCGTCCACCTGATGGTCGGCTGACTTGGGATTCCAATGCTCTAGCTGGGGCGTTATGTGTTCTTATTGATGACGTCACGGAGTATTGTACGGACGGTAGGCGATTCTCCTTTATTGTAGAGCGTCGCATAGCGAGAGATATCTTACATGGGAGTTTGGCTCCGAGCGAGGGTGCAAGTTTTGACGTGGTTGACCCTCAGGGTAGAAAGTGGGAAGTAAGAAGTATCACGAAGAGCGGAGTTTATTTTTGTCCCTCGTATATGGTCGGATCTAGTCGGAGTTTTGAGGAACGCGGGTTCCTAAAAAAGCTCGACGAAATTGAAGGATATGTGCTCGCGGATATCACGTGTTTTCCCGACATCCCCTTTTGGTATGTTACAGCCGCGACGGTACTTAGGTGGTGGAACGAAGGGAGATTAGGGACAGCCACAAAAATTAATCAACGCCGTGCGCTCGCGCTAATCCATTCGCTGGGTGTGACGCAATAAGTTTTCAGCGGTCATTGTTCCATGTCAGTGCTATTGGGGAGGCACACCAATGTCACTACCTTAAGCCTATTCCGACTTGTAGGGTGCGCCCTGCGCACCAGTTTATGTCCTGGTGCGCAGGGCGCACCCTACAGGAGTTGTTCGGCGCTCGTGAGCGGCGGGCATAAGGTAGTGCCATTAGGGATGCACACCTTTTCTCGGGCCTGATCCAATGAACCTGCTCAGCGGCTCAAAACGGCCAGCACCGGTCGCTCATCGAAACTGGCTCGTGGCGGACCTTCGTCGGGTGTCAACGCTCGCGTTGATGGCGCATTCGAGAGCGCTTCTCGTTCAGTACTGCCGGGCGCAAAATTGACCTCCATGGGGGCATCTATGGCTCGAACAGCGTGGGACTTTGGGCATCGCGTCCTGTATCACTGGCAGCGCTTCGGTGTCGACACCGACCCCAAGCACTCAGAGCGGCTTGCCGCATTTCTGCGCACAAGGCAGCTGTACTGTTCAAGTCCCGGCCTCTTCAATGACCCTTGGGACTGCCGGCCATGGTTTAACACGGCGGTGCTGCAAAATGCTGGCGAGCGGCAGCGACATGCGGACTGGGCCCTGGAAGTATGCAATCGACACCAGCCGATGCCGGCCGATGCAAACGAGCGAATGCGTATCACCCTGCTCAACGACCCGACACGCGCGACAGAGTTGCTAGAGCAGGCGGCTCAATCGCTCGCTCCGGTCATCGACAGGAGGTACAGGGTCTATTGTTTAGGGCCGGACCCGACGAACGTGCTTATGTGGTCTCACTACGCTGGCGACCATCGGGGCATCTGCCTCGAATACAGCCTGCGCAACGAGGTTATGTGCTGCGCGCTTGAGTGCGAATACTTGACAGAGTTCCCACTGCTGCTTCCGTACGACAATGATGACAGTGCGGAATTGCGCACGCTGCTGGCAAAGAGCAAGGTCTGGCACTACGAGAACGAGTTTCGTCTGATCGCGCAGGAACGCTCGCAGGCCATCGAACACGCCGACACCCTGATCACGGACGACAGCTTCCTCCAGCTGCCGGATGGTGCACTGACTGCGATCATCGTTGGCTGCCAAGGTCCCTACGACGAGGTAAGGCGCATAGTCAACGAGAACGCGCCGACCGTGAAGGTTAAGCGCGCTGTGCGGGTGTCCAACCGGTATAAGATAGTTATTGAGGGATAATTGCTCCGACTACACCACGCTTAATCAACTAACGATGGAAGCGTTGCATAGCGCGCGACGTGTGGAGATTAGGGGTGTTCGCCAGAAGCGGGGGGGCGCCTTTGGGGATAGGCGCATCCGATCCTCTCCCAAATAGGAATTTGAAAGAGCAAAGTTGTGAGTCAACGGCAGCCAGGCCTTGCTATACTGACGCGAGGGGGGAGCGTGCGCATGACCGACGCCACTGCATCGAACAGTCCGCTTACGGCCGTCATTGACCGTTACAAAGCCGATCCGGAGTCCGTCTACAACACGTGGTTCATCGGCGGCGAGGAGCGAATGAAGGCATTTCGCGCGATTCGCCGCGGTGTGAGGGATACGGTGGATGCGATTGCGGCAGGGACTTTCGGCAATGACTTTCGGGGCTCGCCGCTCGAGGTCGTGCTCACTGCCATCACCGAACAGAAGCAGGTGTTCGAAGGCGCGGCGCATCCATTTTACTGGAAGCCGAAGCTTCGCATCCCGGACATCTACGAAAACGACGCGAACAAGCGCACGTTTGGCAACTTCCTAAATGGCTGTCTCAACGCTACGCGCGAAGACCAAGTGTTGCCGGAGTTGAGCCGTATTGCCAGTGCGCGAATCAAGGGCCTCGGGCCGGCGGTGGCAAGTATCGTGTACTTCTTGCATCCGACCGTGGTCCCACCGTTCAACACAGCGATTGTCAAGGGCTTCAATGCGCTCTTCGGGACCAAGCAGAAGCTCGGCTCGTGGGAGAGCTACCTATCCATGCGGGAGACGATCGTGCAAGCGAACGACGCCCACCGCAATCAGCTCTCCAAGGACCTCGGCGCGTTTGCCGGGATGCTGTTCGAGGTGGGTTCCAATCGGCTGATTGTATCGGTCACCGTGGACAGCGCGCTGAAAGCAGCGGAAGAACGTGCTGCGAAAGCGGCTGCACAGCGACACAAGCAGGTTCTCTCCGAGCACCAGGAGGCTTCGGAACACACGCAGGCCCAGCACTCCCTTATCACCGTCGGGCGCGCGCTGGGATACGATGTATTCGTGGCGCGGAACGACCGCCATCGCATATGTCACGGGGAGGACTTTTCGCTCCTCACTATTACAGAGCTGCCCGATCTCGGGCTTTCACCGGACGTTCGCGACACCGTGGAGTTGATCGACGTGATCTGGCTGCAGCGCGGCGAGCCACGCATTGTATGCGCGTTCGAAATCGAGCACAGCACGTCGATTTTCTCTGGGATCCTGCGGATGAAAGACCTGGCGCGCTCGCTTCCAGACCACAAGAGCTGGTTTTACTTGGTGGCGCCCGAGTCACGGGAACGTGACGTCATGGTTCAGCTCGCGCGCCCTTCACTAATTGAACCGCAGGAACGGTTCAGGGTTAGTTACGTGCCGTCCGGAGAGCTAAAGGCACACTGCGACGCGATGTGCAAATTCGGCCAGGATCACTCAGTCTTGCGCAAGATTGCTCGTTCTCCACCCCGAATGGATGCAGGACCGGCTGTTTGAGGTGAGCGCGCGATTGCTGTGCGGCGTCGCGCCGTGCTGAGCGGTCAGTGCTGCAGTGAGCGCGTGTCGCGAGAATTGAATATCCGCTTGTTGCAAGACTGGCCAGCTGCTTTGGGTCGCGAAGCAGCCTATTCGCCAACGGTCGTGATCCGGCCAACTGCGGTCATTCACGAGCCTGGCCGTATTATTGGGGTTGTCCGAGAGCCCCAAACATCCGAAACTCGTTGCCGATCAGATTGTTGCGGTAGCATAATGGGCGTCCGTATCAATAATTGATACCCAGGTGCTGCTGCCCGTTTAGTCGCTGTTAGCTGGCCCAATATCGGCACCAATGGATTTCGCCACTATTATCAGTTCCGCGGTCATTGCCGTTCTCGGCTCTTCGGTCGTTGCTGGCCTCGTGGCTGCACTCGTCACACTGAGAACGAGCGAACGGGGAATCAAGATCGAAAACATCACGAAGGAGCGGGCGAAGTGGCGAGAAAAGGTGCGGGAAAAGGCGCTCGAAGTTCACAAGGCGGCACAGAGCGGAAAGAAAGATCGTCTTCTCGAGTTGTACCTGGAATTTTCGCTCATTCTGAATCCGATTGACGGTGAAGATCATGCGATTCTTACCGTACTCGAGACTATTAGCACCAACCCAAGTAGCGAGGAAAAGCTCAAGGAATTCGTCGTGCGGCTCGCTCTCCTTTTGAAGCACGATTGGGAACGTGCAAAACTTGAGGCGGAACCCGTTTGGTGGCGCGCGTGCAGAAAGGCCTCGCGAGTTTCATATGCTGAGTGGCAAAGAAGTCGTGCCAGCTAACCCCGCGCTCCAAACCAACGCGCGGGAAGCGCTGCACTTCGGTGAACCATCGCAGCCGCGCGCGGTTGGGCGCGAACGTTATGCCTGAGCGATCGGGATACAGGCGCAAGGGAGGCACGTATGGCTGATGAATCTGAAAAAACAGTCCAGCGCAAGCGGTCGTCCATACGCTCGCGATCAGCGACGCCGGAAGCGCTTGCGAAAGGGAAGTCAACGTTCCGAGGCCCTGTTGGCCGCATTTAGAAGCGTTAAGGATTTTGAGGCGGTAGAAAAGTTCTACGGTGGTATCCACCGGCGCGGTTCTCCGGCAGATCAGAGGGAGTTGATCCTGGCGCGTCCCTGGGCACAGATCGTCACTCGCATCGTACTTTTGGCAGGAATGAACCGCGGCTGGCGCATCTCCCATCACTTCAGTTTCAAGCACGCGATACAGTGGCGAGCGGGTACGGCTATTGGTTATGCCATCCACCTTGTCACGCGACGCTGGCTCCTGATCTTCAAGATTCGGCGCGGTGCTGAATTCATCACGCAACTCAGGATCCAATGGCTGCAACTGCGTCGCTGCACTGGATTACTCGATCCGGCCACCGGCTGCCTGCGTGCTGGCAGCGCCCTGACAGTGCAACTTCTCGGGTCACGGGACGACATGGTCGCGCCTGAGGACAACGTAGATCTCGTCTCGGGTCGGGACTTCGTTTATCTCGATGTACCCTATTCTGGCCATGCAGATGTTATCCGCCTCAACGATTCGCAACATGGACCCGGCCGTGCCCAGATCTTCAGGCAAGCGCTGATTCAGTCACCCGAAGAACTCCAACAGCACGCCAGCGTTCCGTCCGACGAGAAATTTTCAGAACCGACTCCGAACATCAAGAACGTCGTATTCGTGATCCATGGCATCCGCGACGAAGGGTTCTGGACTCACAAGATCGCGCGTCGCGTAAGACAGCGGGCCGCCTCCCGTGCAGACGAGTGGGCGACGGAGACTTCCAGCTATGGCTATTTTCCGATGCTGCCGTTTTTGGTTCCATGGTATCGCCGTCGGAAGGTCGAATGGCTCATGGATCAGTATGCCGAGGCCCTTGCGCGCTACCCGGCGGCAAAGTTTTCGTACGTTGGACACAGCAACGGAACGTACCTGCTCGCCAAAGCGCTAGAACTCTATCCCTGCGCCCGGTTTGAAAACGTTGTCTTTGCCGGTAGCGTGGTCAGAGTCGGATACGACTGGAGCAGATTCCTGAATGCGACACCACCGCGAGTTGGCGCTGTACTGAATTTTTTAGCCACTACCGATTGGGTAGTCGCCTTTTTCCCGAAGTTGTTCCAGTTCCTGGGCTGCCAAGACCTCGGAAGTGCAGGCCACGACGGATTCCAGGTTGCAAAGGACACCCGGGGAGTGTTCCAGGCCCGCTACGTCAAGGGCGGACACGGCGCGGCTATCGCGGAGCCGGTGTGGGACACAATTGCAGATTTCGTACTTACCGGTCGCGCCAATACTGGCAATATTCCAAACCGCGTGACCGAAAAGAACGTTTGGATCGACACACTGAGCAAGTTTCCGCCTCTTGTCTGGGCGCTAATACTGCTGGTGGCATTCTCGATCTGGGCGGGCATCACCTTCCTTATTGGCAGAACGGTCTGCGACCCGGAAACGCGAGGCTTGGTTACGGGACTGGCCCTTGGTGCGTATGCACTTTTTCTCTGGCTGATTGTCACGCGGGTTTAGGCCGGCAGCACTTTCTTGGCGACTTTGGATCGCAGGAGACGACATCGAGAAACTCGCCATTAAGGTGGGGGGAATGCACTGGTCAAACTGCCCGGAAAAGCGGGCGAAGCCCGGAAAGGAGCGGTCAAATGCCTATGAATGGAAAAGTACTCTGAGGCAATGGCAACGCAGGAGCGGAGAAGCCGTGGCAGGTCTCATGTTGCATTTGCCCCCAGAGAAACATGCCGCCGTTCAGAAATTAATCGACGAAGTTTCGGACACGTACCAGAGATGTCTTGCTTGGGCGGCGGTCAGCCCAGAATCGCTCGAACACCGGACCAAACAATTGATAGAAAATCCGCGGTTACCCGGACCGGTCTTGACGCACCCGGTAAACGACGATTCCGTTTGGAGCCAGTGGGAAGCGAAAGAAGCAGACAAGCGCCGAATTGCGATGGAGGAGGAGACATCGAAGTTTCTCCGCGAGTGCAACCGGAATTGGTCGAAATGGAACCGAGAGATGGATCAGATCCAAGCAAGTCGTCCACGCGGCACGTTGTTTTTTGCTCTTCCAGGTGGGGGCGGCGTCGCTACGGATGAGCGCAGCGTGTACGTCACACCAAAACCGGGACGTCAAGATTGCGGAATCGCGGCAGGCGGACATCGAGTACCTAGCCGAGCCATAGGAGTTAAGTTCGATTTTTCTATACCATCGATCACTTCGTTCCAGGACCCGGCAACGCACAGCATCGCATCGGCCACCGCCTCGTAAGATCGATTGTAGTATTGGGCGAGAAATGTCTGACCTTCCAAGACCGCGTCCTTCCCGCCCGCGGCCAAGGTAAAGTAAAGGCCGGGCTCGATCGCGGTTGCGCCCTGCTTCAGTTGCATAGGCACGGATCTTCTCCCAGTATTCGCGGTAAGTTTCCGGGCTCTTGATGTTATTGAGCCAGCCGTCGCCCAGCCGAGCGACGCGCTTGAGGCCGGATTCGTAGTTATTAGACGCGAGCCAAATCGGCAGTCCGCCCGGCTGCACCGGTTTGTGCCCTGGTGCGCAGGGCGCACCCTACAGGAGTTGTTCGGCGCTCGCGGGCGGCGGGCTTAAGGTAGTGCCATTGGGGACGCACATATTTTTCCCGGGTCTGATCCAATGAACCCGCTCAGCGGCTCAAAACGGCCAATGGCAGCCGGTCGATTTGTCCCAATGGGTCCGGTCCGCTTGTTCGCGCATAATTGACAGCGTCATAGCGCAGGTGTAGCGTCCTCGGCACAGCTTCCGGCGGCGTTAAGGGAGGAAGAACGCTATGACGCTACTTTCAGGCGTGATCTCAGCGCTTATGCTGATCATCCCGGTGGCATTGCCATCAAACGCTTATGCTCAGGGCTCCACTCATGCGGCGACTCTGCCTATTATCGATATGCATTTCCATCCTGATCCAGCGTGGGATCTGCCGGCCTTTGTGAAGCTGTTTGACGAGTTGGGCGTAACCAAGGCGGGCAACGGGGCCAGGGAGCGAGGGCCTGATACGGACAAAGTGGCTCTCGATTTCGCGCAACAGCATCCTGACCGCATCTTTGTGTTCGGCTTTGGTGGCATACGAGGGATTATCATCAAAGAAGGCGAGCGGGCCTGGAAGCTCGAAAGCGCGTCTACTCAGGAAGCCCTGGTACGCCTGGAGTCGGACCTTCGGGCTGGAAAATTCAAGGGCATCGGTGAGGTCCACCCGAATACTGAAGTGTGTCAACCAAAGCGAGGAATGCGTTTTCCGGCGGATTCACCATTGATGCAGCATATCTGTAGATTGTCGGAGAGGTACAAGGTACCGCTTAGCGTACATATGGACGCAACCGAACAGTCAGTGGGTGAAATGGAACGGTTGCTGCCGTCAAACCGTAACTGCATTTGGATGTGGGCTCATGCTGGAGACTTCGCACAACCCCCGCTGCTACGTCGGCTCCTGCAAACTCATTCAAATCTGTACCTCGAATTTTCGAACCGGGTGGGCCCAAGCTTTTACGCTGACCGCATTGACGATGATGGACAGTTGCGTCCTGGTTGGAAGGAGCTGCTGGAGGATTTTCAGGATCGTGTTGTCATAGGGACTGACCGAGTGAAGCCTTCCCTGAATGCGTATTCGCGAGTCATTGGCTTGTGGCGACAAGTCTTCTCGCAGCTTTCGCCGAAGGCAGCGGCCAAGATCGCCCACGGCAACAGTGAGCGCCTCTTAGGGCTCTCGCCTGCTAATTGATTCTGAAGCAGACGGGAGAGAATAAGAACAACAAGGCATGTCTCACGGTTTTCACTATAGCGTGAACGTCCGCAGGGTCGGATGCAGCCAGTCAGCTCAAGTTTGAGCTACTACAGTCGAGCCGCCGATCAAGTAATTCTATCCAGTGCATGACCGGCAGGGCGGTCGCGGTTTGCAGGTGCGCTTGGCAGCCGATGTTGGCGGTTATCTTCCTTTCTGATTTCCTATGGCGATGATTTTATTTAAGATTGCCTTGAATTTTGTTATCTTGCTTATTGATAAATGATATCAAAATGGTAGAATAGAGCAAGTTAAACGAGGTATCGACATGTCAACGCAACAGATCTTAATACGACTCCCTGAAGAGGTAGCCGCCAAGCTCAAGGCGGCAGTTCCTGCGCGCCAGCGCAATAAGTTTGTTGCCGAACTGGTGGCAAACGCAGTCGCTCGCCACGAGGACGAGTTGGCGAAGATTGCCGCTGCGGTAACCAAGGAGGAGAAACGCAACCCCAAAATCGGGCAGGAGACGCGCGATTGGGAAGCGACTATCGGCGACGGCTTAGAAGAAAAACGCGGCGCGCATGCAAAACCTAAAACGCGGTGATGTAGTCTGGGTCAATCTCGATCCGACGGTGGGAGGGGAAATCCAGAAGCGCCGGCCTTGTGTTGTGATGTCGCTCTCGGTGCTAAACGAGAAGCGGCTCACCGTGGTCGTGGTGCCGCTTTCGACGGGCAGCACGCCGCGGCCACCGCTGGTGGTGGCAGTGCCTTCGGCGGGCACCGGGTCGAATGCCCGCATCGATCAAATCCGCGCGGTCGATAAATCCCGCATTCTGGATGTCGCGGGAAAATTGACCCGTGCGGATATGGAACAGGTGGAGCAGGGACTGCGAACTGTGCTCGGGCTATAGTCGGACGTTCGACATTTGCATGACCAACGATAACGACAAAGATCTAAACAGAGTGCAACTTTTCCATAAGCAGAGAAGCTCACCTTGCAACGTTAAAGGGTTGTGAAACAGTAGAACGTCCGCTTCAGATCGGTCGCTGTCTGTCAGCTCAGGTTTGAGCTGAATGGCACTTACTTAAGCTGTGGGCATCGGGACCTCCTGCCCTTCAAGGCTCTTGCGGGGAGAGGCGCGTTGGAGCGGGCGCAAGGGGTGCGATCGTGAAAGCGAGCCCGCTCCGGTGAAGGGTGCGCTTGCGCACCATGCAGAAAGGATGTCCGGATCCATGCGACGCCATCACA
>JACQOI010000207.1 GCA_016202615.1 Betaproteobacteria bacterium
CCCCCTGCATGCGCTGCGCGAGCGCGGCGTCGAGTACGTCGAAGTGCGCTGCATCGACCTCGACCCTTTCTGCTCCATAGGCATCACTGCGGAAGTGATCCGCTTTCTCGATGTGTTTTTGCTGCATTGCCTGTTGAGCGACAGCCCGCGGGACACGCCCGAAGAAATCGTCGCTATGTCGGTTAACCAGCACCGGGTGGCTGAAAGAGGACGGAATCCGAACCTGCGCTTACTCAGGCGAGGCGAGAAGCTCCCGCTTCAAACATGGGGCAGCGAACTGCTGCACGAGTGCGAGCCCGTCGCCGCTGCGCTCGACGAGGCTCACTGCAGCACCGCGTACCGCGATGCGTCGGCTGCAGCTGCGGCCGTGCTCGCGAATCCCGCGCTGACGCCGTCGGCGCGCGTTTTGCGGAAAATGGAGCGGGACCACGACAAATCCTATCTCCAATTTGTGCAGGGGCAGTCTGTGCGGCACCGGCGCACCCTGCTGGCGTTGCCGATGGCGGCCGAAGTCAACGCACGCTACACCCGAATGGCCGAGGAGTCATTCGCTGCGCAGCGGCAAATCGAATTGCAGGACACCTTGCCGTTCGAGATGTTCCGGCAACAGTATCTGTCGCCGGATATGCTGAGCACATAAAGGGAACGGGAATCACATAGACTATAATTACGAATGTTAAGACGTCAAATTATGAGTATGAGAAGTTTCCCGGTCCCAGAGCCGGCGACTTCATGCACGACTTCAAGCTCCATAGCCTGAATGGAAAAGAGGTGAAACTTTCGGACTATCGCGGCAAATGGGTGGTGATCGAAACGGGCAGCAGCACATGCCCGATGTTTGTCAAAAACATCGATCCCTACAGGAAACTCATGCCCAAATATCCGGATGTGGAGTTTCTGGTGGTTTATGTACGTGAAGCCCACCCTGGTTCGCGCACCCATGCCCATCAAACGCTGGAGGAAAAAATTGCGCTCGCCGCGGAAATGCAGAAGGAGTATGGCGATCCGCGGCCCCTGCTGGTGGATCACGTCAATGGCGAGATGCACTGGGCGATCGGTTGTTTCCCTAATATGGTTTACGTAATCGACCCGCACGGCGAAGTCGTTTACTGGTGTGGCTGGTCGTTTGCACACCTGGTCGAGAAGGTGCTGGATGACCGGCCCAACGCCAATCAGCAGGAACGGCAGCGGATCATAACAGCAGCGCCCTGGATCATGATTCCTGTCACCCTGAAAGGTGGCTGGGACGCGCTTTGGGATCTCGTTATCGAGTTGCCCGGCATTATCTGGGCCACTTGAAGGTCGACATGGCAAGGTTTCTTGGTAAAAAACCGACCTAACCGGGGCGCGCCTGACTTGTTTCCAGAACCATCGCCAAAGCTCAAACAGTTATGAATTCGAATACCGTGGCCGTTGTTAAGGACCTGGTTCTGGTGGGCGGCGGCCACGCTCACGTTTTGGTTCTCAAGCGCTTCGGCATGCAGCCGATTCCGGGAGTGCGGCTTACGCTCATCGCCAGAGACATCGACGCGCCATACTCGGGAATGTTGCCGGGTTTCGTCTCCGGCCACTACGGTCGCGAGCAATGTCATATCGACTTGCGCCGGCTGGCAAGCTTCGCCGGCGCGCGACTGTATCACGATGAGGCCGCGGGTCTGGATCTCAGTGCAAAACACGTGCTCTGTTCGGGCCGGCCCCCAGTACGCTACGATGTCGTGTCCATTGATATCGGGTCGCGCCCACGGCAGGACGAGGTACCGGGAGCATCGCTTTACGCCACGGCGGTGAAGCCTATCGATCGCCTGATTGCCCGTTGGGAGCGGCTGGTGGAGCGCGTGCTGAGCCGCGACGGTCCCACGCGAGTGGGGGTGGTGGGCGGCGGTGCCGCCGGGGTGGAACTGACACTCGCGATCCAATTCCGGTTGCGAAAAGAGGTTGCGGCGGCCGGTCGCGACCCCGGCCTGGTGAATGTCGGGCTGGTGACCATGGGGGAGATTCTTCCGACCTACGCTCCGGGGGTGCGCCACATTCTGATGCGCATTTTCAAGGAACGGAAGGTGACCCTGTACATCGACCGCGAAGTTGTCGAAGTCAAACCTGGACGACTGCTGTGTGCGAAGGGAGGAGAAATGCCCTTCGATGAGATCCTGTGGGTGAACCAGGCGGGAGCGGCGCCGTGGTTGCGCGCATCCGGACTCGAGTGTGACCATGACGGCTTTGTCAAAGTACGCGATACGCTGCACAGCGTGACGGACTCCGCCGTGTTCGCCGCGGGGGATGTAGCCAACATGGTAGGGCATCCTCGTCCCAAGGC
>JACQOI010000196.1 GCA_016202615.1 Betaproteobacteria bacterium
GAGTAGGGTGCGCTTGCGCACCATCCGGCAATCGGTGCGCAAGCGCACCCTACACTGAAATAATGTAACTTCTGAAGTGGAATTGAAATCACATCCATCGGCAAGCCGACGGAATCTGTTCCGCCCTCGCGGGCGCAGAGTGGGGGTGAGAACTACCATGACACGCAATCTTTTCACCCCCATCCCCAATCCCCCTCGCGTGCTGCGCGGCTCTCCCCCCGTCAAGGGGACGGAGTTCCTTTGGTATTTTGTGACACAGTAGGGCTAACCGCCTCTCTCCCCTCTCCCCTCTCCTCTCTCCTCTCACCTCTCGAGTTAAGGCACCACTGAGTCGATCACGACCGCGACATTGCCTGGCTGTCATTTGGCGATCCCCCCGGCGCCCGACAGCGTGCGGGCCTCGTCGATGTTCGACGCGAGCGAACGTGCAAAGTCGGAATCGGGCGGCAGGATAGTCTTCAGCTTCTCCCAATGTGCCAATGCTTCTTTGTAATCCTTGCGGTCGAACGCCGCGGTGCCTGCCAACGCGAGCGCTTTCCACTGATTGGGATCGATTTTGAGTGCGCGGTTGACCAGCTCCAGCGGCTTGCCCTCCAGCGAGCTGCCCTGGGTCGTCGCCAGCACGTCAGCGTAGTCGGCAAGCAAGTCCGCGTCGTCGGTGATCAGCTCGACGGCCCTGGCATAGGCACGGGTTGACTCCGCAAAACGTCGCGTGACATAGTAGCTGCGCGCGAGCATCGCCCAGCCGTTGGCGTCATCCGGATTCTTTGCGAGCCGCGCCGCCAACTTTTCGACCATCGCTTCGAGTTGCTGCGACGTCAGCTCATGCTTGGCGCCGGCAACCGGCCTCTCCAGACCGATCGATTCGGGACTGCCCAGCTGCCAGTAGATCAGGGCAGCACAGACCGGAATTGCCACGCCCAGCAGCGTCGCCGCGCGGCGTGCGCCATGCGGCACCGTCGGCGCCGGGGTTTGCTCCGGGCGGACTTCGTCAAGCAGGCGGCGCTCTATTTCAAGCTTCGCTTGCTCGTATTGCTGTGTCGACAGCGTGCCGTTACGCAAGTCGCCGTTGAGTTCGGTCAGCTGGTCGCGATAGACCGCCAGATTTGAAGCCGAACGGGCAATTCCGGCATCGCCACCGCTGCGCCGCAACAACGGCCACACGATCCACAGCACGGCCGCCGCCGTCATGGCGACGGCGATGATGACAAATACGATCACTGGCGCTTCCGCTCGACGCCCGCTGCCAGCAACGACTCGGCCCGCTTCTGTTCCTCGGCGCTGAGCGGCGGTTCATCGCGCAGCACGCGCCGCCGCCTGAGGTTGTAGGCCAGCACCGCGCCGCCCGTGAACAGCAATATCACGGGGCCCAGCCACAGCAACAGCGTTGTCGCCTTGAAGGGCGGCCGATAGAGTACGAACTCGCCGTAACGATCCACCATGAAATCGACGATTTCCAAGTCGCTCCTGCCTTGCGCGATCTGCTGGTTGATCTGGTTGCGCAGGTCGACCGCGAGCTCGGCATTCGATTCCGCGATCGACTGGTTCTGGCACACCAGGCAGCGCAGCTGTTCGGCAAGCCGCACTGCGCGCTTGTTGGTTACGGGATCCGCGACGGTCGGCGTGGCTTCGTCCGCGCGCACCGCGACGCTCAGCAGCAGCACCACCATCAGGAGCAGCATTTTCATGATTGCTGCAGTTCCTTCACCAGCGGCAGGATCTTGTTCTTCAGCGCGTCGGGCGTGATCGGGCCGATCTGCTTGTAACGGATGGCGCCCTGCTTGTCGATCACAAAGGTCTCGGGCACGCCGTAGACGCCGTAGTCGATGCCGACGCGGCCATCGCGGTCGGCAATGCTCAGCACGTAGGGATCACCAAGCTGCTTGAGCCAGGAAAGCGCCTCATCGCGCCTGTCCTTGTAGTTGAATCCGAATATCGGTACTGCATTGCTGTGCGCGAGATCCATCAGCAGCGGGTGCTCCTGACGGCAGGACACGCACCAGGACGCCCACACGTTGAGCAGCCACACCTTGCCCTTCATGTCCCGCTGCGAGAACGTCTTGTCGGGCTGATGCAACTGCGGCAGCTCAAACGCCGGCGCCGGCTTGTTGATGAGCGGTGATGGTACTTCGCGCGGATTCAGGCCAAGCCCGACGGCCAGGAAGGCGACCAGCGCGGCGAAAATCGCGAGCGGGACTAGAAAACGCGTCATTTCACGCTGTCCCTTGCTCTCAGGCGGCGGCCCGGCTCGCGGCCGGGCCCTTGCCGTTGACGGCAGTGGCCTGCTCGCGCCTCGCCGCCACGCGGTAACGGCGGTCTAAAAGCGCCAGAAAGCCGCCCAACGCCATGATGATGCAGCCGCCCCAGATCCAGGTCACGAACGGCTTGTGATAAACGCGCACGCTCCACGCGCCGCCGGATACCGGTTCTCCGAGCGACACGTAGAGATCGCCAAAAATTCCGGTGTCGATCGCGGCTTCGGTCATCGGCATTTGCTGCGCGGCGTAAACGCGCTTCTCTGGATAAAGCTGCTCGACGTGCCTGCCGCCGCGGCTGACATCGATCACGCCGCGTGCGCCGCGGTAATTCGGACCGGTAACGTCCTGCACGCCGTCGAAGCGGAAGCTGTAGCCGCCGACCACGACGCTGTCGCCCACCGCCATGCGCACGTCGCGCTCGGTTTCGTAGCCTTTCACCAGGGTCACGCCGAGGATGAACACGGCGACTCCGCAATGCGCGAGCAGCATGCCATAGTAGGAGCGCGGCTGCGCGCCCAGCCGCGCCCACAGGCTGCCTTCGCTGCGCGATAAGCGATATTTCAGCGTCACCGCCGCAGTCGCAACGATCCACGCCGCGAGCAACAGCCCGAACGCGACGAGCGGAGTCCATTTGCCGAGCACGAAAGGCAGCAGCGCCGCCGTCACCACGCTTACGCCGAGCGCCCACTTGAGCCGCACCGCGAGCTCGGGCAGGCTCGCTTCCTTCCAGCGCGCGATCGGCCCGATTCCCATCAGGAACACCGCGGGCGTCATCAGCGGCACGAACACCGCGTCGAAGTAAGGCGGACCGACCGAAATCTTGCCGAGATTCAGCGCGTCGAGAAACAGCGGATAGAGCGTGCCGAGCAGCACCGAGCCGGCGGCGGTGATGAGCAGCACGTTATTGGCGAGCAGCATCGACTCGCGCGACACCAGCTCGAACCTGCCGCCCAGCCCCACCCGGGGCGCGCGCCAGGCAAACAGCGCGAGCGATCCGCCGATCACCACGGTCAGGAACGCGAGAATGAAAATGCCACGCTTGGGGTCGGTGGCAAATGCGTGCACCGAAGTCAGCACGCCGGAGCGCACCAGGAAAGTCCCGAGCAGGCTCAAGCTGAACGCACAGATCGCGAGCAACACGGTCCAGCTCTTGAAACTGCCGCGCTTCTCGGTAACGGCGAGCGAATGAATCAGCGCGGTACCAACGAGCCACGGCATGAAGGAGGCGTTTTCCACCGGATCCCAGAACCACCAGCCGCCCCAACCCAGTTCATAGTAGGCCCACCAGCTGCCGAGCATGATCCCGAGCGTGAGAAAGCACCACGCCAGCGTCGTCCACGGCCGCGACCAGCGCGCCCACGTCGCATCGAGCTTGCCGCTCAGCAGCGCGGAAATCGCAAACGCGAATGCAATCGAGAATCCGACATAGCCCATATAAAGCATCGGCGGATGGATCACCATGCCCGGATCCTGCAGCAGCGGATTGAGATCGCGGCCGTCGGCGGCGGGCGGGAACAGGCGCTCGAACGGATTCGAAGTAAGCAGCATGAACAGCAGGAACCCGACGCTGACGAGCCCCATCACGCCCAGCACGCGCGCGGCCATTTCCTCGGGCAAATGGCGGCTGAACACCGTCACCGCGACCGTCCACACGTTGAGCATAAGCACCCACAGCAGCAGCGAGCCTTCATGCGAGCCCCACGTCGCGGCAAAGCGGTAATGCAGCGGCAACTGCGAATTGGAGTTCGTGGCGACGTTGAGCACCGAAAAATCGTTGTTCAAGAAAGACCACGCGAGGCAGCCAAACGCAATCGCGACGAAAGCAAACTGCCCGTGCGCCGCGGGACGCGCCAGCGCCATCCATGCCGGCACCCCGCGCGCCGCGCCGACGATGGGCAGCACGCCCTGCGCCAGCGCGAGCATGAGAGCGAGTATCAATGCAAATTGTCCGATCTCGGGAATCATGCGTGCTTTCCAAGTATTGCGTAACGCCCGTTAGTTTTACTGTGTCACAAAAACTGATTCCCTCCCCCTTGACGGGGGAGGTGCGCCGGAGCGTGGAGCAGGGA
>JACQOI010000195.1 GCA_016202615.1 Betaproteobacteria bacterium
GCATTCTTGCCTCTATATCTTCAGCAAATAGCGACTGTCGGCTATGCCAACGCGCCATTCGAAATTGACGCTCGCGCACATGAGCAGCTTCATGTCGAATTGCTGCGTTCGCCCCGAAATCGAAACCGACCCCAGAAACCGGTTTTATCGTGTCCTTGAACTCAAACTGCAAGGAAAGGGCTGTGCCGTAATTGTGACGCACGTAGGCTGCTTGAAATTGTTTGTGCCTTGGGTGACATTGGGTTGCGAATTGGCAAGCGCTACAAGTAATTGATTTAACAACAGCCTCGTTTTACAGCTAAGACTTTTAATCCGTTGGTCGGGAGTTCGACTCTCCCACCGCCTACCAGAAAATCAAGGGGTTGGCGCTGCGCCAGCCTCTTGCTCTGTAAAACGTGGGGAAAACGCGGGGAATTTCGCTGCTTTTACCGACATTGGGTATCTCTCTTCTTGGCGGCAAAGCTTTTACCACTCTATCCGTTTCCGGTCGCAAAAGAACCCGCCCGTCGGCCCGCTGTCCGGCAGCGTCGCGAGCCACACCGCGGTATCGGCGCCCTGCGCGACCGTGCGCGGCGCGTTGGGGCCGCCCATGCCGGTTTTCACCCAGCCCGGGTTCATCGAGTTGACGAGTATGTTGGCGCCCCTCGTTTCGGCAGCGACGATGCGCGTCAGCGCATTCAAAGCGGTCTTTGAAATGCGATAGGCAGGAGTTCCCGTGTCCATGTCGGAGAGCTGGCCGAGCCCGCTCGACAGGTTGACAATGCGCCCGTAGTTGCGCTGTTGCATCAGCGGCAGCAGCGCCTGCGTAAGCAGCAGCGGGCCGAACACGTTGGTCTCGAGCGTGTCGCGGTAGATTTTTGGCTCCGAATCGAGGAAACGCGATCCGCGCGGGTCGATCATGATGCCGGCGTTGTTGACGAGGATATCGACGCGGCCGAATTGCCTGGCGACGAACGCCGCCAGGGCCTTGATGCCGCGCGCGCTGGTCACGTCGAGCTTACGGAACGAGACGGGCAGCCCGGCGGCGCGCAGCGTTTTGCATGCGGCCCCGCCTTGCGCCGCATCGCGGCCGGTCAGCACGACGCGTATTCCCCGCTGCGCGAGCTGGCGGCAGATTTCGAAACCGATGCCGCGGTTTGCGCCCGTGACGACCGCAACGCGTTGCGGCATGACCGGGTTTCCGGATTGCATTCTCGGATTATGATCCGCGCTCAAATATCAACGGCGCGCAACGGGAATTTTGCCGATCTTGCCGCGCCACTCGCGCGGGCCGCTTTCGTGCACCGAGTTGCCGGTGGTGTCGACCGCGACCGTGACCGGCATGTCCTTGACCTCGAACTCGTAGATCGCTTCCATGCCGAGATCCTGGAATGCCAGCACGCGCGATGCGCGGATGGCCTTCGCGACCAGATAGGCGGCGCCTCCGACCGCGATCAGGTGCACGCCCTTGAGGCGCTTGATCACTTCGACCGCCTGCGCGCCGCGCTCCGACTTGCCGATCGAGCCCAGCAAACCTGTCTTGCCGAGCATGGTCTCCATGAATTTGTCCATGCGGCGCGACGTGGTTGGTCCCGCCGGGCCCACGACTTCGTCCCGCACCGGGTCGACCGGTCCGACGTAGTAGATGAGCTTGTTGGTGAAATCGACCGGCAGCTTTTCGCCCTTCGCGATCAAGTCGGCGATGCGCTTGTGCGCAGCGTCCCGGCCGGTCAGGATTTTGCCGTTCAAGAGCAGGCGGTCACCCGCTTTCCACGTTGCCGATTCGGCCTTGGTCAGGGTTTCGAGATTCACGCGCTTCGCGCCGGCCGCCATATCGACCGCAAGCTTGGGCCAGCTATCGAGGCTCGGCGCTTCGAATTTCGCGGGTCCCGAGCCGTCGAGCACGAATTCGAGGTGACGCGTCGCGGCGCAGTTCGGCACGATCGCCACCGGCTTCATCACCGCGTGGGTCGGATAGTCGAGCACCTTGACGTCGAGCACGGTCGTCAGTCCGCCGAGGCCCTGCGCGCCCATCCCGAGCGCATTGACCTTCTCGAAGAGCTCGAGCCGCAGCTCTTCGGCGCGCGTTTTCGCGCCGCGCGCCTTGAGCTCGTGCATGCTGAGGTGATCGAGCAGCGACTCCTTGGCGAGCACCATCGCTTTCTCGGGAGTGCCGCCGATGCCGACGCCGAGCATGCCGGGCGGGCACCAGTCGCCGCCCATGGTCGGTATCTGCTCGAGGACCCAGTCGACCACGCTGTCGCTTGGGTTGAGCACCGCAAAGCGCGATTTGCTTTCCGATCCGCCGCCCTTCGCCGCGAGTTTGACTTCGAGCTTGTCGCCCGGCACCACTTCCATGTGCACCACCGCCGGCGCATTGTCTTTGGTGTTCTTACGCGTGCCATCGGGATCGGCGACGACCGACGCACGCAACGGATTGTCCTTATTGGTGTAGGCGCGGCGCACGCCTTCGCTCACCATGTCGGTGACGCTCATCTTCGCGTCCCAGCGCACGCCCATCCCGATTTTGAGATACACGACGGCGATGCCGGTATCCTGGCACACTGGCCGGTGCCCCTCGGCCGACATGCGCGAGTTAATCAGGATCTGTGCCATCGCGTTCTTGGCCGCGGGCGACTGCTCGTGCTCGTAAGCCTCCGCCATCGCCTTGATAAAGTCGACGGGATGGTAGTAGGAGATGAACTGGAATGCGTCGGCGACGCTCTGGATCAGGTCTTCCTGGCGTATCGTAGTCATGAGCGCGGCGCCTTGCCCACCATGTCTTCCGGCTTCACCCACTGGTCGAACTGCTCGGCCGTCACGTAGCCGAGCGCAAGCGCCGCCTGTTTCAGCGTGGTGCCTTCGTGGTGCGCTTTCTTCGCGATCTGCGCCGCTTTCTCGTAGCCGATGTGCGGGTTGAGCGCGGTCACCAGCATCAGCGAATCGCGCATCAGCTGCTCGATGCGCCCGCGATTCGGCTCGATGCCGGCCGCGCAGTGCTCGTCGAAATTGAGGCACGCATGCGCGAGCAGGCCCGCGCTGTGCAGGAAGTTGCGGATCACCAGCGGCCGGAACACGTTGAGCTCGAAGTTGCCCGAGGCGCCGCCGATGTTGCTCGCGACGTCGTTGCCGAACACCTGGCAGCACACCATCGTCATCGACTCCGATTGTGTCGGGTTGACCTTGCCCGGCATGATCGAGCTGCCGGGCTCGTTCTCGGGGATACTGAGTTCGCCGATGCCGCAGCGCGGCCCGCTCGCGAGCCAACGCACGTCGTTGGCGATTTTCATCAACGCTGCGGCGAGCGTCTTCAGCGCGCCGTGTGCGTGTACCACGCCGTCGCACGACGCGAGCGCTTCGAACTTGTTGGGCGCGGTCACGAACGGCAGCCCGGCGAGCTTCGCGAGCTCGGCGGCGACCTTCACCGCGAACTGCGGGTGCGCGTTGAGCCCGGTGCCGACCGCGGTGCCGCCGAGCGCGAGCTCGCACAGATGCGGCAGCGCGCCGTCGATGTGCGCGAGCCCGTGGTCGAGCTGCGACACGTAGCCGGAAAACTCCTGGCCGAGCGTGAGCGGAGTCGCGTCCTGCAGGTGGGTGCGGCCGATTTTGACAATGCCGCGAAACGCCTTCGCCTTGGCGTCCAGCGTGCCGCGCAGCTTGCGCAGCGCGGGCTTGAGCTGCTGCTCGAGCGCGAGCACCGCCGCGATGTGCATCGCGGTGGGGAACGTATCGTTCGACGACTGCCCCTTGTTGACGTCGTCGTTGGGGTGCACGAGGCGCTTTTCGCCGCGCTCGCCGCCGAGAATCTCGGAAGCGCGGTTGGCGAGCACCTCGTTGACGTTCATGTTGGTCTGGGTACCGGAGCCGGTCTGCCATACCACGAGCGGGAAATGCGCGTCGAGCTTGCCGGCGAGCGCCTCGTCGGCGGCCTTGATGATCGCCTCGCCTTTCTTTTTGTCGAGCACACCGAGCTCGATGTTGACCGCCGCCGCGGCCTTCTTGACCAGCACCTGCGCACGCACCACCTCGAGCGGCATTGTCTCGCCGGGAAAATCGAAGTGGATCAGGCTGCGCTGCGTCTGTGCGCCCCACAACTTGTCGGCGGGCACCTCAATGCCGCCCATCGTGTCGCGTTCGATCCGCACGTTAGCCATCCGATCGTCTCCAGCAGAGGTTCGTGCCGCGGGCCGCGCCGGTTGCCTCAGAACGGCAATGCAAGGTTTTCCCGCGAGGCATCGACATCGACCACGGTGAGAGCCGTCATGTTGACCAGCCGCCGCACGGTGGCGGTCGGCGTCACGATATGCACCGCCTTCGCCGCGCCGAGCAGAATCGGCCCGACCGTGACGCCGTCGCCCGCCGCGGTCTTCAGCAGATTGAACGCGATGTTCGCGGCGTCGAGCGTCGGCATGATCAACAGGTTGGCATCACCTTTCAGCCGCGAGCGTGGGAACGCCTGCCGCCGCACTTCTTCCAACAACGCCGCATCGCCGTGCATTTCACCTTCGATCTCGAGCTCGGGCGCGATCTTGTGGAGCAGCGCCAGCGCGGCGCGCATTTTCTGCGCGGTCGGCGTATTGGCGGTGCCGAAGCTCGAATGCGACAGCAGCGCGATTTTCGGCGTAATGCCGAAGCGCCGGACTTCCTCCGCCGCGAGCACCGTCATTTCGACGACCTGCTCGGCGCTCGGGTCGAAATTGACGTAGGTATCGCAGATGAACACCGTGCGCTTCGGCAGCATCAGCGCGTTCATCGCGTAATAGTGGTTGACGCCCGGCCGCCGGCCGATCACCTGATCGACGTAATGCAGGTGCAGGTCGTGCGTGCCGAACGTTCCGCAGAGCATGCCGTCGGCCTCGCCGCGATGAATCATCATCGCGCCGATCAGCGTGAGGCGGCGGCGCATCTCGATCTTCGCGTACTGCTGCGACACGCCGCGCCGCTCGGTGAGCCGGTGGTATTCCTGCCAGTACTCGCGATAGCGCGGGTCGAATTCGGGATTGACCAGCTCGAAATCGACGCCGGGCTTGATGCGCAGGCCGTAACGCTCGATGCGCCGCTCGACCACCGCGGGCCGGCCGACCAGAATCGGGAACGCGAGCTTTTCATCGACCACCACCTGCGCCGCACGCAGCACGCGCTCGTCCTCGCCCTCGGCGTAGACGATGCGCCGCCGCGCTGCCGCCTTTGCCGCCGAAAACACCGGCTTCATGATCATGCCGGAGTGATAGACGAACTGCTGCAGCGAATCTCGGTAAGCGTCGAAATCGGTGATTGGCCGAGTCGCAACGCCGCTGTCCATCGCCGCCTTCGCCACCGCCGGTGCGATATTGACGATCAGCCGCGGGTCGAACGGGCTCGGAATCAGGTACTCCGGGCCGAAACTCGGCTGCTGCTCGCCGTACGCCATCGCCACGATGTCCGACTGCTCGGCCTGCGCCAGCGCGGCGATCGCCTTCACCGCGGCGAGCTCCATTTCGGCGTTGATGGTGGTGGCGCCGACGTCGAGCGCGCCGCGGAACACGAACGGAAAGCACAGCACGTTGTTGACCTGGTTCGGATAATCGGAGCGGCCGGTCGCCATCACCACATCGGGTTTCGCCTGTCTCGCGAGTTCGGGCAGGATTTCAGGCTCGGGATTGGCAAGCGCGAGGATCAGCGGCCTGTCCGCCATTGTCTTGACCATTTCCGGCTTCAGCACGCCACCCGCCGACAACCCAAGGAACACATCGGCGCCTGCGATCGCTTCGGCAAGCGTGCGCGACTTGGTATCGATTGCATACCGATCCTTGTCGGGATCCACCCCCTCCTTACGTCCCTTATAGACGACGCCCTTGCTGTCGGCGATGATGACGCGCTGTTTCGACAAGCCCAGTTTCACCAGCAGGTCAAGACAGGCCAGCGCTGCGGCGCCGGCACCCGATACCACCAGCTTGATCCTGGCAATATCCTTGCCGATCACCTTTAGGCCGTTGAGGAACGCGGCGCAGACCGTGATCGCGGTGCCGTGCTGGTCATCGTGAAACACCGGGATGCGGCAGCGCTCGCGCAGCTTACGCTCGACGATGAAGCACTCGGGCGCCTTGATGTCTTCGAGGTTGATGCCGCCGAAAGTCGGCTCAAGGCTGGCGATGATGTCGACCAGCTTCTCAGGGTCGCGCTCGTTGATTTCGATGTCGAACACATCGATGCCGGCGAATTTCTTGAACAGCACCGCCTTGCCTTCCATCACCGGCTTGGCGGCGAGCGGCCCGATGTTGCCCAGGCCCAGCACCGCGGTGCCGTTGGTGATCACCGCCACCAGATTGCCGCGCGCGGTCAGGTTGCGCGCCTCGGCGGGGGCGGCGGCGATCGCTTCGCACGCCGCCGCAACACCCGGCGTATAGGCGAGCCCGAGGTCGCGCTGGTTGACCAGGCCCTTGGTCGGCATGACTGAAATCTTGCCGGGCGTGGGCGAGCGATGGTACTCAAGTGCGCTTTTGCGCAGTGGGTCTTCCATGAGGGAATGTTACGACTCTAAATTGGACATTATAACCCACCGCCCTTGGGCTGCTTGCCGCACCGGACGTGGCTGCGCGTTCGACCCGGCAACGCGCTTTCGCCATCAAGTCAATCCGATCAAACTCCTGCGCTGCCGTCCCGTTTCGCGGCACGCACGCTTTGTGCTATTTTCACGGCTCCACCGAATCCGTAGCACCTAGGAGTTTGTCGGACTTGGGTCGGACAAACTCCTAATGCTAAGTCCGACAGGCTGCTAGCAATGGATATTTCTCCCGGCATCCGCACCGAGCTCTACCCGCCGATCGAGCCCTACAGCGCGGGAATGCTCGCGCTCGATCGCGTCCACACGATGTACTGGGAACAGTCGGGCAGCCCGAACGGCGTGCCGGTGGTGTTCCTGCACGGCGGCCCGGGTGCCGGCAGCGCGCCGAATCAACGCCGCTTCTTCGATCCCGCACGCTACCGCATCGTGCTGTTCGATCAGCGCGGCGCGGGACGCTCGACGCCACTCGGCGAGCTGCGCAACAACACGACTCCGCACCTGATCGCCGATATCGAGCGCCTGCGCCAGCACCTCGGTATCTTGCGCTGGCTCGTGTTCGGCGGCTCGTGGGGCTCGACGCTCGCGCTCGCCTATGGTGAAACCCACCCGGAGCGCTGCCTGGGCTTCGTGTTGCGCGGCATTTTCCTGTGCCGCCACTCCGAAATCGAGTGGTTCCTCTACGGGCTGAAGAATTTGTTTCCGGAAGCTTGGAACGCGTTCGCCGGCCCAATACCGGAAAACGAGCGTGGCGACTTGCTCGCCGCCTACTACCAGCGGCTCACGCACCCCGATCCGGCGGTGCACATGCCGGCGGCGCACGCGTGGAGTATATACGAGGGTTCGTGCTCGACGCTGCTGCCGAGCCCCGACACCGTCGCTTACTTTGCGAGCGAGGTCGTGGCGCTTGGGCTCGCGCGCATGGAAGCGCATTACTTCACGCACAATATTTTCCTGCCCGAAAACTCGCTGCTCGACAATGTCGGCAAGCTCAGGAATATTCCGGCGGTGATCGTACAGGGGCGCTACGACGCCGTATGCCCGGTCGTGAGCGCCGACGATCTGCACCGCGCGTGGCCGCAAGCCGAATACATCGTCGTGCCCGACGCCGGCCACTCGGCGTGGGAGCCGGGCATTTGCGCCGAGCTCGTTAAGGCGACCGAGAAATTCAAAAATCAGTCGGTTCCCTCGCGCGACGCGTAGAAGCGGGGTACAAACAAAAAGGCGGGGGGTCCCCGCCATTTTGCTGCGCGATCGCGGTTTCTACCGCGATCTGAAGCATTACTTCTTGTCTTCCTTTTTGGCTTCGGCTTTGGCTTTGGCTTTGGCCTTGGCTTTGGCTTTGGCCTTGGCTTTGGCCTTGGCTTTGGCTTTTTTCTCGGCTTTGGCCGTGGCTTTGGGCGCGTCGGCTTTCTTGGCGTCAGCTTTGGCCGAGGGGGTCGCCGGAGTAGCGGGCGTGGCCTTGGCCGGTTCGCCCTTGGCAGGCGTCGCAGGGGTGGCCGGGGTCGCCTTTGGCGCGTCGCCTTTGGCCGGCGCTTGCGCAACCGCGGTGAAGGTAGTGCCGGCGAATACGGCGGCAATCAGGGTCGTCATCAGCTTGTTCATTAAGAATTTCTCCAATGGTTGTGGTTGAAAATCCGGAGGCCGGATAAGCGTAATAACGCGCCACCCGCCTGCGCGTTGACCCGAAGGATGCGGTCGGGATGCTGACGCCGGGGAAAACCCGCGCCACCCATTTCCCCCTCTCCCTTTCAAGGGGAAGATCCTATGGTTTTTGTCAAGCGGTCTTAAAATGTTTTTGAGCATCGAAGACTTCACCGGACTTATAGAGCGCGAATGCAATGCGTGCGATTTTGCGTGCCAGGATCACGATCGCTTCGGTCGTCTGCAGCCCGC
>JACQOI010000197.1 GCA_016202615.1 Betaproteobacteria bacterium
CGGTAGGAGACAAGGTCACGGCGGAAGTGATAAGGCAGTATATTCGGCGTCATCATGAGGAGGCTGATCCGCAGTTGGATTTGTTTTAGGTTTTAAAGCCCCGCCGCTTGCGGCGGGGTTCTTTACTCAGATTTTTACGTGAGGCAACGAATCAGCGTTCGCTCTGATTTTTGTGTGAGGCAACAAGGCCACTGCGCACCCGGCATCGCTTGGAAGTCCCGATTCAACCCGAGAGGCATCTTCGAGCGGTAGATCACCGTGCCCGTGGCGGCGTCGTAGCTCATCTTCTCAAGGGACATCGTGCCACGCGGCATCCGACTCAATTAACCCTGGCTCCGGAATCCTTTACCGCCTTCGCCCACTTCGCGAAGTCCTTCTTGATCATCGCGGCGAACTCTTCAGGCGTCCCGCCAAGAGGATCGGCGCCCTGCGCATGCAGCCGCTCGCGCAGTTCAGGCGACAGCAGCGCTTGGTTGAGGTCGGTATTGATGCGGTGCACGATCGGTTTCGCGATTCCTACAGGCGCCAGTACGCCGAACCAGCTGATAACGTCGTAACCGGGAACGGTTTCGGCAATCGTCGGCAGATCCGGTACTGCCCCCGAACCTATCGCCCCGGCAACCGCGAGGCCACGCAGTTTTCCGGCCTTGATGTGCGGGACGAGCGCCACCATGCTCCCAATCATCAGCGACACTTGCCCAGCCAGCAGGTCGGTGAGGGCGGGCCCGACACCCTTGTACGGGATATGCTGCATATTGATGCCCGCCATGCTCCTGAACAGCTCCATCGAAAGATGGCTCATTGCGCCGCTACCGCCGGAGCCGTAGTTAATCTGCCCCGGCTTTGCCTTGGCGTAATCGATCAACTCCTTCACTGACTTCACCGGCAGCGATGGATGTACTGCGAGCAGCAACGGCGCGTCTACGAACTGCACCACCGGGGCAAAGTCTTTGATCACGTCGTACGCGACCTTACGGTGAATGAGCGGCGCGATGACATGCGATATCGAAGTAAATAGGAGCGTGTACCCATCGGGCGTGGCGCGCGCCACGATTTCGGCCCCGATCACCCCGCCTGCGCCGCCGCGGTTATCCGCCACGACTTGCTGGCCCAGGCGCTCGCTCAGAATTTTCGCGGCCATGCGCCCCAGGATATCTACCGCGCCGCCGGGTGGGAAGCTTACCACCATGCGGATCGGCTTGGTCGGATAGTTCTGTGCGGCAACAGCTTCTGACGAGAAAGAGAGCGCCGCAACGATCAATGCGGCCGAAAACAAGCTACGCTTCATAGTCTTCCTCCTCTTTGCGAAAAAATAGCAAAATCAATGCGCCCGTCACCGGCGTCCTGTGACTATGCAACCATACAGTAATGCCGGATCGGTGCTCGGGGCGCCCGATCGGGGTTACCCGCGCGTGCTCCACCGTTCGATCCGCGCTGCCGGGTCGCTTCGCAACGGACGTTGCGGCAAATCATGCGGTCCCCGGGCGCGCCAAGTCAAGCGCGGGGCGCGCCGCCCTGCGCTCAGGCGAGGTCGGGAACTGGTAGGTGAGCGGCAGGCCGGCGTGCACCGGCCAGGCCTCGGGGCGGACTTAAGCACTTTATGTTTTCCCGTTTTTCGACGCCGGGGCGTAGGAATGGCTCGAAATGCCCGGGCGTGTTGCTCACGGCTTCCGCGCCGTCGCCGACTACGCTTGCGCCGGCACGATCAAAAGAGCAGAGTTCTTTTTTCTTGGAGAGGTCTTAGAATGGCATAATGGTTGTAATTTCTGTGCGCTCTGTTGTTGAAGTTTTCCGGGTTTAAAATGAACATTACGATACTGGATGATTACCACGACACGGTCAGAACGCTGGCCTGCTTCAGCAAACTCGCCGGCCACAACGTCCGGATCTGGAACGATCACACCAAGGACGTCGATGTGCTTGCCGAGAGGCTCAAGGACACCGAATTGCTGGTGCTGATCCGCGAGCGAACGCCGATCCGCGCGCCGCTGCTCGATCGCCTCACCAAGCTCAAGTTCATCAGTCACCGCGGCTTTTATCCACACATCGACGTCGACGCCTGCACGCGGCGCGGCGTGATCCTGTCTTCGGGCATGAATCCGGACCGTCCGTCCCATGTGACGGCCGAGCTGACTTGGGGACTGATCATCGCCGCGCTGCGCCGCATTCCCCAGGAGATGGCCTCGCTCAAGGCCGGGAAGTGGCAAACCGGCGTCGGTACCGGTTTGCGCGGCAGAACGTTGGGTGTCTACAGCTACGGCAGAATCGGCAGCGTGATCGCTGGCTACGGCAAGGCGTTCGGCATGAAAGTGCTGGTGTGGGGGCGCGAATCATCGCTCGCCCGCGCGCGGGCGGATGGTTACAGCGCTGCCCGCAGCAAGGAAGCGTTTTTCGAGGAATGCGACGTCGTCAGCTTGCACCTGCGGCTGATAGACGCAACACGCGGCATCGTCACCGCCGCCGATCTCGCGCGCATGAAACCGACCGCATTGATCGTCAATACCAGCCGTGCAGGAGTGATCGAACCGGGCGCGCTGGTCAGGGCGCTGCGTACCGGGCGTCCCGGCATGGCCGCGGTCGATGTTTATGAAGAAGAGCCGCTGCTCGACACCCGGCATCCGCTGCTGATGATGGACAACGCGCTCTGCACGCCGCACATCGGCTACGTCGAGCGCGACGCTTTCGAGTCCCACTTCGCCGAGAAGTTTGACCAGATACTGGCTTATCTGAACGGCAAGCCGATCAACGTAGTGAACCCGGAAGTTCTTGGAAAAGCCGCTGATTGATCGCTATTCGGCGCGCATACCGGCCTCCTTGCGGATCAGCCGCGCCCATGCGGCCTTGGCGTGAGAGTGGAACAAACCGGGGCTGGCGCCACCAAGCAGGGCTTCCTTATACACAATCCTAGAGATACTGAGCCGACCCTCCTCGAGAAAACCACGCTCGATCAATTGCTTGCAAATACCGATCTCAAACCGGAGGAACTTGAAATGCCTAACCAATTGAATCTATTTACCGAAATTTCTGGACAGTAGTGATTAAGAATTGCGGCGGATTGAGCCTTTCTCTTTGTCAGAACTCACGCGCGACGCTACAATGCGCTGCAAATGTCCAACCACAAAGGAGACAGAGATGTTGTTCATGTTGAAAATCGCGGTGGATCTGCCGGGTGATTGGCCGAAGGAGAAACTCGAGGAGATTATGAAGACCGAATCCGCGCGCAGCATGCAATTGATCAAGGAAGGAAAACTCAAGCGCATTTTCAGGATCGTGGGCCAGCGTGCGAACTTCAGTATCTGGGAGGCCGACAGCCCGGAGGAATTGCATGCAACCCTGACGTCCTTGCCGCTGAATCCTTACATGCACGTAAGCGTGTACCCGATAATGAAACATCCGGCGACGCAAGCGTGGGAAGCCGCTCATGGCGCCATGCCGCCGTTTTAGTTAACTCCACCATAAGACGTTTAACTTTGCCGGGCAGAAGTTTATTGCCTTAGCCATGCTGCCGCTGTATCGAACTGCATCCGGTGCGCAGGAACCTGGCCGAGGAAGCATGTGATCGTCGCTGATCGAGCTACCGCTGCTATCGAAGCTCAAATGGGGAGATCTGATGCATTTTTTTGTGAAGCTGTTCGGTCTTTGTGCCCTGGTTTTTTGGCTCGCCGTACCGTCTGGCAATGCCAATGCGCAGTCCATGCAAACATCGCAAGCGGAGGCGTCGTCTGACTACCCGCGAAAACCCGTCCGCCTCATAGTGCCGTCTGCGCCGGGCGGGGGTATTGACATCATTGCGCGCCTGCTGGCTCCGAAAGTGGGCGGGGCGTGGGGCCAGTCCATCGTTGTCGACAACCGCGCGGGCGGCGGCACCACGATCGGAACAAACACTGTGGCAAAGGCGGCGCCGGATGGTTACACGATACTCCTCACGAGCATCGCTGTTGCGTACATCCCGGCGCTTTACGTCAAGCTTCCGTACAATACGGAAAAAGAACTTGATCCTGTCACCCTGATCGTCACGCAGCCCAATCTTCTCGTGGTACACCCCAATGTGCCCGCCAAATCCGTTGCGGAGCTCATCGTTCTCGCCAATTCACGGCCAGGAGAGATCCTCTACGGCTCCGGTGGCAGCGGCACCGCTCCCCACCTTGCAACGGAGCTGTTACGGACCATTGCCAGGATCAATTTGGTCCACGTCCCCTACAAAGGCGGCGGCCCGGCCGTCACCGCACTGATGGCCGGCGAAGTGCATATGCTGATCGCGGGTATGGCAACGCTGTTGCCGCACGTCGGGTCCGGCAGGATGCGGGCGCTGGCGGTAACCGGGACGACGCGCGCCAAAGCGGTGCCGGAACTGCCGACCATTGCCGAGGCCGGCCTGCCGGGAGCCGAATTCGATACTTGGTACGGGTTAATGGTGCCAGCCAGAACGCCGAACGGGGTTATCAGGAAGATCAACGAGACATTTAATCGCGTCCTCACCGCACAGGATGTCCAGGAACGGCTGGCCGGCGCCGGGATGGAACCATTGGGCGGAACGCAGGAGAAGTTCGCTGCTTACCTTAAAGCCGAAATAAAAAAATGGGCCGTCGTCGTCCGTGAGGCGAAAATCCAGGTTAACTGAAGAATTTCCGGCAGTGTTTCATTTGAAGAAAAAAAGGAACTATGGATAAAAAAATCGCCGTTCTGGGCACGGGTGGCATAGGCAGCAGTGTCGGCGCCGACCTTACCAAGGCGGGATACGACGTCGTTCTCATCGATCAGTGGCCCGCCCACGTGGAGGCGATGAAAGCCGACGGGCTGCGCGTCACCATGCCGGATGAGGACTTGCATACTCCCGTGCGCGCCTATCACCTCTGTGAAGTCCATTCCTTGAACCAGCAGTTTGATATTGTTTTGCTTGCCGTCAAGTCCTATGACAGCTGCTGGATGGCGGAATTCATCAAGCCATATCTAAAACCAAACGGCGTGGCGGTTTCGGTGCAGAACAGTCTGAACGACGAATGGATAGCGCCTATCGTTGGCATTGCGCGCGACATCGGTTGCGTCGTGCAGCTCGGCGCGGAAGTCTTCACCCCCGGTGTGGTCCGGCGCAACACGACGCGCAAGGCGTCATGGTTCGGTCTGGGCGAGCTCCACGGCAGGATCACTCCTCGACTGCGGGAACTCGAAAAAATCATGAGTTGTGTCGCCAGGACCTCCACTACCACGAATATCTGGGGCGCCAAGTGGACCAAGCTCATTAACAGTTCGATGATGCTGGCGCCCCCCGGCATACTCGGCCTCAACGCATGGGAGGCGGCCGAGCCCGGGGTGTTCGATCTTTGTATCAAACTCGGCAGGGAAACCACGGCTGTCGGGGCTGCGCTTGGCTACGTCATGGAGACAAATTTCGGATTGACTTCCGCGGAATTCACGGGCACTACCGATGAGGTCCTTGAGAAAAACATCAGAAGCATTGTTAACTTTGTCGGAAAGAATACACGGGGCGTCGTGCTTCAGGATCACCTCAAGGGGCGGCCCAGCGAAGTAGACTACCTGAACGGCCTCGTGGTGAAAAAGGGGAAGGAGGCCAATGTGCCTACGCCCTACAACGAGGCGATCACGGAAATTGCTCGGCAGATCCAGCTCGGAACGCTGAAGCCGGATCGCTCCAATCTGGCGCTCGTGGAAACGATGATACGCTGACCCACCTTCCGCGTTCCGGACGAATCAATAAATCAACGGGGAGAATAAGATATGCAACGCAAGGGCCTTGGTGTAGCAGTAGTCGGGTCCGGCCGCATGGGCAGCCTTCGCGCGAGCTTGGCAGCGGTTCACCCTGCGGTTGCATTCCTCGCCGTATCGGATGCGGATCGCGACCGCGCGCGCGGTCTTGCCGAGAAAACCGGCGCCCAATTCTATTCCGATGACAATCTGGAGGTGATTTCCCGGCCTGAGGTAAACGCCGTAATCGTCTCCACGAGCGAGTCTGCTCACGCCCTGCCGGTGATTCAGGCGCTGGAGCTCGGCAAATCGGTACTGGTCGAAAAGCCCATCGCCATGAGCCTCAAGGATGCTGACCACATGTTACGCGTGGTCGCACAGACGAGAGGCGACCTTCGAGTAGGTTACAGCAGGCGCTTCAAACGCAGCTACCTGCTAGCGAAGGAGCAGGTCCTTGCGGGACGGCTCGGACAGATCGTAGGCGCGACCTTGCGCGCCTACAACTCGCGCGCGCAGACCCTGCAAGTTCTCGAGCGCTCGCCCGACGCCACCCCCGTCACGTTTGGCATGACCTACTACGTGGACATTATTTGCTGGCTCTTGCAGGGCAATCCTGTGGTCGAAGTCGTAGCGCGCGGGCAAAAGGGCGTGCTCAAGGCCGCCGGCTACAAGGCGGACGATGTGACCTGGGCCATCCTCACTTTTGCCGACGGCGCTGTCGTCAATCTCGGCGCCGACTATGCGCTTCCCGCAAATTACCCTACGTTCGGCGCAAACTCGCGCGTCGAGCTTCTCGGCACCGAGGGCGTGATCCTGATCGACGACGATAACAAGGATCAGATCGTGTACACGGAGCGCGGCATTCCCCACAGTTACGTTCCCGGGCACAGCCTGAACACCGCCTTCATGGGCAGCACCGCCTCCGGGGACTGGGCGCAAGGCGATTTCTGGGGACCCCTGGCCGACGAGACGCGCAGCTGGCTCGATCATCTGGCAACCGGCCGCCCCTGCAGCCTCACCACCGCCGCGGATGCGCGCAGGACGCTTGAAATCACGCTTGCAATCGAACAAGCAGCCCTGAGCAACCAGACAATCAAATTGCCCTTGTGAAGGAAGTCTCGGGGCCGAGACTGTTGCGCGCGCGGCACCCGATGGCTACACGTTGCTTTCCACAACGGCAACGATCGCAAAAACCTCCGTTAAGCCGCGTATGCCCGGCCCCAGATGGGGAGGGGCGAGAGCGGCAGCGGCGGACCTTCCGGAACGGCGGTCCGCGCGACGTTCATCACCATCGCCAGCACCGTGTAGTAGCCGGCAACGCCGAGCAGGTCGATAATGCCTTGCTCCCCGAATTTCGCAACGGCACGTGCGTACGTTGGATCGCTCGCGCCCTTGTTGTTGAAAACTTCCGTCAGCAGGTCGTAGACAATTTCTTCATCCTCCGCCATGCCGGTTGGGCGCCGGCCATCGCCGACCGCATCGGCGATGGCGGGTTGAAGACCGGCCTCCAGCGCCTGCCCATGTTGGGCCCACCACACGAACTGTTGGTTCCAATGCCGGGCGGCAATAATCCCAGCGAAGGTGTTGATGCGTTTGTCGAGTGGACAGATGAAGCGGATGTATTCGCCGACCTTCTGCAAGCGGCTCATGAATTCCGGGCTGCGCAGCAGCGGCACGAACGGCCCCTTGACTTCTTTGCGCGGGCCGGCGACAAGCTCGGCGGCGGCTTTTTTTTGCGCCGCCGTCATCTTGTCGTCCGGAATGACAGGCATGCGTTCCGGAGCGACGGCGTAGTTTATCTGCCGACTCGCGCCCGCTGCGGTCGGTGACCTGTTATCGGGTGTCATGGGTGCTCTCCTTGGTGAAATGCCCGCGATGCAGGGGCGGGATTCGGTTCTTAATGTGGCGGCTTGCGCTTTGAAGAAGGATATCAAGACCCTTCACGTATGTATCCGGAGCGCGGGGCCGGGCCTCATATACGCGGGTCTCGGCACCGCCGAAGTCCGAACTTCTATCTGCCGCTGAACTTCGGCTTGCGTTTTTCCGCGAAGGAGCGGAAACCCTCTTTGGTGTCTTCCGTGTCCTGTATGTCGGTGAGCACGGTCCAAGCGTAAGGTATCCCCTCGATCGGTCCCCGGTCTATCGCGCCCATGATCGCTTTCTTGGAACCTTGCACTGCAAGAGGCGCTGCTTCCTCGGCGATATGCGTGGCGATTTCCCAGGCCTTGGCCATCAGCCTTTCGCGCGGCAGCACTTCTGAAACCAGGCCCCACTGACAGGCCTGCTGGGCATTGATCCGGAAATACCGTCCCTCAATGACCATGCGCATGACGATGCCCAGCGGCATTTTGTAGGCCAAGCCTGCCGATTCGACGCCGTTGATGAGTCCGATGTTGACGTGGGTATCCAGGAACTGCGTGTTTTCAGAAGCAATAACGATGTCGCTATCGGCCACAAGGTGCCACCCGCCGCCGACACAATAGCCGTTGACCGCGCAGATGAAGGGCTTGCGGATCGACTGCATCATGTCCGTCCAGGGTTTGAAAATGGTGTATCCCTCGGTCTTGCCCTTCTGCTGCGTCTTTCGCGCCGCCTCGGTCACGTACATGCCGCTGCAAAACGATTTGTCTCCGGCACCCGTGATGATCATCACCCACTGCTCGGGGTTGTCTCTGTATTCCTTGAAGACCTCGAGGAGTTCCCCGGATGTTTCAACGCTTATCGCGTTCGCCCTGTCCGGACGATTGAGAGTCACGCAAACGATGCGCCCCTTCTTTTCTACTAAGATATCCTTGTATGCCATGTTGCCTGTCTCCTAGTGATTGTTACCGTCCGCATTCCCGGGGCAACTCGAAGTCTACGACCGTTTCTATCCGTTCGATACGGTGGGGCGACGCTCGAGCTCCACCAGGATCTCGCTTCGGTGCTGGTCGATCCCGGGCACACTGAGCATCCGTGATGCGACTTGCTCGTTAACCTTGACGGGAACTCCCCACGTCGGAATCTCACGCCCGCTCGGGAGGAGCGTGGGCTTGATCATGTTTCTCGCGACGACCTGTTCGTCCGCAACGACGTCACTCAGTCCGCGCACGTGGCTGACCGGAACCCCGGCTTCGGTGAAAAGCTTCTCCCACTCCTGGACCGGACGCGATCGCAGGTAGCCCTGAATGAGCGGACGCAACGCGTCCCGGTTCTCAACTCGCAGCGGGTTGCTCGCAAACCGTGAGTCACCCGCGAGTTCTGTGGCCCCCAGCAGGTCACAGAACCGTTTCCACTGGTATTCATTGCTGACCTGCACCAGGCAGTACTCGCCGTTCCCGGTCTCGAACGCCCCCATCGGGTACATCCCCATCGTCTCCGAACCCATCCGAACCGGCAATGGAAGCCCGACGAGCGCGCCTTGAAAGTACGCATGCATGAAGCCGAGCGCCGATTCCATGAGCGAGACCTCGAGGAGGATGCCACGCCCCGTCTTCGCCACGGTGTGCATCCCAGTCATGATGGCGCCCCATGCCAGATACGCCGTCGCGATGTCGATCGGCGAGCCTCCGCACCGGACCGGTGGGCGGTCGCGCTCGCCCGTGATGCCCATGATTCCCGTGAAGGCCTGTATCATCGAGTCGTAAGCGGGTGCGGTGGCGCGCGGCCCGCCGCGTCCGTAACCGGTCACCGAGACCCATACCAACCTTGGATGAGCATCGTGGAGGTCGCTCCAGCCGAGCCCCATCTTCTCCAGGGTGCCGGGGCGGTAGTTCTCGACCATGACGTCCGCGGTCGCGAGCAGTCGGTGGAACAGGCTCTTGCCTTCACTCGTCTTAAAATCGATCGCGATGCTGCGCTTTCCCCGGTTGCAGCTCACGAAGTAAACGCTTTCTCCGTCGACGAAAGGGGGCCATTGCCGCATCTCGTCACCGCCCGGCGGTTCGACCTTGATGACGTCGGCCCCCATCTCCGCCGCCAGCATCGTCGCCACAGGCCCGGCGATGTTACGCGTGCAGTCGAGAATGCGGACCCCCTGCAGGATCGCGGACATGTTCATGTCGGTCATACCAGCGATTTTCCTGGAACGTTCGTCCGGCACGCCAACTTCCGACACAACAGCTCGTAAACTTGATACTCATTCATATCGCGAGAGCGGAACAAACCGGGGGAAGCCCGAGGGGAAAATTGAGGAATGAAAGAAAAGCGAACATCACCTCGAAAGGCTCATGAATATCGGCTTTCTGGGCGCGAACGCAGGATCAGCCGCGCCAGCCACGCAAGGCAGCGCCGGGCGTCAGGAAACGGAGCTGGGAAGGCGTTGGTTCAAGGGGAAACGACCGTCCTTCCAGCAGCGGCGCACGGCTGACGTTCATGATCAGGGCGAGCGTCATGTGGTAACCGATGATGCCGAGGATATCGATGATGCCGGGCTCGCCGAACTTGGCGACGGTCCTGGCGTAGGTCGGATCACTCACGCTCTTGTTCGCCAGGAGTTCCGTTACAAAGTCATAAAGGATCTCTTCGTCCTCTGCCATACCGGCGGGCCGCCGGCCTTCCGCAATCGCTTCGGCGATGGCCGGCTTCAGCCCCGCTTCGAGTGCCTGGAGAATGTGGACGTCCCACACAAACTGCTGTGTCCACGACCGGGCCACCATCAGGGCCGCCATTTGGTTGATTTTTCTGTCCAGCGGACAATCGTAACGAACATAAGCGCCGACTTTCTGCATGTGGCTCGCAAACTCCGGACTGCGCAATATCGGCCAGTACGGGCCTTCCACTTTACCACGCGGGCCCGCGGCAATTTCAGCGGCGATCTTTTTCTGCGCATCGGTCATCTTCTCGATTGGAATTGGCGGCATGCGGTCGGGAAGAACGGCATAACGCATTTCCCGGGTTGGGCTCGAAGCGGCCGACGATTTCTCATTGAGTGCCATGGTTTTGTTCCTTGAAATCAAAAACAACCGCCTGAACCACACTCAAGAACTGCCCCGGTTCAGACTCTCATACTCCGTTGGAAAAGGCTCAACGTTGCATTATTCCAGCGCGTTGCCGCGTTCGATCGGGTGCCCGGCTCAGGCATGCCCGCGCACATACGCGGCGGCCTGGGCTTCCAGCTCGTCGATCCGCAGAGCGGCGAATTGGTCCGTCATCTTGCGCAGCTCTTCCTCGGGTGGCAGGAGGTAAGGAAGGCGAAGGACGCCGTTGCCCATTCCCCTTACCTTCATACCCATCTTCACCCATCTCGCCGTCGACGGCGCCCACTGGTTGACGATCCTGAGGAAGCGCTGAATGGTGCGGTTGCTCTGCGAAACCTGCTGGAGATCGCCGGCCAGCCAACCGTCCACGAGGCCGCGGCACACGTAGGGGATGATATTGCCCGCCGGGTTGATGTAGCCGGCTGCGCCCAGCGTCGCGTGCTGGACGAACTCGGGGACGCCGCAGTAGAACTTGATCGATTCCGGAATCGCCTCGCGCAGCTCGAGGAAATACGCCACCTGCGAGCCGACGAGGTTGAACGCGCAGATCTGCTTGTAGCGGGCGACGAGGTCCTGGAGCAGTCGCGTGCTCGCCCTGAACTTCGCTTCGTAGTGGATCGAGATGGCCACCGGGGTGCGGATCTCGTCGAGCAGCTCATGCCAGTACGCCTCCTGCTCGCGCGCATTGGGGATCATTCCGTGGCCATTGTCGAGCTGATAAATCTGCACGGCATCGACGCCAGCGGCGACCGCCTCCTTGGCGACCTCGTACATCGCGGCCGCGCTCCGAGGCTCCCGCAGGTCGGCGTAGACGGGGACCTTGCCCTTCGCCTCCTCGACGCCGATCTTGTAGATCCGCCCCATCTCCTTGGGCGTGAGCACGTGAGCTTCGCCGGCGCCGCCGCTGCAGAGGAAAAGTCCCGTGCGGGCGGCCACCAGGCGCCGCAGGTGGACGCGCAACGCTTCCTCGTCGAGTAAGCCGTCCTCGCGGTACGGGGTAGGGGTCATGCAGAACGTTGTCAGCTCTTTGTCGCCCATTCTCCCAACTTCCTCTGATGTAGTTGCATCAGAACCGTTCGTGTTCACTCTATGAAATGATAGAGTCGGACCAGCCTGGGGTCAAGGCGCCGGCGGTCTGCCCAAGCGGTCTCTGCAACCGGCCCGAAGACGGCTGCCGGACGCTGATCGCTGGCGCCGTTTGAACGAGCCAGCAGCCGAGTTTCGGCGGGCGCTGAAGACGAATTCTAGCGCTCGAAACGTGGGGTGCGGTCGGGGGGCGTTCAAGTCCTGCCCCGGCGCCGATGACGCAGCATGTGCGAGCAGAAATGGCCGGGGCGCCGCCAGAACGAACCAAACCCGCGTTCCTACCGGTATTGCTCGCCGCGCCGCGGATCGCGGGATTCAAGTTGCATTACAGGACAACCAACACGCGATCAACTCTCGCGGCATGCGACTCCGTCGTGTTGCGCAACGAAGTGCAACAAGTGGGTCGCGCAGGAGGCCGGCGCAATGTGATGGACCATGGCGTAACGGGTCGACAGGTGAACCAGCTTGAAATTTTGCAGGTTGTCCTTGAGCAGTTGCTCCTGCTCCGCACTGGTGATCGGTCCCGAAGTTGGATAGAGACCCAGGACCGGCGCCTGGACGCGCGGCAGGAAAGCGGCCGCGCTTACGCCGTTCACGAGCCGGGACATCGCAAGCTGAACATCCGTGCTGTTTTTTCCGTATTCGTTCTCGTACCAATCGAGCAAACCTGGATCCGAGTCCGGCGGAAACCGCGTGCTGCGGTTCGTGGCCTTCAACCACGCCTCGCGCCCCATCTCCTTCATCGCATCCACCCGTGACTTGTGCCCCATCGAATAGGTTTCCTTCATCTTGTCGCTGATGTAGACCGGCGACGCCACAAGCGTCAGGGTACGCACGCGCTCCGGATGGAGCGCTGCGAGCGCAATACCCAAGATACCGCCCATCGCTTCGCCGCAGAAGTGGACCGACGGCGTGCCGAGCGTGTCGAGCAGGCTCACCAGATCGTCGACCAGCGCCTCGATCGTGACGTCGCGCTCAAGGTCGAAATCCGTCGACGACTGTCCCAGTCCGCGCGTATCGGGCCGGACCACTTTATAGAAGCGGCTGAGATACGGCACCCAGCTGTACCAGAATCGCCCCGATCGGCCGTTGCCGTGCTGCAGCACGAGGTACGGCGCGCTCTTCCAGCTATCCGTGTAGTCGTCGACGACGTAATGCAAATCCGGCTTTCCGGTACGTCTGATGTGAGGCATGTCGGCAATCTCATTTTAAATGGCTGTTGAACGGAACATCGCGCGTGGGCGCCCCCCTTTGCAGGCCGCCATTGCCATGCGCCGCGTTACGCGCGGAAACGGAACAGCTCTAGTACTAAGACATATTAATTACGAAACATAATGGCGACGCAGCTTTCGATCCGCATCCTGACGAGAAAACGTCCACTCGATGCCGCGTCGTTCGGCGTTGCGTTTGCGTTGCCAGGCATTGAC
>JACQOI010000198.1 GCA_016202615.1 Betaproteobacteria bacterium
GGCACAATCGGCGCTAGTCAATGCATCTGGGTCAATCCGTGTATCTAGGGATTTGGCGAAAACCGAGAACCGATACGCCGAAGAATCAGTGGCTTAGCGCGCCTATGTCCAAAAAAGTCGGTCAAAAGTGTCAAAGTCGAGGTTATTATCGGGGTGGGAATTGCCCCATAAAGACCCTAAGGGAAGGAGTCATCACATGAACAAATCGATCATTGCAGCAGTAGTTATCGCCGCTTTCGCGCTGCCCGGCGTCGCGCTCGCGCAGACGAAGTCCACGCCGCGCATCGACCAACGGCAGGAAAAGCAGGATCAACGCATCGAGCAGGGCGTGAAATCCGGCGCCCTTACCAAGAAGGAAGCCGCGCGCCTCGAAAAAGGCCAGGACCGCGTGCAGAAAATGGAAGACAAGGCGATGGCGGACGGCAAAATGACGAGGAAGGAAAAAGCCCGCATCGAGCACGCGCAGGACGTGGAAAGCAAGCGCATCGCGCGCCAGAAGCACGACAAGCAGAAAGCCAAGTAAGCTTGACGACGCCGGCAAAGCCGGCGTCGTCAAATACCCGGGTTCGAACGGACGGAAACGCCGTTCAACTCGGGGTGGACGAAAGATCGGGCCTGGACGCGCTTTCGGTCGCTTCAGAGGGACATTCTTACTCCGGCGCGCTCACTTCCGCTTGGCCAGCGGCATCACCCACGTCCGCTTGGCCGGGGGCACCACCAACAGTTGCACCAATTCATCGATGTTCTTGATCTTCTCGATGTTCTCCACCGCGTCGATGATTTGCTGCGGCCGCCCGTCGGGCAGGATCGGGTCAACCAGTGAGCGGAACTTCTCCTTCACTTCCGCGTCCGACAACGGGTTTTCCGGCATGCCCTTGGAATACTCCACAACTTGCCGGATGCGGCGGCCATCGGTAGTCTCGATCTCCAGCCCCGCGCCCTTGTCGACAACCAACCAGTCAGCACCTTTCGCCACCACACATTTTATCTTGCGTGCCGTTGCGATCAACTGCGGGTCCTTGACGTTGACACGCGGGTAGTCCCAAAAACCATTGCCGCCGGCCACGCCGCGCCCACCGTGGTGCAGTCGCATCGCCAGCGAAAACGGCGTCGAAAACTGCGCGCCCAGGACGTCCTCGGGCTCGGTGATCGAACCGCAGTGGGACAGGATCGGCTCGCTGTTGGTATACACCGTGAGCGACTTCACCTGCTCGGGGGTAATCGGCTCCCGGTCGCGAATGATGTCCAGCGCATCGGCCATGGGGTGGAAAAAATGGTTCGCCGAGTGCGGCTTGATCGCGGTATCCAGCATATGCCAAAGCGTGCCGAGGCCATCGGTCAGGCGGGCCAGATTACGAAATGCTTCTTCGCCCGCGAATACCTTGACGTAGCCTTTCTCGCCTTCGAGAATCGAGTGCGGACCGGTAATGCCGGCTTCGGCGAACAGCGCCGCGCGCACGCCCCCCACGGCCCCAATTGCGCTGTGGATGCGCTTGACCGACCCTCCGGCTTTGGTGTACTCGATCAATCCCGCCGAGTGGCTGCCGGCGATCGCCATCGCGTTAAGCGTTTTCTCGGCGTCGAAGCCCATTAGAAGCGTGCCGGCGGCGGCCGCGCCGAACGTTCCCACACCGGGCGGCGGGTGGTGACCACGATAGATCAGGAACGGCGAGCACGCCCATGAGATGCGAATCTGGATTTCGTACGACGCAATTACCGCCGCGAGCAGCTTCGCGCCATCCGCTTTCGCGTATTCGGCTATCGCCAGCGCCGCCGGCACCGCAACGCCGCCGGGATGCGTCGGGCTCTTCAGGTGCGTATCGTCGGTTTCGTTGGCGTGATTAAAGGCGCTGTTGAGAAATGCCGCGTCGTCCGGCGCGAACTTGTCGCCGAAATATGCAACGGTGGAATGCGTGCCGCTGCGCGTCTTGCGGATCACGTCGTAATATGTCTGGCTCCACGGCAGCATGGCGCCCGCGATCTGGCAGCCAAAGTTGTCGAGAATAAAACGCCGCGCATGCACCTTGACATTATCCGGGACATCGGAAAGCCTGAGGCCCGCAACCCACGTGGCGAGGGTTCTCGTCTCGTTCATGTAATGGTCTCCTTGGGAAATGAGGTTGTTTTCTAACATGCGGCGTGCCGCATTGTCAATCGCAAAAACATCGATTTCAATCACACAAATTTTCGCGTAAAATCGAAAAAAGCGCCGACACGGCAAGGATTTTTCGAGGTCCCCGAAAGCCTCAATAAGCCGCGTCGTTTGGCAAGCAGTGCAAACGCACTAACACCGCGGCATCGACGCGCACCGCATTCAAGGAGATGAAATGAGCTCGAACGATCGCACGACTGCTTCCATCGTCCACGATACTCCGGTGCGCGCGCCGGAATCCCAGGAGTTTTGGGGCAGCGACCCGATAGCCGCGGTGCTGTGCGAGATGGACATACCGTATATCTCGCTCGTGCCGGGTTCGAGCTACCGCGGATTGCACGACAGCATAGTCAATTATCTCGGAAACCGCACGCCGCAGATGGTGCTCTCCATCCACGAGGAAAATGCGGTGGCGATCGCGCATGGCTACGCGAAAGTCACCGACCGCATGTTAGCGGCGGCGGTGCACGCCAACATCGGACTGCAGCACGCTTCGATGGCCATCTTTAACGCGTGGTGCGACCGAGCGCCGGTGCTCATACTCGGTGCGACCGGCCCCTGGGACGCCACCAAACGCCGCCCGTGGATCGATTGGATACACACGAGCTCCGATCAGGGCGGGCTGATACGCGATTTTACCAAGTGGGACAACCAACCAGGTTCGCCGGCGGCGGCAATGGAAGCGCTGCTGCGAGGCGCGCAAATCGCACAGACCGCGCCGCGCGGCCCGGTGTATGTGAATCTCGACGTGAGCATGCAGGAGGAAAAGCTCGAGGCCATGCCGGCTCTCCCGGATGCGCGGCGCTACCCGGTTCCGCCGGCGGTGCGTCCCGCGCCCGAGCTCATCAGCGCCGCCGCGAAACTGCTTTCGGAAGCGAAGAATCCCGTGATGCTCGCGGGGCGCTGCTCGCGCAGCCTCGACGGCTGGAATGCTCGCGTGGCGTTGGCCGAGAAGCTCAATACGCCGGTGCTCACCCATATCAGGCTGGCGGCTGCGTTTCCTACTGATCATCGCCTGCATGCGGCCCCGCCGGCTGCGCTTCTCACCCAGCGCGGCAGGGAGTTGATCGCAGCCTCCGACGTTATCCTTGCGCTCGACTGGATGGATCTTGCCGGGACGCTCAAGCAGGCTTACGGCGCGATGCCCGTCACCGCCAAAGTGATACAGGTTTCGTGCGACGCGCACAGTCACCGCGGCTGGAGCATGGATCATCAAGGCTTGCCGCCGGTAGATCTTTACTTGATGTGCGAGACCGATGCGGCGGTTCCGCTGCTGCTGGAAGCGACCACCCCGCGCGTTGCCAGCGCCGCGCCGCCCGCCAAGCCGCCGCTGCCCCCGGTGCCGGATGCGGTGTCGTTACGCAGTCTCGCAGCAGCGCTTGAGAGCGCGACGCGCGGGATAGACGTTTGCTACACGCGCTTTGCGCTCGGATGGAACGGTGGCTATACGCACGTTCGCCATCCGCTCGACTTCATCGGGTATGACGGCGGCGCAGGTATCGGCTCGGGGCCCGGTATGACGGTAGGCGCGGGGCTTGCACTCAAAGGCAGCGGCCGGATTCCGATTGCGCTGCTTGGCGACGGCGATTTCTTAATGGGTAATACCGCCGTGTGGACCGCCGCCCACTACAAGATTCCATGCCTCATGATCGTGTGCAACAATCGATCGTTCTACAACGACGAGTTGCACCAAGGGCGCGTGGCCGTGCATCGCGGCCGTCCCGTAGAGAACGCCTGGATCGGCTTGCACATCGCCAACCCCGACATCGATATCGCGGCGATGGCGCGATCCCAGGGCGCATTAGGCATAGGCCCGGTGACTCGGGCGGCTGATCTGCAAGCGGCGGTCGAACAGGGGATAGCCGCGGTACGCGGCGGCGAGCCCTGCGTAATCGATGCGCGCGTGCTGTCCAGCTACGACATTGCAGTTTGACACAGGAGGAACATGAAGATGACGACGAACCGGTTGTTGCGGCGGTTGTGCCCCCTAGTACTTTTAGCGTGGTGTGCACCTGTTCCGGGCGACGCCCTGGCCCAGGCCTATCCGAACAAACCCATTCGGATCATTGTGACGTCCGTCCCGGGAGGCTCAGCCGGGTTCACGGGGCACTTGGCCGGAGAAGGGATTACAGAGGCGTTGGGCCAGCAGGTGGTCGTCGATTTCCGGGGTGGCGCGGCGGGTATTGTCGGAACCGAGATCGCCGCGAAAGCGCCGCCCGATGGCTATACGGTGCTCAATGCGTCGGGAACCCACACCATCAATCCGGGTCTTCACCACAAGCTCCCATTCGATACGGAGAAGGATTTCGCGCCGATCACGCAAATTGAGATTAGTCCCTTTATCTTCATCGTGCACCCTTCCGTGCCGGTGAAAACGGTCAAAGAGTTGATCGCGTTGGCGAAGTCGAGGAAGGGGGACCTGAGACACGCTTCTGCCGGCAGCGGATCGCCGACCCGCCTGGGGACGGAAATGTTCCAGATGCGCGGAGGGTTTAAGTCCGTACATGTCCCCTACAAAGGATCCGGAGCGGCGATGATCGGCATCCTGTCAGGGGACGTGGATATGTTTTTTGGATCCATGATTGCCGCCTTGGCTCAAGTTAAAGCCGGAAAGGTGAGAGCGATTGCTGTGACGAGCTTGAAACGATCGCAGCTCTTACCCGATCTTCCCACTATCGCCGAGTCCGGATTCCCCGGATTCGAGGCCACTGGATGGCAAGGTTTGCTGGTACCGGCCGGAACGCCTCGCGATATTATTTTGAAGCTGTATGAGGTAGTGTCGCGATATGTCAAACGTCCCGACGTCAGCGAACGATTGGTTAAAATCGGAGTCGAGCCCGTTGGCAATAAACCGGAAGAATTTGCGGCTGTAATCAATTCCGAAATGCTCAAGTGGGCAGACGTTATCAAGCAATCCGGAGCGCGACCTGATTGACGACCTATTTGCGGGCCGACGATGAGCGAAGCGCCGTCCGCCTTGGCGGGACTCGTCGTTGTCGAGCGCGCGGGGCGGATTGCCACCGCGGCGTGCGCCAGCCTGCTCGCGGCCTTGGGCGCGCGCGTCCTGCGCGTAGAAGCGCCGGATGAAGAGCGGCGGCTAACGCAGGCGTCGTATCCGGAGCAACTGCTGCGCGCCGGCGGCAAGGAGCGCATACAGCTTACGCATGACGGTATCGAGAGGGAGCGCGCGTGGCGGCGGCTGCATGCCGCGGCCGACGTCTTGATTTTCGATCCGCCGCATCCTGAAAGCGCGGATCACGCCTTTTTGCAATCGTTGGTGGCGAAGGGCGCGCGCGACAAGGTGATCTGCGCGATTTCTCCGGCGGGCCTGCAGGGCTCCGCTCTGCCGGTTGATGCCGGTGATCCGCTGGTGCAAGCGGTGAGCGGGGTGATGGCGGTCACCGGACACGACGGTGGGCGGCCTGAATTCGTTAGGGTACCGGTCAGCGAAATGAGTGCCGCGGTGCTCGCCACCACCGCCATCCTGGCGGCGCTGCGGGTGCGCGACCGCCACGGGGTCGGCCAGCTCATCGACTTGAGCCTGATCGAGGTGATGGCCGACCAGCTGCGCACCCATTTGCCGAAGGTGATGAGTGGCCAACCGCGCGGATTCCGCCTCGGCTGTAGATCCCCCATAGCCAGCCCGTGGAATGTATATCGGGCACGTGATGGATGGGTCCTCGTCTGCTCGGCGAGCGATTCGCAGTGGCAAGGAATGCTGGATGTGATCGGGCGCGCGGACTTGAAGCAGGAACCGCGCTTCGCCGACGTCACTTCACGCTGCGCGCACACCGACGAAGTCGACGCGCTGATGCAGGCGTGGGCGGAAAAGCACGGCATCGAGCAAGTCGTCACCGCGATATCGGCTTGCGAAGCGCCGGTCGGGCCCGCACTAAGCATTCCACAAGCGGTTGCCGACAGTCTGCTGCAAGATTTGGGCACGGTACGAACAGAGCATTCCGGTGCGCGGAGCACGCAGTTCGTAGCCGGAAGCGCGTTGCACCTGAGCCGCACTCCGATGAGATTTGCGAGTATGCCGACTGCTGTCACTAACGCAATTCCGCGCGATCTGCCTGCGGGCGCGGAGAGGACGCGGACGCGGTCCGAGCCGGGAGCGCCGCTGCAGGGCGTGCGCGTGATTGAATTGAGCCGTTACGCGGCGGGGCCGCTTACAGGGGTGGTGCTCGCGAGCCTTGGCGCGGAAGTGATCAAAATCGAATCGCCGCGAGGCGAGGACTGCCGCGGCTGGATGCCGCAGTTTGGCGGGCTGAGCGGCTACTTCGTCAACTACAACTCAGGCAAGCGCTCCGTCACGCTTGATTTGCGGCAGACGGAGGGACGCAAGCGGCTGCGGGGATTGATCGCGGATGCGGACGTGCTGTTGCAGAACCTGCGCCCCGGGGTCATGGAGCGCATAGGTTTCGGTCCCGGCGAAGTGACGGCGCAACATCCGGGCATCGTCTACGGCTCGATTTCCGGTTTTGGCCTCGCGGGGCCCAAGCTTGCGGCGCTCGATACCGTCATACAGGGCCGGCTCGGGCTTACCGCGCTGGTTGGCGACGGCCGGGTGCCATTGCGTATGGGATTTTCGATTGCAGACCAGCTCGCCGGCCATTTCGCGGCGGCGGGTATTGTTGCGGCGCTTGCCGAGCGCGAACGTTCCGGACGTGGACAGGTCGTCGACGTTGCCATGGCAGACGCGATTGCATGGCTGACCCAGCTCGCTTGGCCCGATGGCAAGCCGGCTATCGGTCCCACGTCGCAGTGGGAGGCGCGTGACGGCTGGGTCGTCGCGGATACCGGCCGCGACGCGGTCCTCCGCGCACTCCGTAGTGACGCGACCAAAGAAATGCTGCGCGCAGAATTGGTGCTTGCCCTGGCCGGACACGGCATCAGGGCGGCGCCCGTGCTCGAGGCCGACGAAGTTCTGACGCAGCCGCTGATTGAAACGCGAGCCTCGCTTTACCAGATTAAAGCAGGAGGCGACGCGATGGCGCCGGTGCTGGCAGTGCCGCTGGGCCTGACCTTGACGCCGGTACTGCGTCCGCATCGGATGCATCTTCTTGGCGAAGATAACGCCCAGTTACTGCATGACCCGGATCGGGATGCCACCGAAAAATCATAGGACGAGTTCGTCTTTCCATCAATCACGACGCAATGCGTGACTCGAACATGACAAAAACCGCGCTGCCCAACAGCAATCCGCTTCCCCTGGAAGGGGTGCGTGTCATCGACTTCAGCCGTTTGCTTCCGGGGCCATGGGCGACCCAGATGTTGGGGGAGTTCGGCGCCGACGTGATTAAGGTCGAGCAGCCGGGGATCGGCGATCCCAGCCGTCACGCTTATCCGCGTTTCAGGAAGCACAGTATCTATTTCAACGTGGTCAACGGCAATAAACGCAGCATCACGCTCGATCTGACCGAGGACGCCGGACGCGAAGTCGCGCGGCGGCTGCTGCGCGACGCGGATGTGGTGGTGGAAGGATACCGGCCGGGCGTTGCGAAGAAGCTGGGCGTCGATTACGCTTCGATTAGCGACTACAATCCGCGCGTAGTCTACTGCTCGATCTCGGGCTTTGGGCAAAGCGGTCCGCTGTCTCACATTGCGGGCCACGACCTGGTGATCCAGGGCATGACGGGCCTGATGGGGTGCTCGCTCGACGAAGTGAACCCACCACCGGTGCCTAGCTTTCAGGCGGGTGATTATGCCGGCGCGCTGATGGCGGTAATTGGCGTGCAGGCCGCGCTTTCGCAACGCGCACGCACCGGCAAGGGCTGCGAAATAGATATCGGGATGTTCGAGTCGCTGTTCAACCTGTGCAAGGTAGCGCTTATCCCGGCGCTCGGCCGACTTGCGGGATACAGCGGCGAGCCGCATGCCGAGGTGTACGGCGGCAACCCGCGCTATTCCACTTATGTTACCAAGGACGGCAAGCCGGTTGCCGTCTCGCTGCTGGAAGCCAAGTCGTGGCAGCAATTCTGCAACGGCATAGGCAGGCCCGATCTCGTGTCCAAGAATGAAACGCCGGCAGACCGCCAGACGGCACATGGTGAGCGGCGTGCGCTTTACCGCGATGCGATTGCAAACTACTGCGCGTCGCATACCTGGGCGGAGCTCATGCAGCACATGGAAAAAACCGGCGTCGCCGTCTGTCCCATTTGCACACCGGATGAAGCGGTCGCGCTGCCGCATGTTGCCGCGCGCGGCATGATCGGATACGTTGAACATCCGGTGGAAGGACGGGTGCCGCATCTGGTCAACCCGCTCGCGCGCGCCGGGCTCGCGCGCGCCGCGCACCGGCCAGCGCCCGATCTGGGCGAGCACACCGGCGACATATTGCTCGCGCTTGGCTACACACAGGAGCAGATTGCCGAGCTTCGGCACCGCAAAATCGTGTGACTGGAGCGCTGGTTGACTTCGAGCGCGTAACAAAATGAGCCGATACCCGGTGCGATAGATACGCTTTTGTAGCGCAGGCGCCTCGCCAGCAAGCAAGACGGAGCAGGCGAGGCGCCTGCGCTACACTCATTTTGTTACGCGCTCTTAAGACAACCATGAATACGATGACAAATGAATTCCGCGTAATGACGTCAGGCGCTTTTACCGCGGCCTATCTTGAAC
>JACQOI010000202.1 GCA_016202615.1 Betaproteobacteria bacterium
CAGCAGACACGCGTACCAGTCGATCACCGCGCGCTTGGCATGGTGGATCACGTCGGGCGGCAGCTTCGAGTTCTGCTCTTTGACGGCATACTCGGCGAATTCATGGACTAGCATGGGGACCTCCTGTTGAAGGGTGAAGGGTGAAGAAGAGAGCCGGGATTCGGAATTCAGGACTCAGGATTCAGCGGCGGAAAGGCATTCCCACTCTACGCCTCACGCGTCGGGCCTCTCGCCACGAATAGCGGCATGACGGCGAACACTCCGCGCGGCGCGAGGTATGCCGTTCCCGCCACCGGGCCCCGGCCGGCAAGGCAATCGCCGATCGTCAGACCCTGAATCCACAAGATAGCCGGGAGAGCGGGAGGCGGTAAGCGGTGAAGGGCGACGGCTAACGCGGCATTTCAAGAAAATCGCCCGTCTTTAGCGAAGTCAGCGCCTTAACGATCTCATCAATGCGGTTTTGCAAGCTCGGCCAGCTCGTTGTCGGCAGTACCAATACCGCAAGATTTCGGCCTGCCGGCGATTGCTGGTAACGCAAATTCCGGTCGGTGGTAACAAGAACGTCGAATTGTTTTTCGGCAGCGGCGAGTAATTCGCCGTTGGTAAGGCGTGACCAGCCTAACTCGAACGCGGTCTGAACCTGATGATCGGGGAAATGCTGCTTCAGCGGAACCGGGGCGCCCTGATCGAACAGGATCCGCATTGCTTGAAGATAATCAGGCGGGCTGCAAACTACGGGCGGCGTGCTCCAGAACGGCCTCGACCTGTTCCCGCGTCACGCCCGGAAACCATTCGAGGAACTGGGTCACGGTCGCGCCGTCCTCGATGTTATCGAAGAGTGCGCGCACGGGCACGCGAGTGCCGCGAAATACCCAGGCCCCGCTCGCGATCCCCGGGTTTTGTTCAACTGCGTGGCAAGCACTCCAGTTCAGCATGGTTGCACTCTACTGCGAAAGCGCGGGGACGGCAAATGGTTCCCAAGGACTGGAAAAACGCGGGCCGGGGGGTCGCGAAAGCGGGAGAGCGTGAGAATCGGGGGAGCGGTGAGCGGTAAGCGGTGAGCGGTAAGCGGTGAAAGGAAAAGGGCAGGGATCAGGATTCGGGATTCAGAAAGGCGGGAGGATGCCCCCGCCGATACTCTCGGCACGTGTGGTCAGGAAAACGCTCTATCGGCGAGTTCGCCGTAGAAGCGCCGGCCCAAACGCCGGCGCAGCTCATCGGGCGAAAGGCCGGCGGGGAAGGACGCGAGCACGAGCTGGCGGGCCGTGTCAAACATCTCGGCCGCGATGCGGACGCGCTCTTCAGGCAGCATGCCGGCGTAGCGCTTTGCCACCATCAGCTCGAATTCACGGCTCGTGTCGTTCACCGAGTAAGTCCTCCAGCAATCCGGAAACGGATAGGTCCGACGCCCACCGGCAAAGATAATCCACGTCCGCGCCGGTTTCAAGCAGGGCCCGGACATCACGTAATTGAAGCTCGGATCCGGTCGGCTTGGCCCACGCCAGTTTCGACAGGATCAGGTCTTCCCTGGCGACCATCCAGACCCGGAATCCCGGAAGCGCCACCCGCTGCCTGCGCGCGAACTCGTGTGCGCGGAAGGGCGTTTCCTTGCGGACATCCGATAGCTACGCGCTCCCGCTTTGCGGTCAGGAATGCGGAAGGATGTGAAGCAGGATCGAGCGGAGCGAAGCGAAGAGCCCGGAATTCAGTCAAATCTCTTGAGTTGCAAGGTTAATGGCTAAGTGCCCCGACGACTTCCGGATCGCGCGCAACGATGCGCAGTAGCGCCGCCGCCGGGCCCGACGGGCGCTTGCGCCCCTGCTCCCATTCCTGAAGCGTTCGCAGCGATACTCCTATCAATTTCGCGAACTGCGCCTGCGAAAGGCCGGTGCCCGCGCGTGCGGCCAACGCCCAATCGGTGGCGGGAACGATTTCGTCTTTTTCCACCGTTCCGTCGGACAATACAATACGACGGCGCCAATTGCCGTCGGCACGCCGGGTAAACTGAGTCTTGCGCGCCCACTTCCCCGCCTTGACGTCGGCAATTATTTCACGCAGCTCCGCATTGAGATCGCGCCGGGTTGCGCGCTTGCTTACGTGCTTACGCACCGTTGCGGTTTTTTTCATGGATTCTGCAACCATCCGAGCCGGGAATCACGTCTCCCGCCTCGGGCTGAGCGATCAAATGCAGCTGCAGTCGGGCAAACTCATCGTCATCGAGTAATTGCTCCCGGACGCGGGCGAAAGGTTTCAGTTCGATGAACGTGAACACGCGCTTAATATACGCCTAAAGCGTATATCAGGCAAGGCGCATCAGGAAATCGCGGATTTCCTACGCCGCGAGCCGCACGCCGGCCGGTATTCCAGCGAAGGAGCGAATGCGTGAACGGTGAAGAGGGCACAGCAGACGTCAGAACCCGGGACTCAGGACGCAGGCGAGGCAGGGGCTCAACGGCTACGCGGCTTTGGCGTAGGTCTTGGTTCTCGGTGCCGACATCACCGATCTGAATGCCGCGCGCACAGCTTGCGGCTGCCTGGCTGCCACCAGCAGCAGCGAACGCGCCGGGCCCTGCGGCTCACGCCGTTCCTGCTCCCAGTTTCGCAGCGTAGCCACGCTTACCCCCATGAAAAGCGCGAACTGACCCTGCGAAAGGCCCAGTTCCTTGCGGATCGCAGACACGTCAGCCGCGCGAGGCAAGTCGACAGTATAAGTCCTGAGCCTGGCCTTGCCCTGCTTCCACGCCTTGATTTCCTCGAGACCCTGGATGATTTCCTTGCCGATGTTGCGTTTAGCCATTTGTCAGCTCCTCCAACAGTTTCATGACCCGCTTCAAATCCGCGGCGCTCAGGTCTTCCTTCTCACCCTTGCCATAGAGCGTAAGAAAAAAGGTTTGCTCGTCAGCCTTCGCCCAATAGTAGATAACCCGAATCCCGCCCGACTTGCCTTTACCGCCCGCACGCCATCGCACCTTGCGAACGCCGCCCGAATTCCTGATCACTGCGCCGGCATCCGGACGCTCGATCAGATGGTTCTGAAGCTGCCGGTATTCTTCGTCGCTCAGGTAACTTCCCAGCAGCTTGGTAAACAGGCTGGTTTCAACGAACACCATGATAAATACTACGCCAACGGCGTATATAAGTCAATGGCGTATCGTGTAACGGATGGAGCCGGGAGGTCGTGAGAGCGGGAGAGCCGGGGGAGCGGTGAGCGGTAAGCGGTGAGCGGTAAGCGGTGAGCGGTGAAAGGAAAAGGGCAGGGATCAGGATTCGGGATTCAGGATGCAGGCGGGGCGCCTGCGCTACAAGGGTGCGGATTCGCTACGCCGCAAGCCGCACGCCGACCGGTATGCCCGCCTTGACGCACAGACCCACCAGATAATCCAGAGACATCAGCTCGACCTTGCCGCGTGTGATTTCCGAGACGCGGGGTTGGGCAATGCCCAGCCGTTTCGCGGCTCTTGCCTGGGTCAGGTTTTCGCGTTCCATCCAGGCACGCAGGGCTTCCGCCAGTTTTGCGCGCAACAACATGACTTCCGCCTCGTGGGGCGGGAATCCCAGGTCCAGAAATATATTTCCAGTCGATTCGGTCACTTTCCTAATCACGCTTCACTCCTTCGGCAAAATCACGTGCCATCCGATAGCGCTCTCTCGCCAACTCCAAGTCTATCCGGGAAGTTTTCTGTGTTTTTTTCTGGAACGCGTGCAGCACGTACACGGCATCCTCGAACTTGGCGACATAGATCACCCGGAACGCTCCGGCCTCATCCCGCACCCGAATCTCGCACGCCCCCGATCCTAGCGCGGACATTGGTTTCCAATGGTCGGGATTGCGCCCGACCTGCACCATAAACAGTTCATGTCCTGCACGAGTACGGGCCGGTTTCGGAAACGTGGAAAGGTCGTCTTTCGCGCTTCCAACAAACCGCACCGGCTTCATGAGCAGATTATACGAATATTCGTATAGGTGTCAAGTGGGCAATAAAACGGGGCATGGCCTCGAACGCGAAGGCGATGCTGTCGAGAAACCCTTTCATGCCATTTCGATCCGTGAACTCGCGAGGTCGGGAGCGCGGGAGGTCGTGAAATCCATCCATGATTCCGTGAAATGGCGGGGTCGGGAGAACGCAGGATGCAGGCCGCGCGGGGCCTATTTCGGCAGGCATCTTAAGTGCGCGCGCTCAAACCATCGGCTTAAGTTCGCCGAGTATGGTTGGAATGAGTTCGGCCACTGTCGGATGGATGTTGACCGAGCGCTGCAGCACGGTATACGGCGCTTTTGCGTACATCACGTCGAGGATGCTGTGGATCGTTTCGTCCCCGCCGACGCCGAGTATCGCCGCGCCGAGTATCTGTCCGGTGTCGGCATCCACCGCGATTTTCATGAAACCCTGCGTTTCGCCTTTCTCCACCGCACGCCCGACGCGCGTCATCGGCCGCTTGCCCACCAGCGCCTTGCGACCGGTCTTGCGGATCTCGGCCTCGGTCATGCCGGCACGCCCGAGCGGCGGATCGATGAAGAGGCCGTACGCGGTAAGCCGGTCCTTCACACCGCGGTGATCGCCGTTGAGCAGATTGTCGGCGACGATCTCGTAATCGTTGTATGAAGTGTGAGTGAATGCCCCGCGCCCGTTGCAGTCGCCGATCGCCCAGATGCCCGGCACGTTAGTGCGCAACTCATCATCCACCACAATGTAGCCGCGCGCGTCGGTCTTCACCCCGGCGCGGTCGAGGCCGAGCTCGTCGGTATTCGGCACGCGTCCCACCGCGAGCAGCAGATGCGAGCCGACCACCTCGCGCGAGCCGCCTGCGCAATCGAGCTTTACCGCAACTTGCTCGCCGCGTTTCTCGACTTCCATGCATTCGGCATTGGCTTCGATATTGACGCCGCCATTGCGCAATATGTCGAGCACGCCCTGCGACACATCCTCATCCTCGCGGGCGATCAGGCGCGGGCCCTTCTCGACGATGGTGACCTGCGAGCCAAAACGCCGGTACATCTGTCCGAATTCGAGCCCGACATAGCTGCCGCCGACGATGATCAGATGCGCGGGCAGGAAATCGACTTCCATCATGGTCGAATTGGTGAGATAGCCGACCTGATCGAGTCCCGGCATCGTCGGTACCAGGGCGCGGCCGCCCGCGTTGATGAAGATCTGTTTCGCTTCCAGTACGTCGCCGTTGACGCGCACCGCCGTCGGCGACTCGAAGCGCGCATGGCCTTCGAACACATTGCAATTGGCGAGGCCCTTCAGCCATTTCTCGACGCCTTGCCGCGATTTGCCCGAGACTTCGTCCTTGCGCGCCTTGACGCGTTTCATATCGACCTTGATCGAGCCGTCGATCGTGACGCCATAATCGGCGGCATGGCGCGCGAGATGAGCGGCATAAGCGCTCGCGACCAGCGTCTTGGTCGGGATACAGCCGGTATTGACGCAGGTACCCCCGAATAGTTTGCGTTCGATGATAGCTACCTTCCTGCCCGCGCCTGCAAGACGCGCTGCCAGCGACGGTCCCGCCTGGCCGGTGCCTATGATGATGGCGTCAAAATGCACAGTCATGCTATTTCAATCCGTGAGGTCGGGAGGTCGTGAAATCCATAGTTCCGGGAAATCGCGAGGTCGGGAGAGCGTGAGAGGGAAAAATCCACTTCCGATCTCATCATCTCACCACTTACGGATTCATAGGGCCGGGAGGGCGGAAGTCGGGAGGGCAAGCTCAAAGAGGCGCCTGGCGATCATTCCTCGTCCCGGATAAATCCGATGCACCGCCTGCTCGCTGCGCAGAATATTCGCGGCCATGAGGGCGCCGTGCTCGGTGAAAGCCCACGGGCGATAAATTGCGCCACGATGGCGGCTGGAACTGGTCGCAAATTGCGACCAGTTCATGATATCCCCATGTAAATCATCCGGTTGCCGTCTTGAGGTCGCAATTTGCGACCTCAAGTTGGCGAACTCTGCGGCGGTCAGTTGAAACGCAAAATCATCCGGAAAGCGCTGCCGATTGCGCTTGAACGCTTCGTTAAGGCGTTTGGTGTTCACTCCATACAACCGCGCGAGATCGGCATCGAGCATGACCCGATGGCCGCGGATCGTAAAGATAAGCGGCTCCAGAGCTTCGTGGGGAAGCGGCGGTTTCCTGACAGGCATATCGTTCCATTCACTTTAATCTCGTGGGGCGTCAGCCGCATTAAAACAGAAAAAGTCCACAAAAGCTTCCGCCTTCCATATGCCATCGTCAAGCCCGAAGGGCTGTAAACGATGAACGGTGAAGGGTGAAGGGTGAAGGGGAGAGCCGGGGGAGCGGTAAGCGGTAAGCGGTGGGCTTATATTCCAATTCACGTTCCCTCGCCCTGCCGACCTCCCGTTCGTCTCAGGGAGCGGAGCCTAAGCCGCGCCGCCGAGTGCCCAGCTTGTCCAGCAAGACGACGCGGCGCCTGTCGACCAGAATATGGCCCGAGGCCTTCAGTTCCTTCAGCACCCGGCTTACCGTCTCGCGCGACGCTCCGACCATGCGCGCAAGGTTCAAGCGCGACGGCGCTTCCGCGATCGTATATCTGCCGTCGATCGGCTCGGCCAGATCGAGCAGCGTGCGCGCCACCCGACCGTAGACGTCCATCAGCGCCAGGCTTTCGATCTGGCGGTCGGCGCGGCGCAGACGGCCAACGAGGGCAAGCATGATACGCGTCGTCAGTTCGAAGCTCGCCGCCAGGCAACGCGTGAAGTCGGTTCTCGATATGCGCATTACGTCGCATGGCTCCAGCGTCTCGACGGTGGCCGAGCACGGCAGATCGTCGAGCAGCGCCATTTCCCCGAAAAAATCGCCCGGCCCCATGATAGACAGGATCACCTCGCGCCCGTCCGATTCGGATTCGAGAACCTTGGCGCGGCCGGACTGCATCACGTAGAGTGCATCGGCCGGTTGCCCCGCCACCAAAATGGGTGCGCCGCGCGGATAGCGCATGGCCGTGACGCACTTCGCCAGCGCCGAGAGCTGCTCCGGCGGCAGCGCCGAGAACAGCGGCACGGACTTTAGCACTTCTGTGGTTACCATCGGCGGTTGGCCGGTATTCGATCAATGCGGCAGGCATCAGTTTTTGGGCTGCTTCGGCGAAATCAGCACCTACCATTTGAGCACGAGCGTAAAGACCAGTACCAGCAGGACCGCGAAGTTGGTTACGGCGAGCATGGAAAGGTCTTTTCGCATGTTCCAGATATGCCACCGGATTTGCGCATCAGTGGGCGGATCGCTCGTCTTGTGGCGATCGAGATCGGGGTTGGCATAACGTCTGCCCAGCACCCATCCTATCCACACGACCAGTCCAAACAAAAATAATATCTGAATCAAAGCGTCCATTGTTTCTCCTAGAGGTTAACAAGGGTCAAGAGCAGCAAAGCTGCAAGGGGCAGACTACGCCCAAAAGGTGCGCATGACAATGCACGCCGGTGCGGATCATTTCGATCTGCCGGGCATATCGGGCCGGAGCCCAATGGCACTACCTTGAGCCCGCCGCCCGCGAGCGCCGAACAAACTCCTGTAGGGTGCGCTCGGCGCACCGGTTTGTGTCCTGGTGCGCAGGGCGCACCCTACAAGTCGGAATAGGCTTAAGGCAGTGACATTGGGGCAGGAGCCGGTTTCTGCTTCCGCGTTCCGTATGACAACGTCAAGCCGCGAGCCGCGAAGCGGCTCGCGTGCGGACGGAAGCCGGGAGAGCGGGAGAGCCGGGAGAGCGGTGAGCGGTGAGCGGTAAGCGGTAAGCGGTGAGCGGTGAGCGGTAAGCGGTGAGCGATAAGCGGTGAGCGGTAAGCGGTGAGCGGTGAGC
>JACQOI010000203.1 GCA_016202615.1 Betaproteobacteria bacterium
ACATTCGATAGGATGGCTTGCCAAAAGGCGCGTTGATGCAGCAAAACGTGCACTTGTAGGGGCACCCGAGGGTTGTGTGCATGGACGCATAGGGCATGCGGTCGAAAATGTGCTCGAAGCAATGCCAGTTATGGGCGCGGTATTTGTCCATCGGCAACAGGTCCCATGCCACGCCCGGCATTTCGCCGTCGAGATCATCCATCAAGTCGCCGGGCGGATTGGACGCCGGGGTTCCACCGGCCCGGTACCACAAACTCGGGATCCCGGAAAACGAAGCCGCGCCGGCCTTCAACGCGAGTGCGGTCTGGAGAATGGTCTCCGGGCCCTCGCGGTCACACACAAAATCAACCGCCTCCTCATCGAGTGTGCGCCCAGGCAGCGCCGCAGGATGCGTGCCGGTCATCAGGATGCGGCAATCGGGAATAAGCTGTTTCAGCGCGCGGCAGGTTTCCCCTGCGGCCGGCATGTTCTGGGTTGAGGCGGAGGGCTGGAAGCCGTACACCACCATGACGATCAGCGTGGGCTGATAGTTCTTCGCGATAAAGCTTGCTGCGCCGTCGGGGCTGAGGTTGTGCGCGGGGGCATCGACAATCGCGACGGTGAGCCCCTTCTGCCGCAGATAATTGGCAAAAAGCCCCGCCAAAGACGGAGGCTCACTCGCCGAAAACTCATCGCCCAGTTCCTGGTATACCGCTTGTCGGCTACCGGGGTTTACGAGAATTACATCTATTTTTCTGCTTTCCAAAACCATCTAAAGCCTGCCCCCCTTTTTTCGCTGAGCGCATCAAACACGCTTAGAGCCCCTAACATAATGAGCCGATACCCGGTGCGATAGATACGCTTTTGTAGCGCAGGCGCCCCGCCTGCTCCGTCCTGTTTGCAGGCGAGGCGCCTGCGCTACTCTCATTTTGATAGGCGCGCTTACGGTAACACTGGACCCTGCTGATAACCAGCCAATTCGGCTACGACGTCTGATTCCAGTTTCACTTCAAGAGTTACATTATTTTCGGTGTAGGGTGCGCTTGCGCACCGATTACCGGATGGTGCGCAAGCGCACCCTACTCCAATTAATGCTTTTTTGATTTGTAAATGGAATGAGACGGGGCGAGACGCTCGAGGCGCGCCTTCCACTCGTCCATCCGCCGCTCCAGCTCCGCCGCCAGCGCCGGCTCGTCCACAATCCGATTCCGAAGCTCCGGCACCGCGTCGCGAAGATCGAACAGCATCCGCTCGCCCCCCCGGAAACTCCACGAGTCCGACACCGCGTGCGGCCGCTCCGCCCGCATGAACTTCCAGTCCCCTTCGCACCAGCCCGCCATCGCCTCGTGGTTGGACACGGCGACGCTTGGATGCGGCGCGATGTCCTCGCCGCCGCGTACGTTGCCCCACCGGCTCACCCCCGAGACCCGGGGCGGCGGCGCTCCAAGCATTTCCATCACCGTCGGGAAGACGTCGATCAGATCGAACACGCCCCCCAGCCTCCTTCCACGGACGGCGCCCGGCCCCTTGATCATCAGCGGCACCCGCACCACGCTCTCGAAGAGCACGTGATGGTGCAGCACGATGTCATGGGTCCCGAAGACCTCCCCGTGCGGCGAGGCGAAAATGACGACGCTCCGCTCGTACAGCCCGCGCTCCCGCAACGCGTCCAACATCGCCCCGACGTACGCGTCGAGCGCGCTGATCGACGCCAGATGCATCGCCTGCGGATACCGGTAGTCAACGACCCCGTCGAGCCAGGCGAGGATCTCGGACTCGATCTTCGCCAGCGCCGGACGCACACTCCTCAGCCACTCCAGCATGTCGCCGTCGATCGAGCCGGCGAAAAGCTTTTCCGCGCGCGGTCCCAGCCACGCGCCGAACTCGGCTGCGGGCTGACCGCGCATCGACGAAGGTCCAAGCGCGGCGAGATGGTACGCCAGATCCGGAGCCGACCGGATCTCCCCGCGCAGCGCTTTCGCCGTGTCGCGCAGCCGCACCGCCATGCCGTGATCGGCCCAGCCGCGCTCCAGCATGGGAAGCGACTGCCGCACCATCGCGGAGGACTCGACCCCGTTGATGACCGCGACCCGCTCCGGCTGGTACCGACGCGCCGGATCCGAAGGATCACCGACGTAGTACAGGGATCGATACGGCTCCGGCGGCAGCGACGGCGGATGCGAATCGAAAAACTGCACCCACGCGAAACACGGACGGTCCGGCCGCCCGTCGAGCCACCGCTCGAACTGCCGCGCCGTCACGGACCCGTCCTGCGCCGGATTCGCCATGCACGGCACGGATTCGTCGAAGAGCGCCGTGAATCCATGTTCTTCGCGCGCCAGCTCCAGCTCGCTCGCGATCATCGCCGTGTGATAGCCCTGCTCCCTCAGCGCGCTCGCGAGCGTCGGCAGCTTCGGGAACCGGCCCCACTCCGCGCTGAGGCCGTGCTGCGGCACGTGTAGCCCCGTAAGCAGCGACGCGTACGATCCGACCGTCGCCGGACATTGCGCGCGCGCGTGCGAGGCCGTGCAGGCGTCGTCGGCAAAGCGGTCGAGGTGCGGCGTCCGCGCTTGCGCGAGGCGGTCCGCCCCAAGAGCATCCGACGTGATGAGGAAAACGTGCGTGCGCGCGTCGCGACGCCGCGGCCGCGGCGCGATCGGCGCGTCGTTTTCGATCCGCGGATCGCCCCACGCGGACCATCCGTGCGCCGTGACTCCGCCTTTCGGAACCGACGCCAGGAATTCGAGGCGCACGTCGCGACC
>JACQOI010000204.1 GCA_016202615.1 Betaproteobacteria bacterium
CGGTAGGAGACAAGGTCACAGCGGAAGCGATACGGCAGTATATTCGGCGTCATCATGAGGAGCCTGATTCGCAGTTGGATTTGTTTTAGGTTCTAAAGCCCCGCCGCTTGCGGCGGGGTTCTTTACTGCCTCCAAAACCAATCACTATGCGCCTTTCCAGGCGATGAAGAGAATATGCTGACGCTTTCCCTTTGCTAAATCACTGCGCCCACAAGGCCGACACCGGCATAAGCCAGAGCTTGTCGCCGGACGGCACGATTTTCTCCCCCAGATAGAGGACAACTCCGCCGTGGAATTTCCTGCCGAGTTGATCGCGCAGCGCGGCGAGCGCCGCGAAGTCCGCCGCGGCCACAGTGGCGCTGGCCTTGACCTCGATGGCCGCCACCGCGCCGTCGGGCTTTTCGAGGACGACATCCGCTTCCGAGCCGGCGGCGGTGCGCAAGTGGTAGAGCGCCGTTCGCGGATCGGTCCAGGAAACCTGTTTGCGGAGTTCGCCCACCACAAAGCTTTCCAGCAACCGCCCCAGCAGCGAACGGTCCTCGGACAGCCGTCGCGTGTCGGCACCGATCAGGTGACACGCGAGACCCGTGTCCACCAGGTGCAGCTTGGGCGCTTTGACCAGGCGTTTGCCCAAATTGCGGTGAGATAATCACCGATTTGTGGTGAATTTACAAGACCCCGATAGAAAAAGGAATTTAGTTCGAGTCCAGCCCCGATGGCACTACCTTAAGCCAATTTCGACAAGGGTGCACTCTGCGCACCACCGCACAAGCCGGTGCGCGAAGCGCACCCTACCGGAATCGTTTGGCGCTCGCGTGCGACGGGCTTAAAGTGGTGCCATGAGAGTCTGGCCCGTTTTTTGGTCCCTTGGCGGCAACGCTGTAAATAAGGCGACCGAGCATCGCGAACCGCGGGGCGACACCACCCTGCCCCTTGCGCCAGGTCGTTTCGATCTCTTGCCTGAATGTCTCGCCCTCGGCCACGGCCTCGAAAGTCAAGTAGTAAGCCGCGAGGTACTCGGGGCGGGCAGTCCTCACGCCCGATCTCGCCGTTAACGGGGTCTGCGTCAGCTTGAAGCGGCGCAGCGCGGTAACGCCGGGCATGCGTTCGATGGCGCGTGCGTGCTCGGTGTCGTACCAGGTGTTGAAAGCGTCTTCGTCTGCTGGCAGCGGATCGTGCCCGGCAAGGAAAATGGTTGACGTCTCGAACGATTTGCAAGGCCATTGCGGACCATATGTCTGCTCGTAGACCCCGCGCTCGAAGCCGGGCAGCTTCGGTCCGATCGACTCGAAGGTGCCGGCCGGCTGGGCGGTTTCCCAGCGCCGGTGCTCGAGGTACTGCGGGCTCGTGAGCGCATCGACACAGGCAAGCTCGTACAGAACGAAACACCGCGGTTCGCCGGCAAGCGCGTGGTAGCGGCGTGCGCCGAGGAAATGCGGTTTGTCCATCCGGTATGCGATGTGAATCTCGTCGTACCACGCGTTCCATTCCGCGTCGATTTCCGCGGGGACCGCGGGGACGCGAACAAAGAGCACAGCCCGCCGGCGTGTGATCATCCTTGAGCCTTCTGTGGCATGGCGACGAATGGACGGGGATCCGTGCGAGACCGGCGCTCGTAGTGACCGGGCAACGTCTGGCACGATATCCGATCCGTAAGAATTGCGCAAAGAGTGCGATCTTATTTATACCTCCGCGCCGTCTTGCTACACTCTGCATCAGTGACTGACTCGGTGACCTGTGATGTGCTCGTGATCGGAAGCGGCGCCGGTGGCTTGGCGGCTGCCGTCACGGCCGGCAAGCTGGGACTGGATGCCCTCGTCGTGGAGAAAGACGCCTGGTTCGGGGGAACCACGGCGCTTTCCGGTGGCTGGCTCTGGATTCCGTGCAATCCGCTCGCGGTGCGCGCGGGGGTGCAGGACTCACTCGATCGCGCGCGCACCTATCTGAGGCACGAAGTGGGCGACCGGTACAACGAGGAACGCGTCGAAGCATTCCTGCAGAACGGACCGGCGATGGTTGAGTTCTTCCAGACCCGGACCGACGTCGAATTCGTGCTGGGCAGCACCTATCCCGACTATCACCCGGATGCACCCGGCGCGCTGCCGGGCGGGCGAGCGATATACGCGGAATCCTACGACGGCCTCCTGCTTGGCGACAGGCTGTCGCAGCTGCGGCCGCAGGTTCGCGAGATGACGCTGTTCGGCCTCAAGGTCGGATCAGGTCCCGACTTCAGCCATTTCTTCAAAGCGCGCAGATCGCCGAGATCGGCTTTGTATGTCGCCGGCCGCATCGCGTCGCACTTGCGTGACGTCCTGGTCCACGGCCGCGACGTGCGATTGATGAACGGCAACGCCCTGATCGGTCGCCTGGCGACGAGTGCGTTCAAGTCGAGCATACCCATCTGGGTGTCCTCACCGGTTACCGGCCTCGTGCTCGAGGGCGGGAAGGTGGTCGGCGCCACCGCCCAAAGGCCGACAGGGGAAGTGAAGATCATCGCGCGCCACGGGGTTGTGTGCGCCGCAGGCGGCTTTCCGCACGATCCCGCCAAGTGCCACCAGTTCTACCCACACAAGCCGGCCGCAACGAGCCACTACTCCCTCGCGGCCCCGGGAGATACCGGGGATGGATTGCGCATGGCGGAAGCCGTCGGCGCGGTGGTCGAAGACCGCTGTTCGAATCCGGCTGCGTGGATGCCGGTCTCCCGCGTGCCGCGCACCGACGGCACGTTCGGCACCTACCCGCACAGCTTCGATCGAGGCAAGCCCGGCGCCATCGCCGTCACGTCGGGCGGCGGCCGCTTCGTCAACGAGAGCGACTCATACCACGACGTGGTCGAGGCGATGCTCCGGGTCCTGGCTAAAGACCGCAGCACCGGGTTCTTCCTCGTGTGCGATGACCGATTCATCAGGCGCTACGGGCTGGGCATCGCAAAGCCATTTCCGATTCCGCTGCGTCCCTATCTGCGCTGCGGCTACCTTAAACGAGGCGACACCATCGACGAGTTGGCGGCGCGTGCGGGCATCGATGGGGCCCCGCTTGCGGCGACGATTGCGCGCTTCAACCAGTTTGCGCGGCAAGGCGAGGACCCGGACTTCGGGCGGGGGCGCAACGCATACAACAAGTATCAAGGGGACACGGACCACCGTCCCAATCCGTGTCTCGCCCCCATCGACAAGCCTCCGTTCTACTGCGTCAGGATCCTGCCCGGCGATCTCGGCACTTTCGCGGGGCTTCGCACCAACGGCTACGGGCAAGTGCTGGCTCGCGATGGAAGCGCCATCCCCGGCCTGTACGCGGTAGGGACCGACATGGCGAGCATATTCGGCGGAAGCTATCCCGGCCCTGGGGCGATCCTCGGCCCGGCAATGACTTTCGGCTTCATTTGCGCAAGACACATGGCCGGCGCGGCGGGCTGACCGCAGTCGCCTTTGTCCGCGTAGTGGTTTCTCGCGAGGATGCCCATGGCGGCAGGTACGGCGAAGCGATTTGGGCTGATTGAAGCATGGCAGCCTCGCTGCCAACGGCCACAAGGGCTATTTGCGGCAAAGCTTTAAGGCCTTGTTTGTACGTGGGTGGTTCTTTCGCGCCGCGCGCCGCGGCGTTACACTTGCGGCGTGAATCCCGCTCCCGCCTTCGAATCCAAAATCTGCGCGCCGGCTGAGCTCGCTGCGCGCATCGTCGGATCACCGCGGCCGCTGGTGTTTACCAACGGCGTGTTCGACATCCTGCACCGCGGCCACGCGAGCTATCTCGCGCAGGCGCGCGCGCGCGGTGCGAGCCTGCTCGTCGCCGTCAACACCGACGCGTCGGTGCAGCGCCTCGGCAAAGGCCCGGACCGCCCGATCAATACGCTCGCCGACCGCATGGCGCTCATTGCCGCGCTCGAATCAGTGAGTCTGGTAACGTGGTTCGACGACGATACGCCGCTCGCGCTGATACGATTGGTGAAACCGGACGTGCTGGTAAAAGGCGGCGACTGGGCGCCGGACAAGATCGTCGGCAGCGCGGAAGTGAAAAGCTGGGGCGGCGCCGTGCATTCGATCCCGTTCATCCACGAGCGCTCGACCAGCGCCACGCTCGCGAAGATCCGCCGCGCCTAGTGTGGTGTCCCAAAAATAACCGACATATTTGTAGGTCGCCAATCCCTTGGCGACACTGCCGGCCACAGAGATCACCAAGGGCGGGTGAGCAGTAAGCGGGGAGCAGTAACCTGAAGTTGTTTTTTCTGTTCCGTTTACTGCTCGCCGCTTACCGCTTACCGCAGTTCGTATTTCTCTTTGACCTCGGTGTCCTCTACGGCTCACGCTGTTCTCTAATTCCTCGCGGCCAGCGCGTCGGCACAGGCGGTTGCCTTGAGCTGCGCCGCAGGAAATTCTGTTTTCAGCCCGGCGATTTTCAGCGCGACCGCGTCGCCCGGATCGCGAATCACGAACAGACTGCCTTTCGTGCCGCGCGGCCCGACCACTGCCGAACGCACGCCCTTCTGCCTCAACTGCGCCAGATAGCCGTTGGCGGCCTCCTCGGTCTTGAACACGCCGAGCGAAACCGCGAAGCGGTACTGGTCGTCGTCCTGCACCACCAGGAAATCGCCGATGCCGAGCGCCATCACTTCGGATGCCTTCTTGTCGGCCTCGGCTTTGGTCTTGAGCGGCGGGATGTAAACCCAGTAGCTGTCGCCGGTCTCGCGCCGCGACACCTTGTCGCCGATCTCAAGCCTGGCAAGCGCGGCTGCGGCACGCGTCGCGTCCTCTGCGGCGAAGCTGCCCCACTCGAGACACACCAGTAACGGCTGCGGCTGCGACACGGCCGCGGCGCCCATGTCCCCGGGTTCGGCGGATGGCTTCGCTCCGGGCTTCAGCAGCTTCACCTTTTCCGGGCTGATCTGCAGCAGCGCGATCTGCGCGTCGGCGCCGGCGCGGCTCTCCGCATAGCGGATGTAACCGAAGGCCGCCACGTTGGCCAGCAGCAGTATCAAGAACAGCAGTCTCATGGTTTCGTCATAGTTCTTAAAACAAACAAGCAACCGCCGATAAACGCAGATAAACGCCGATGAAACGCAAGATATAAGGCCGCAATGTTCAATCCATCTCGACTCCCGAAGAAGTACGAGAAAGAGCGATAATTATGGTAATGTATTACATTTATTCGGTGTTCTACACTACTAAGAGCGCATTTCAAATTGAGGGTAGCGCAGGCGACCCCGCCTGCTCCGGCCTCAATGCAGGCGAGTCGCCTGCGCTACAATTACATTGTCGTGGCGACAGCATATTTCTCATTTTGAAACGCGCTCTAAGCCTTTGTCGTTGATCTTATCCGCGTGCATCTGCGTTCATCGGCGGTTCCAAGCTCTTAAAACGCTAACCCTCTCGGGCGATTATCAATAAGCCCTCGAGGACAAGATTATCCACTACCTTCACTTCCAGGTTAAGGTGCGGCGCTATCAGCGCCGCGCCGCCGCCGCTTAGCACGCACCCCGGTTGCGGCTGGCCGGTTTCCTCGAGAAAGCGCGCCATGCGCTCGATCGCGCCGGCGAGCGCGTTGATCGCGCCGCTCATGATCGCATCGCCGGTCGTATTCGGGAAGAAACTGAATTTGCCCGGCTGCAGCTCGAGCGCGGCGGTGTTGCCGGCCAGCGCCTTGCGCATCAGCTCCGCGCCGGGAACGATAATTCCGCCGACGAACACGCCGTCGCCGGTCAGCGCATCGACGGTGAGCGCGGTGCCGGCATTAACCACCACCAGCGCCCCTGCATGGAGCCTGCGCGCGCCGATCAGCGCCGCCCAGCGGTCGCAGCCGAGCTGCGCCGTATCGTCGTAGCTGTTCCTGATGCCGCACTGCGCTCGCTCGCTTTTGATCCAGTGCGGCGCGGGCGTGGACGGTAGAGCAGCGATGATCTTGTCGCGCAACGCTGTCCCGGCAACGTTCGCGATTACGATCGCCTGCGGCGGCGGCAGACTGGCCAGCGCCTGCGTGAGCTCCGCCGCGCGCGCGGTATCGACCCACGATTGCCTGCGCCATTGCGTGCCGTCGTGCACGCCCCATTTGATGCGCGTGTTGCCGGCGTCGATCGCCAAAATGGTCCCGTTCACGCCCTGCCCCCTGCCGCGTCTCGCCTCTCGCCTTTCGCCTCACCGCTGCCCCTCAGGCTGACTTCCCCGCTGTGAAAACGTTGTTGTCCCGTTCTCGTCGCGAGCAAAAGCGCGCCATCTTCGGCCACACCCTCCGCCGTGCCGCTCACCACGCCGCCGTCGGGCAGCGCGAGCTCCACCGCCTTGCCTTGATAAATATGGCGGTGCTGCCATTCGTCGCGCAACGGCGCAAAGCCGCTGCGCGCGAATTCGTTCAGCACGCGCTCGAGCTCGATCAGCAGCAGCGCGAGCACGCGGTTGCGATCGGGTGCCGCGCCGCACGCGGTTGCGAGGTCGGCCACCGGCTGGTCGATGCGCTCGCGCAGCGCGTCGGGCAGGCGGCAGTTAAGCCCGACGCCGATCACCACCGCGCTCGGACCCAGCGTGTCGCCCTGCATTTCGATCAGGATGCCGGCGAGCTTCCCGCCGCGCCACAGCACATCGTTCGGCCATTTCAATCCGGCATCATCGACGCCGAGTGCAGTGAGCGTGCGAGCGACCGCAACGCCGACTGCGAGGCTCAGGCCGACGAGAAAACCCACGCCCTGCTGAAACCGCCACAGCAGCGAAAACGTGAGCGCGGCGCCGGGCGTCGAATGCCACGGACGGCCGCGCCGGCCGCGCCCGTGCGTCTGCCATTCGGCGGCGATCACGCTGCCGCCCGGCGTGCTGCCGGCCGCGCGCCGCATCAGCAGCGTGTTGGTCGACTCGGCGCTGTCGAGCACCTCGAGCGCAAAGCGCGGCGCATGCGCACCAAGCTGGCGCTCGACTGCGGTGCGATCGAGCAACGACAGCGGCTCGGCGAGGCGATAGCCGCGGCCGCGCACCCTGAACACATCGAGCCCGAGTGCATCCAGCGCATGCAGCGCGTTCCACACGCTGGCACGCGACACCCCAAGCGAGCGCGCCATGGCCTCGCCGGAACGGAATTCACCGTCGGCAAGCATTCGCAGCGCCTGGAAGGTCAATGCATTCATCGGGTCGTATAGAATAGACGATAAACACCGCACTGCGGCATCACTTCATCAAACGCAAACACGTCCTGCGCAGAATGGGATGGGGCGGTTGACTGGCAGCACAAGAAGCCGCGAGCCGGGTGTTTGATGTGCCGGACGCAGCAAACCGCTAGTCGAAGGACTTCCCCAGTACCCACACCGCAGCCGCCACAGCGAGCGTCATCACGAAGATGTCCCGCAGCATTCTTCTGTTGGCGGGCGTGAGCGGTTTTCTGCGCTTGATCTTGTCCTTCTCGTCCGGCTTGGTGGCCAGGTGCCAATCCAGAATGATGATAAAGGCCCCTATCGCCAATGCAATCAATGCGCCTGTCATAGCTGTTCCTCGAGCTAGCAGCCTGTCGGACTTAACAGTCCGTACAGGCTGCTAGCGGTCGAATTCGGGGAAAAGCGCGGGCAAATTCGCATATCTGTTATCCTCTTTTGCAATTCTACTGGCCCCGGTTTTGCATTAGGAGTTTGTCGGGACTAAGTCCGACAAACTCCTGGCTGGTTGCGAAAACTGCCGCGGACAAAATTGTAGCGGCTTGCGGCCCATCGTCAACTGCCGCCCGGCATCACCACATGTTGACCCAGATCAAATGGGGAGGCACTTCAGCGGTGTAAAGTAGTTGCGTTGAGAATTGCCGACCTTGGCGGGGGCTGATTGGCATCCTGCCGCTCGGGAACGGGCTCTCGGGCTGGGATCCGGCCTACCTGCCGTTCGACATCAGCACCTGCGCGGTCAAACCGGACCAGCCGGCCTGATTCGTCTCCCCCGGTACGGCGCGCGGTTTTCCTCCTCCGCCGCCTACCCTTACCCCGGCCTTGCGCCGGGGTTTTTATTTCTCCCTGCCAGATCCGCAGCAGGTGCCTAGGAGTATGTCAGACTTGCGGTCCGACAAACTCCTTAAGCAGCCTGTTCGAAATGCTAAGTCCGACAGGCTGCTGGCGCCATCGTTTAAAATACCGGATTCGCCGCCCCGGATGGCCCATGCCAGACAATTCCCGCAATGCCAAGACCGGCGCCGCACCCGCGCCGCACGTCACCAACTTCATCCGCAGCATAATCGAGGCGGACCTGAAGAGCGGCAAGTACGCCGCGCGGCGCTGGGGCGGCAAGCCGGGCAGCGCGGCGCAGCACGAACGCGGCGCACCTGATACCGCGCGAATCCGCACGCGCTTTCCGCCGGAGCCGAACGGCTATCTCCACATCGGCCACGCCAAGTCGATCTGCCTCAATTTCGGGCTCGCCCGCGATTACGACGGCGCGTGCCACCTGCGCTTCGACGACACCAACCCGGAGAAGGAAGAGCAGGAGTACGTCGATTCGATCATCGACGCGGTGCATTGGCTGGGCTTCAGCTGGGAACACGGCGGGACCCCGCATCTCTACTACGCGAGCGACTACTTCGACTTCATGTACGAAGCGGCGGAGTACCTGATCCGCTCCGGCCACGCCTACGTCGACCGGCAGAGCGCGGAAGAGATGCGCGCCAGCCGCGGCACACTGACCGAGGCCGGCAAGAACAGCCCGTGGCGCGATCGTCCGGCCGAGGAATCGCTGCGGGTTTTTCGCGAAATGCGCGACGGCAGGCATGCCGACGGCAGCATGGTGCTGCGCGCGAAAATCGACATGGCCTCGCCCAACATCAACCTGCGCGACCCGGCGATCTATCGCATCAAGCGGGCCGCGCATCACCGCACCGGCGACAAATGGTGCATCTATCCGATGTACGCTTACGCCCACCCGGTCGAAGACGCGCTGGAGCGGATCAGCCACTCGATCTGCACGCTGGAATTCGAGGACCAGCGCCCGTTCTACGACTGGCTGCTCGAGCGCCTGGCCGAAGGCGGTCTGCTCGCGCGCCCGCTGCCGCAGCAGATCGAATTCGCGCGGCTCAACCTCACCTATGCCGCGCTCTCCAAGCGCAAGCTGATCCAGCTCGTCGCGGACAAGCGCGTCGACGGCTGGGACGATGCGCGCATGCCGTCGGTGGCCGGCGCGCGCCGCCGCGGCTACACGCCCGAGAGCTTTCGGCTTTTCGCCGATCGCATCGGCGTCGCCAAGGCC
>JACQOI010000013.1 GCA_016202615.1 Betaproteobacteria bacterium
CTACAAGGCTGCGGACGTGCCGTGGCGAAGGGCGCGCCGCAACCTGGGCCTGATGCTGCGCGAGGGACTGCTGAAGGAGAACGTCGACGGTGAAGCCCTGCTCTGGGCGCACGCTCGGCTAACCGCCCGCCCCGAGCAGCGACAGATTCTGATGGTCATCTCCGACGGGGCACCGGCCGACGATGCCACCACGTCCGCCACTGCGGATGATTACCTGGATCGGCACCTGCGCGCCGTCGTAGGGTGGATCGAACGCATATCACCGATCGAATTGCTGGCGATCGGCATCGGGCACGACGTGACCCGCTATTACCGTCACGCGCTCACGATCGCCGATCCTTCGGAACTGGGCAGCGCGATGGTCAAGAATCTGATCGAGCTCTTCGATCCGAGTGAGGGACCGCGCCCGCTAGCCGCATCAGCATTCCGAAGACCGTCAGTTCCGCTTCCGCCGAGATCTTGATGATCTCCGGAGTCTTTCTTGACAGGCTGGCCATTTGAGAACAAAGTAGCCTTAAAAAATGAAATATATATTTTAGTGGATGAAAGCAGCTGCCACGTCGACAAGCTCGATTTCGCTAGCATTGGGTATAAATGTGATTAAAGGTCGAACAATGAAGAAAACGACACTCAATTCGACACTGGTTAGCTTTATGGTTTTTCTCGCGGCCGTTGTGCCACGCCTAGAAGCGGCCGAAACCAAATATCCAAGTCGGCCTATCCGCTTTGTCGTGCCATTCCCGCCCGGCGGCACCAATGACACGCTTGCGCGCATCATTGGACCTAAGCTCACGGATAGCATGGGACAGACCTGGGTAGTCGATAATCGAGGCGGCGGGGGCGGCAACCTGGCGATCGAAGTCGTGGCTACTGCACAGCCGGACGGCCACTCGGTGCTGTTGGGGCTTAACACCGCGTTGACGGCAAACCCCGCACTGTACCCGAACCTCCCGTTTAACATCATGGCAGACCTTCAGCCAATCACTAAGCTCGCGTCGGCACAGTTTATATTGGTGGCGCATCCTTCGATCCAGGCGTCAAACTTGAATGAGTTTATCGCTCTCGTAAAAAGCATGCCGGGTAAGTTGAACTACGCTTCCGCAGGCGTTGGCAGTCCGCTGCATCTAGCTGCGGAGATGTTCAAGTTTAGGACCAATACGGATATTGTTCACGTACCGTACAGGGGCGGCGGCCCTGCAGCCACGGCGGTACTGGCAGGAGAAGTACAGGCGCTTTTCGGCAGCGTCGCTGCGACATTACCGCATGTGAAGGCGGGCAGACTTAAGGCATTTGCAGTTACGGGTCTTAAGCGGTCCGCGGTGGCGCCGAACTTACCGACGATCGCGCAATCTGGATTCCCGGGTTTTGAAGTGACCTCATGGTATTCTCTTCTGGTGCGTGCGAAAACGCCCCGGCCGATTGTAAAGCGCCTTTATGATGAAGCGGTGCACGCGGTTATGCTGAACGACGTTCAAGAAGCATTCGGCCGCCAAGGTCTTGGAATTGAAACCAGCGCAAACCCCGAGCAACTTGCGAGTCAGATAAAAAGCGAGACCGGCATTTGGGCGAAAGTAATCAGTGGGGCGGGCATCAAAGCAGATTAAGTAAGCTGGCTGTTCAAGATGTTAGTGGATCTATCAAATGCCCCTTCCCGCTTCAATCTACTCAAATGGTGTGCGGCGGTGATGCGGCCTCAAACATAATTCCCAAAAAGACGAGGCGATGAAAACAGGAAATCGGCTAAGGTCCAAGCGAGATATTAGCGGCGCGGACCGTGTCCGGGGTGTAGATAGGACTTTGGGGATCTTGACCGCTTTTTCGGAAGACCGAACGAGCCTCACTTTAAAAGAACTCGCGCAAAAGGCTGGCTTTGATGCCGCAACCACGCTGCGCTATGCGCGTGCGCTTTCGCATGCCGGATTTTTGGAGCGGCGATCCGATGGGCGATATTCGCTGGGTTTTGAGGTTCTAAACCTAGCCAGAATCCGAATTTCTCAGCTCGACGTACGTGCGCATGCCCTGCCCATAATGCGGCGGATTCGGGACCAGATTAATGAAACAGTCTCCTTGAATGTCCGTTCGGGGTCATATCGAGTGATGGTGGAGCAAATGGAGGGACTTAAAGAGTTTCGGCGAACCGGTGGAATCGGGCAGCATGTTCCATTGCATTGCGGCGCTGCAAGCCTAGTCTTGTTGGCCTTTCTTCCTGAAAAAGATATTGAAGAATACCTTTCTTCGACAACCCTGCGACTATTGCGGGATAACACTCTGATTCGGCGTGACAAGATGCGTGCCGCGTTGCAGCAAATTCGAATTCGTGGCTATGCCGAATCAGAGAATGAACGCGGCGAGGGGGGCGCCGGTGCCGCAGCGCCCATTTACGACCATGCCGGAGATGTAGTTGCCGCCTTGAATATCGCGGCACCGCTCGACGGCTGGCGAGCTGCTCGTGAAGAAATACGCAATTGCGTCGTTGCCGGCGCTGCGGAAATTTCTAATTCTCTTGGATATGGCCTAGTCTCGGCGGCCGCATCCGGCCGGAGTCGTAGAGCTCGTTCGCGCATTCCTTAGCGCGCCATAGCGAGCATTTGACTCACGTAAGTCTTACGGCGTGCGCGCTTGTTCGGTGCGCATGCAATTTGTTGACACAGTCTACGCGCGGGGCTATTCTTTGAAAAAATAAATGAAACCCGATTTTCAATGGCTGACATCATGCTCTTCGACCTCCAGACTTCTTCTTCGAAGGAAGGCAATGAACGGAACAAAGCGCAGTAGTGACGCCGCCCGGAAAGAGGGTGCTGTGGCCAATCGGGGCGAGGGCGCAACGCGTAAGCTCGTTTATCATGCCGCAACGCTCAACTACGAGGCGCTCCCGTCAGCTCTAGTTGCGCTTACTAAGCAATGCATATTGGATACATTGGGCGTTTGCATCGGTGCGACTGGGTTGGCAGAAGAGGCGCCCATCGTGACTGAATACGTCAAAGATATGGGAGGAAAGCCAGAGAGTACAATTCTCGGATTTGGCGGCAAAGCGCCTGCCCCGTGGGCCACGTTCGTCAACGGCAGCTTTGGACACATGCTTGACTACGATGATGTCGGTGATAACAACCATATCAGCATTGCCACCATTCCTCTGGCATTTGCTGTGGCAGAAATGCTGGGGGGTGTGAGCGGCCGCCATTTGATCACCGCCATAGCGGGCGGCAGTGATGTGCATACGCGGATTAACGAGGCAATCGATATTCCCGAATGGATTATGACGGAAGGTTGGTTTGCCACCCAGCTAATTGGGTTTATGTCTGGCGCTGCGACGGCCGGCCGCCTACTCGGCCTCAGCCCAGAGAGTATGGACAACGCGTTTGGCATTGGCTTTAACCAATCATGTGGTAGTCGGCAGATGGCCGTAGGGGCTGCAACCCACATGCGTTCGATGCAGGCCGGATTCTCTGGGCAGGGCGCCGTTGTGGCGGCGCAGCTCGCCCAGCGCGGCATTATTGGCTCGAAAGAAGTCCTTGAGGGTCGGTACGGTCTATTCAAGACGTACGTGCGCACCAATTCACCCGATTGGGAAGCATTACTTGGCGGATTGGGTCAGCAATTTCCCATTTTGGATAATCATGGGTTCAAAGTCTGGCCAGCATGCGCGTATACGCGCCACGCGAATGCAGCCACATTAAAGTTGAGGAAAGACCACAATCTGCGTCCCGAGGACGTAGAGTCGATCACAGTGATCGGTGGACCGACTCATACTCAGTTCCTATCGGAGCCGCTGGAACTGAAGCGACGACCCCAAACGGGCATTGACGGTAAATACAGCATTCCATTTACCGTGGCCGTAATGATGGCGCATGGGAATGTGACTCTACGCGATTACACGGATGCCGGCCTACACGATCCGACCATTCTGGCGATGGCTGACAGGGTCAGGTATCGCCCGGCGTCGAACGCTCAGATTGCAGCTTGCCCTCCGGGATCTAAGCCCAAGACCTGGATTGAGATTCGGACCAAGGATGGCAGTGTGCTCGAGGCTCAAGCAGACGGAGTTCCGGGGGATCCTCAGAATCCGGTGGACCGGAACGTTCTAGAAACCAAGTTTAGGGACTGTATTTCGTTTTCCGCAAAACCGGTGCCTGCCCACAACATAGACCGCGCAATTGAAATGATTTTCGATCTGGAAAATGTGGCTGACGCAACGGAGATTATCCGCTTGCTATCGTGAAGCACGTTTACAACTACGCGTCCATGATTTCGATTGCAGTGGGTATTACTTCTAGGCGCCCGCTCCATATGCGACCCGTAAGTACTTATATTGAAGGAGACAGATAACTTGATTCGCTACATTGCAGCCACCGGGTCCCTTGGTTATGGGTTTCTGGAAGGGACTTTAGAAGCCGCCGTGGCACAACATCCGGACTTTATCGGTTGCGACGCTGGATCCAATGATCATGGCCCCAATGATCTCGGTGCAGGCATACCCCATCTCGGCGTGGCTACTACGATGCGCGATTTGCGCCTGCTGCTTATTGCAGCCCGCCGAGCTCGCATTCCGCTCATCATTGGCAGTGCTGGCGGATCGGGAGCTGACGTACAGGTGCAGTGGACCCTCGATATACTTAAGCGGATTGCCACAGATGAGAAGCTCTCATTCCGGCTTGCGGTGATACACGCTGAAGTGCCAAAAGAGTGGGTGCATAAAGCCGCTAAGAACGGGCGCATCAAGCCACTCGATTCATGGTGGCCCCAGCTAGACAGTGAAACCATAGAGCAGACGACCAGAGTGGTGGGCCAAATGGGCCCTGAGGCCTTTATGCAAGCTCTGCAAAAAGGAGCCGATGTCGTAATTGCCGGGCGGTCCACAGATACTTCGATTTACTGCAGTTACCCGCTCCTTAAAGGTGCTGACCCCGCATTGGCTTGGCATGCCGGAAAAATCGTTGAGTGTGGTGCGGCCTTGGCGGAACACCGGATAGTGCCAGATAGCGTTATGGCAGAAATCGGCGATGACTATTTTCGCGTCTGGTCGACCAATCCGGATATGCGTGTGACGCCACAAAGTGTAATGGCCCACACCTTGTATGAAAACGGAGATCCTTTCCTTTTGGTAGAGCCGGGTTGTATTTTGGACACCAGTAAATCGGTTTATACGGCGGCCTCCGCGGGCGGCGTGGAAGTCCGTGGATCGCAGTACCAGCGTCAACCGTATACGGTGAAACTCGAAGGTGCTCGAAAAGCGGGGTTCCGGGCAATCACGCTGGCGGGAATACGGGATCCAGTGCTGCTCGCCGACCTCAATGGTTTTCTGGAATCCACTGAGAAACGTGCCCGGAGCAAGATTGCTAGTGTGGTCGGAAAGGATACGGCTTACCAGCTCAAGTTTCGGGTGTACGGATATAACGGCACGTTGGACGACCGTGAGCCGCGTCGCAGCGAGTTTTCAGGATATGAGGTTGGCTTGGTAATCGATGCCGTGGCTGCCACGCAGGAATTGGCGAATACCGTCCTTTCAATCGCACGCCTCACCGTCTTGCATAACCCGGTGCCGCGGTCCCATGGATTTACGACAAACGTAGCGTTTCCATTTGCCCCCTCCGATATCAGCGTGGGACAAGTTTACGAGTGGACTCTCAATCATGTCGTATCGCTGGATGACCCGCTGGAGATCTTCCCGATCGAGTATCACGACGTCAAGACTGGCACGTTTGGGCCAAAGGAGCATTAAATGCATTTGAGTGACATCGCAAACATGGTTCGCAGCAAAAATGCCGGGCCGTTTGTGCTGACGTTTGATATCATGTTCGACAACAAAGACGCCTATCAGCGGGTTGTGCGCTCGGGCGTGATCACGGCCGAGCGCTTTGCAAAGCTATACGGCGTGCAGGAAGATCTGGTGAAAGTCTTTTATCACGAACGCGCGCAAGCGATTAAAGTGACTATGCCCAGGCGCGTATCCTCTGGTGCTCCTGAAGATACGGATGTATATGGGTGTCAGCAGCATGGTCCGATTTGCGATCTGGTCATTGAATAGCAATAGTGGTCAACGGTAGTTTCTCCACTAAAGGGAGCATATGAATGAGTAATGTGCAAAAGGCCCTGTCCGGAGCGGTGGTTGCACCCGTCGTGCCTTTTTTGCCTGATGGAAGTTTGGACACCGTTTCTTTTGATCGCCACCTTCACGTGCTGCTCAGCAAATCGACGGTGACGGGGGTGCTGGTCAACGGCAATGCCGGCGAGGTAATGGCATTGACGAACGATGAAAGGGACGAAGTGGTTCGGCGCGCGGTCAAGCTTGCCGACCCATTGGATAAGCCCGTTTTTTCGGGAATCCCGGGAAATACGCCGCGCGAGGCACGAGAACTTATTGCGCATGCTCGCAACGCGGGCGCCTCCGCCTACTTGCTCTATCCCGCGCCGACATGGGGCGCCGGCCGGCCAGACGGCGCGGCAGAGGCATACGTGCGCGAAGTGGCTTCCGAGCCCGACGCTGAATTAATTTTGTTCCAGTTCCCAGCTGGGCGTGGTGATTTAAGTTATGACACGGCCACATTAAGCCGGCTTGCCGCTATTCCGGGTGTCATTGCAATTAAGAATTCGGTCTGGGAGGTGGCCCGTTTTGAACGCGACCTTATGGCGGTTCGTCAAAGCGCCCCTCACGTAAAGATGCTCACGGGTTGTGACGAACACGTCTTGTATACGATTTTGGCGGGCGCGGACGGAGCGATTTTGTCTCTTGCAGCGATGTGCCCTGATCCTGTTGCAAAAATGCTTATTGCCGCGCGGGAAAATAATTTAAAGAATGCGCGAGCAGCCCATCAATCGGTTTGGCCTATCGTCGAACGACTGTTTGTAGCAGCACCTAAGGCACAGCGCCGCGTGCGGATCAAAGCAGCTCTTGTAGGGCTCGGACAAATTGAGCATGCTTCGGTGCGGCCCCCACTCACCAATTTGGCTCCTGCCGAGCTGCAAGATATTACTCGGTTCATGAAGCAGGATGCTTTATCCAGTGCGGTTTGCAAGGCGTGAGGGAAGGCACTGAGCAGGGAAGCTTTGCCAAATCGGACCCAACTTACGGATTTCCCACGTCATTGAGAGGATAGAACTATGGCCAAAGATACCGTTGTTTTACTGGGCTGCGGTGATGTGGGCCCAATACATGAACCGATGGCGCCGTATAGTGAGCTGGCTCGTCCAGCACTGGAAGCCGCTGATATCCGGTTTGCACAGGTGGAACGCGTTTACTCGGAAAAGGGGAACCACCAAGTTCAGGCTGAAGATGGCGGGCATAGCAGGGTTAAACCGCATATGGCTTCGGTTTTTAGTGACTGCGGATTCGACGTGGTCTCTTTAGCGAGTAATCACGGCATGGATTGGGGTCCTGACGCGTTGTTGGATTCCATGGAACTGTTTCAGAAAAAGGGAATGCAAACGGTAGGGGCTGGTCGCAATCTTAAGGAAGCACGTCAGCCGGCAATCGTTGAACGCAACGGCGTGCGTATAGCAATACTAGGTTATTGCTCTGTTTTACGCGATGGATACGGGGCGGGCCTCAATAAGGCGGGCATCGCGCCGCTTCGCGCCCGTACTTACTACGAGCCGATGGAATACCAGGCGGGCGTGCCATCGAAGACGGTCACGGTACCGTACCAAGAAGATCTGGAAGGCATGATCGAGGACATAGCGTCGGCGAAAAAGTCCGCGCATTCGGTGGTGGTGTCTTTGCATTGGGGGGTGCATTTTATTCCTCGGCTGATCGCCGATTATCAACCCATTGTTGCAGAGGCCGCATTTAAAGCGGGCGCTGATCTAATCCTGGGGCACCATGCTCATGCCCCCAAGGCGATAGAAGTTCGTAGCGGTAAGGTTTGCTTCTACAGCCTGAGCAATTTTATTATGTCGGCGCCTCCTCGCACCCCCGAACAAGCCGCTGCATTCGCTCGGCGTTATGGCGTGGATATGGACCCAGAATATCCCCACCTCTGGTACGGTTCGGACGCCAAGCGCAGTCTCATCGCGAAATCAATTTTCTCGCGGCAAGGCGTGCAAGAGGTTTCATTCCTACCGGTCCTTATTGATAAGAAGTTGCGGCCAGAAGTGTTACGTAGCGCAGATCAGCGTTTTAGCGATGCCCTTAAGCACATGGAATGGGTATCGGAAGGGTTCAATCATAAGTTTACCGTCGAAGGCGATGAAGTGGTCATCACCGGTACTTAAACTGACTGCTAAGGCGGTGTGCCGTAAGGCAGATATTAGTCACGGGGATATTTGCCACCAACAGAAAGGACGGGCTTTATGCTGCAGTTCAGATGGATATTATTGGCAAGCGCGGTATTCGTTCTTAATAACTTAGTGTGGTCGCAGAATTACCCGAGTCGTCCCATTCGCATTGTTACTACTGCGGCCGGAAGCGGAAGTGATTTCGGTGCGAGATTAATTGCGCAAGGTCTTACAGCCTCGTTTGGGCAGCAAGTCGTAGTAGACAATCGTGGCGGAAGCGTGGTCATCGCGGTCGGAATCGTAGCTAAGGCATTGCCCGATGGTTACAACGTACTGGTTTATCCTAGCCCGCTATGGTTACTTCCGTTTCTGCAAGAAGAAGTGCCCTATGATCCGGTCAAGGACTTTGCGCCGGTTTCGCTGACCACCAAGGCACCCAATTTCCTGGTTGTCAACCCAGCGCTGCCCATAAACTCGGTAAAGGAACTCATCACTTACGCCAAGGCGCGGCCGGGCGAGCTAAATTATGCTTCTGGCCCGGCTGGAACAACGAACCATCTTTCGGCCGAGTTATTTAAAAGCATGGCTGGCATCAACATTGTTCGCATTCCTTACAAGGGAACGGCGCCTGCGCTAAATGCCTTGTTTGGTGGCCAAGTACAGCTTATGTTTGCACCAGCGGGGGGCGTAGCGGGGCACCTAAAGTCAGGCCGGGTGCGGGCACTGGCTGTGACTAGCGCTCAACCATCCCCGATTGCGCCCGGACTCCCGACAATGGCGGCCGCCGGTCTCCCAGGGTATGAGTCGGTGACGATTGTCGGGATGTTAGCGCCTGCTGGCACACCTGCACGCCTCATTAATTTATTGCACCAAGAAGTAGTAAAAGTGCTTAGCAAGTCAGATGTCAAAGAGAAGTTTTTTAACGCTGGCGTTGAGACCGTTGGAAGCACGCCCGAACAATTCGCGGCAGCAATAAAATTTGATATGGCGACGATGGGTAAGGTCATCAGGGAAGCCGGAATACGTGGCGATTGATTCCGTAGAAAAAAGTGCCACTCGCTACTTCAGCCTGATCGCAAAATGCGCAGGTTTTGGTAGGTTTCAAATTTCCTATACCCGCAAGTATTCGCGCCTGGGCAGATTATGGCATGATGAGCGCATGGTCCCGCGGACAATTCATATGCTACAGAACCGGACAAGTTTAAAAACCCGCGACAAACAACCACTTGCCCCGTTGCATTATCCCTGCGCGTTGCATATTATTTATTTTGCGGCCGATAAAGTCTTTGGAACCCCCGTCTTGCCAGCAATGGCCGCCCATCTCTACCCCATGCGGCGGTTAATCCCGCTCAGGCGGGGAGTTTTGCAAGAAGCTCAACTTGCTGAAACCGCAATCAAAGAGCGGTTGAGGTTGTATTCAGCGGCCGACGACGAACGCGCTGCCAAGCGGTCAAGATCGAGCGCATGCTTTCATAGCTGACGTCCGCGCGTCGGTACAAGGAGGGGAATATGAGCACACATCCGGAAAGCACCGCGCACGCCGCGTCTGCAAATGCGTCTTCGCCTGCCGCGGGAGCCGGTGTGACCCGGCAGCTCGCGCGACACGCCGCGACCCTTCGATACGAAGACCTGCCGGCGGCACTCGTCGCGATGACGAAACAATGCGTGCTCGACACGCTCGGCGTTTCCATCGGCGCAAGCGGCCTGGCGGAAGAAGGCGCCATTGTCGCCGACTTCGTGAAGGACCAGGCCGGGAAGGCGGAAAGCACGATCCTCGGCTTCGGCTGGAAAGCGCCCGCGTGTTGGGCGGCTTTCGTCAACGGCAGCTTCGGGCACATGCTCGATTACGACGATCTGGGCGACGGCAGTCATCCGAGCATCGCAACAATACCGGTCGCGTTCGCGCTGGCGGAGAAACTGGGCGGCGTCAGCGGGCGCGATCTCATCACCGCGATCGCATGCGGTACCGACCTGCACACGCGCGTCGCGCAGGCGATCGACATTCCCGACTGGACGATCACCGAAGGCTGGTTCGGAACGCAGTTGCTCGGCTACATCTCCGGCGCTGCGACAGCGGGCCGCCTGCTGGGGCTCGATGCAGAGCGCATCGAGACGGCATGGGGCATCAGCTACACGCAAATGGGCGGCAGCCGCCAGATGGCGGTCGGCGCGGCAACGCACCTGCGCTCGATGCAGGCGGGCTTCTCCGGACACGCGTCGATACTCGCAGCCGAGCTCGCGCGGCGCGGCATCAGCGGCTCCAAGGAAATCATCGAAGGCCGCTACGGCTTTTTCCACAACTACGTGCGCAGCAAAACCCCGGACTGGCCCGCGCTCGTGGGCGGACTCGGGAGCCGCTTTCCGCTGCTCGACGTGCATGGCTTCAAAGTATGGCCCGCGTGCGCGTACACGCGGCCGACGAACGCAGCAGCATTGCGACTGCGGCAGGAGCACGACCTGCGCCCCGAAGACATCGAAGCAGTTACGATCGTCGGCGGAACCGGCGGCACGCGGCTCCTCTCGGAGCCGATCGAGCTCAAGCGGCGCCCCAAGAGCAGCATCGACGGCAAGTACAGTATTCCATTCACTACGGCGGTGATGTTCGCGAAAGGCAACGTGACGCTGCGCGACTACACCGATGAAGGCTTGCGCGATCCGGCCGTGCTTGCGATGGCAGACCGCGTCACTTATCGCAAAGGGTACGAAGGCGAGCCGTTGAAAGGCGGCAAGGGCGGTGCGTCTGCGGGGTCGATCGGCAGAACGGCAGTGGAAGTGCGTACCAGAGACGGCCGCGTGCTCGTGTGTAAACCCGATGCGGTGCCCGGAGACGCAAAGAATCCTGTCGACCAGAAGCTCCTCGAAGCGAAGTTCCGCGATTGCGTGTCGTTCTCGCCGAAACCCGTTTCAGCGAAGAACATCGACCGCGCGATAGAGATGATCGCCGACCTCGAGAATCTGCCCGATGCGACCGAGATCCTGCGGACGCTGGGTTGAACAGGTGCCTGACGGTGAGGTCGCGTCGCTGGTGTCGAATCACGCATCGGCGTCACTCGCCGCAGCGCGAACGCGCGTGAGCGTATGAACGCTTCGCTGTCTTGCGCGCGGAGGTGGCTGTGCGCGCCGTTGCTTGCATGCATCGCCGCGCACGGGGGCGCAACGTTGGGTCAGGATTATCCGAGCAAGCCGGTGCGCATCGTCACGTCCGAAGCCGGCGGCGGCAACGATTTCGCCGCGCGGCTGATCGCAAACGGTCTCTCGCGCAACCTCGGCCAGCAGATCATCGTAGACAACCGCGGCGGCGCGAGCGGGATGATTGCAGGGGACATCGTGGCCAAGGCGCCGCCCGACGGCTACACGCTGCTGCTCTACAGCGGCACGATATGGATCGTCCCGCTGCTGCAGCAGGTGCCGTTGAACCCGCTCAAGGATTTCTCGCCGATCACGCTCGCGGTGAGCTCGCCGAACATCCTCGTCGTCCATCCGTCCCTGCCGGTCAAGTCGGCGAAAGAACTGATCGCTCTGGCGAAGGCGAGACCGGGGGAGCTCAATTATGCGTCCGTCGGCACCGGCTCCGGCTCGCATCTTTCGGCCGAGTTGTTCAAGTCGATGGCCGGTATCCAGGTGGTGCGCATCCAATACAAAGGCAGCGCGCCCGCGCTGAACGACCTGCTCGGTGGCCGCGTCGAGTTCACGTTCGGCACGTCGGGATCGACCGCGTCCCACGTCGCGTCCGGCAGATTACGCGCTCTCGCGGTCACGAGCGCTCAGCCTTCGGCTGTGTTTCCGGGCCTATCCACCGTGGCTGCGTCGGGCCTGCCCGGATACGAATACCGCAATACCTACAGCCTGTTCGCGCCGGCGGGTGCGTCCGCCGCGCTCGTGAGCTTCCTCAATCAGCAGGTGCTGAAAGTGCTCAACACCGCCGAAGTGAAAGAGCGGTTTTTCAAGTCCGGCGTGGAAGTCATCGGCAGCTCGCCTGAACAGCTTGCGGCGACGATGAAAGCGGAGACCAGCAGCATGGGAAAAGTAATACGCGAGGCCGGTATCCGCGCCGATTAGCGTAGCGCAGGACCAGGAGGAAACAGGTGGTTACACGAACTGACAGCCCGACGATTTCATTTCTCGCCGCGGGAGACTGCGGCCCGGTGCACGGACCCAAGGACGGATTTCCCGTCGAGCGCTACTCCGAGCTCATACGCCCGACGCTCGCAGCGGTCGATCTGCGCTTTGCGAACTGCGAGCGCCAATATTCCGAGCGCAAAGTCGGCGTGGGCATCCGAGCGCACGGCTGCGCGTCGCCGGAGATCGCGCGGATTTTCAGCGACTGCGGCTTCGACGCGGTGACGATCGCCAATAACCACATGTACGACTACGGCCCGGATCCGCTGATGGATACACGCGAGCTGCTGCTCGATAAAGGCATACAGGTCACGGGCGGCGGCAAGGATCTCGATGAAGCGCGCAAACCCGCGATCGTCGAGCGCAAAGGCGTCAAAACCGGTTTTCTCGGTTACTGCTCGGTGCTTCCGCCGAACGGCGAGGCCGCGCCGAACAAGGTCGGCATCGCGCCGTTACGCGTAAAGACGTATTACGAGGCGCGCGGTCCGCACGCGCCGACGCGGGTGTTGACCGAGCCGGACGAGCGCGACATGCAGATGATCCTCGACGACATCGCGGCACTCCGGCCGCAGGTCGACATCGTGGTGCCGTCCTTTCACTGGGGCGTGATCTGGGCGCCGCGCATCGTCTCCGATTACCAGGTCAAGGTGGCTCACGCGTGCATCGACGCGGGCGCCGACATGATACTCGGCTACCACCCGCACATCCCGAAAGCGATCGAAGTCTACAAAGGCAAGGCGATCTTCTACAGCCTCAGCAACTTCTGCATGACCAAGCCCGGCGGCCCGTACATTGCGTGGAAAGAGACGCCGTGGGTGCACGGATCGCTGCGTAACCACGCGGACATCGATCCGAACTATCCGCTGATGCCGTACGGCAAAGGCTCCGAAAACAGCCTGCTCGCTAAAGCGATGCTCTCGAAAAACGGGGTAAAATCGGTTTCGTTCGTTCCGCTCTTCATCGACACGCAGTACCGGCCGCAGGCGGTGCAGAAGAACGATCCGCGTTTCAACGATATCGTGCGCTACATGGAATGGACCTCCGAGGGATTCGACCACAAGTTCACCGTGGAAGGCTCCGAGGTGCTGGTCACCGGGGCTTGATCGCCTAGGAGTTTATTATGAATGGTCAGCCGGTTTTGCTTTTAGCAGCCTGCACGGACTGCTAAGTCCGACAGGCTGCTAGACCGAATGACGAAGCTCGCATCGATGCGGGTAGAACAGGCGAACGAAGGAATCGAGGATGAGTGAAGCTTCGAGCTACGACGTGATCGTGGTGGGCGGCGGAAACGCGGCGCTGTGCGCTGCGCTGTCTGCCGCCGAGCACGGAGCCCGCGTGGCGGTCCTCGAGCGCGCGCCGGAGGAAGAGCGCGGCGGCAACAGCGCATTCGCGGCCGGCACCATGCGCGCGGTGTACTCGGGCCTCGAAGACGTGCGCAAGCTCGTGCCTGATCTCAGCGAGGAGGAGATCGCAAACACCGACTTCTCGTCCTACAGCTCCGACCAGTTCTTCGACGACATGGCGCGCGTCACGCGCTACCGCACTCACCCGGACCTCTGCGAAGTGCTCGTCACGCGCAGCAGCGAGACGCTGCACTGGCTGCGCGCGCAAGGCATACGCTACCTCCCGGCTTATGCGTTTCATTCGTTCAAAGTCGAAGGCAAGCGCAAGTTCTGGGGCGGGGTCGCCGTCGTTGCCGCAGGCGGTGGGATAGGGCTCGTCGATGCGCTCTACGCGGCTGCCCGCAAGCGCGGCCTCGAAGTGTTCTACGAAGCGCACGCGCGGCAACTGCTGCAAAGCGGTCAGCGCATTACCGGGGTGCGCGCGAGCATCGGCGACAGACTGACCGATCTCAATGGCGGCGCGGTCGTGCTCGCGTGCGGCGGATTCGAAGCGAACGCGGAGTGGCGCACGCGCTATCTGGGTCCCGGCTGGGACCTCGCGAAAGTGCGTGGCACGCGTTTCAACACCGGCGACGGCATCCGCATGGCGCTCGAAGTGGGGGCGCAGCCGTACGGCAACTGGGCGGGCTGTCATGCGTGCGAATGGGATCTCAACGCGCCGGACTTCGGCGTGCGTGAGATCGGCGATCAGTTTCAGAAGCACTGCTACCAGTTCAGCGTCATGGTCAACGTCGATGGGCGCCGGTTCCTCGACGAAGGCGCGGATCTCCGTACTTACACGTATGCGAAGTACGGGCGTGAAATTCTTGCGCAACCCGGGCAGGCGGCGTGGCAGATCTTCGACTCGACCGCTTTCCCTCTGCTGCGGGACGAGTACCACATCAAGCAAGTGACGAAGGCCCGCGCCGACACCCTCGAAGAGCTCGTGTCGAGGATGGAAGGCGTGAACGCGGCGCAGACGCTCAAAACGCTGCAGGAGTACAACGCAGCCGTGAGGCGCGACGTGGCGTTCGACCCGAACCGGCTCGACGGCAAGTGCACGCAAGGTCTCGCGCTGCCCAAGTCGAACTGGGCGAATCCGATCGAGAAGCCGCCTTTCGAAGCGTACGGCGTGACGTGCGGCATCACGTTCACTTTCGGCGGCATCAAGATCAACACCGAAGCCGAGGCGGTCGACATGCGGGATCGTCCCGTACGCGGCCTCTACGTAGCCGGCGAAATGGCTGGCGGCATTTTCTATTTCAATTATCCCGGCAGCACGGGATTGACCAATGGCGCGGTGTTCGGCCGAATCGCCGGGCGCAATGCCGCAAAGTTCGCGAAGCAATGACGTGTATACGCGGGCGATACACGTTCCGGACCGGGTGCGCCTGCAGCCCGGCTGGTTTACGGTCGCCGCGCTCTTAGGGGGAGCTTGAAATGGCGGAAGCCACTGTGACACTCATGGCAGGGGGCGATATCGGCCCGGTCTTCGAGCCGACGGAGCAGTTTGCGGATCTCATCACGCCGGTGCTGCGCGAGGCTGACCTGAGGCTTGGCCAGTGCGAGCGCACTTACTCGGATCGAGGATGGCCGCCGCAGTTCGCGTACGGTCCGGGCGGACAGCATACGCGGCTGCCTCAGCGCATGGCCTCGGTCTGGAACGCGGCAGGCATAGACATCGTATCGCTCGCGAGCAATCACGCGATGGACTGGGGTCCCGAACCGGTGCTCGACACGATCGAAATGTTTCGCGGGATGGGTAAGCACGTGATCGGTGCGGGCCGCGACGCGGAGGAAGCGCGCGAACCGGCCATCGTCAAATGCAAAGGCGTGAATATCGCGCTGCTCGCGTACTGCTCGGTGCTGCGCGACGGGCAGGCCGCGGGTCCCGGGAAAGCGGGCGTCGCAGCCATGCGCGCGCATACGCACTACGCGCCACAGGAATTCCAGCCCGGCACGCCGCCCAAGATCATCACCGTGCCGTACGAGGAAGACGTCGAAGCGATGCAGGCGGACATCAGGAAAGCGAAGCAGCAGGCCGACGTCGTGATCATGACGATCCACTGGGGCCTGCGCCACGTGCCGAAAACGATATGCACGTATCAGCCTCCGGTCGCGCACGCCGCGATCGACGCCGGCGCCGATCTGATCCTCGGACACCACGCGCATTCGATCAAGGCGATCGAGGTCTACAAAGGCAAAGTTTGCTTCTACAGCATCGGCAACTTCATGACGACCGGCTCTCCCAAGACCTCCGCGGGCACTTTCGACTGGAATCTGATCTGGTTTCAGATCGACGAGGAATGCCTGCCGCCGAACGGCATGTACCAGTTCCCGACGCATTGCCGCAAGACGATGGTCCCCAAGATCGTCATGAGCAGGAAAGGCATCGAGAAAGTCTCTTTCCTGCCGGCGTTCATCAACCACAAGGCCCAGCCGTACGCGGTCACGCGCGACGATCCGAAGTTCGACGAGATCCTGAAGTGGACGGAGTGGGTGTCCGACCAGCATCCCCACAAGTTTCGCGTCGAAGGCAACGAGATCGCCGTCGAGACGGCGCTTTGATGCCGCGCCGGGCGCGGCTGGATTCCACACTGCACGCATAGCTTTCTTAGACAGGAGTCATCATGAGTCAGGCAGCAAGCAAGAAGCAGGAAGGCCACCAGACGCAGGTTTCGGGCAACCCCTACACGAGACGGATTGCCCAATTCGTCTCGGGGCTGACTTACGAGAAGATTCCGCAGGAAGTGCGCGACCGCATCAAGCTCCTGATCCTCGATTCCCTCGGCTGCGGCATCTACGGCTCGACCAAGGAGCACAGCCAGATCCAGATCAACGCGCTGTCGCGGGCCGACACCAGCAAAGCGTGCGGGATATGGGGAACGGACAAGCGCATGTCCGCGCCGCACGCAGCGCTCGTCAACGGCACGCTGATCCAGGGCTTCGAGCTCGACGACATACACCGACATGGCGCGCTGCACCTCGCTGCCACCACGCTCTCGGCGATCGCCGCCGTGGCGGAAGACCGTTCCAGCATGTCTGGACGGCAGTTTATGACCGCGGCCGTCGCGGGATACGAAGTGGGGCCTCGCGTCGGCATCTGTATGGGGCCGGCTCATCTCGGCGATGGATGGCACGCGGGCGCGACGGTGGGCGTCTTTGCCGGAGGCTCCGCGGCGGCCTCGGCGCTGCGTCTCTCGGAACAGAAAACCGTGCACGCACTCGGCATCGCGGGCACACAGGCGTGCGGTCTCATGGCGGCGCAGTATGGCTCGATGGTGAAGCGCATGCAGCACGCGAAGGCGGCCCAAAGCGGGATCTACGGCGGGCTGCTCGCCGAAGCCGGTTACACCGGCATCGAGAATGTTTTCGAAAGCGAGTACGGCGGTTTCTGCACCACCTTCTCGGGCTCGAAGAACCGCTTCAGCATGCCCGAGCTTACGCACGATCTCGGCGAGCGCTGGGAGACGATGCGCGACTCGCTCAAGTTCTACTCGTGCGCCGCGAGCAACCACACCGTGCTCGACGCGCTCGGCATCATGCGGGCGCGCCATCCCTTCACGGCCGACGATGTCGAGCGCATCGTCGTGCACGGCTCGCAGGTGACGAAGGATCACGTGTTCTGGAAATACGAGCCGGGCGGGGTCACGAACGCGCAGTTCTGCATGCCGTACGTCGTCGCCACGTATTTGCTCGAAGGCGATTACTTCGTCGACCAGGTGCGCGACGACATGCTCGCGGATCCGGAGCGCATCAGACATTCGCACAAAGTCGATTTCATCGCGGAGCCTGAAATCACGGCGATGAACCTGCGCTACTACGTGCGCGTGGAGGTGTTCCTCAAGAACGGCACGCGCCTGGAGGAAACCGTGCAAGACCAGCGGGGCAGCGAGACGAGATTCGCCAGCGAGGCCGATGTCGTCGACAAGTTCGAGAAGCTGGTGAAGCACGTGTTTCCCGACCGGCAGGTGGCCGCGATCCGCGACACCGTGCTCGGTCTCGACAAAGTGGACAACGCCTCCAAGCTCACGCGGCTGCTCGTGGTCCAGTGAGCTGAGAGGCACATCGGCCGATCCGGGATTCCGGGCCGGCGTTGCACAGGCGACGCAGCGTGAAAACACAAGATAAGCGTCGCCAGGAGTTTGTCGGACTTGGGTCGGACAAACTCCTTAGTAGCCTGTCGAATGCTAAGTCCGACAGGCTACTAGAGGAGGAGAGGCGGGGGCCCATGCAGGCGATGCCGGTTACTGCGACGCAAGCGCTGGGAACATTCAGCGCTGAGCTCGGTTACGCGGACATACCGTCTGCGGTCGCTCGGCGCGCGAAAGACTGTATCGTCGACACCGTCGCCGCGGCGACTTTCGGTGCGCAGCTAGGCTGGAGCCGCATCGTCGTCGAACAGTATGCGGCGCGCTACGGCAGCGGCGGGGTTTGCTCCATCCTCGGTTTTCCGAACGTGCGCGTGCACGCGCCTTACGCGGCGCTCGCGAACGGCGTGCTGGCGCACGCTTTCGAGCTCGACGGCCCCGGGGTGCCCGGCACACACCCCGGCGCGACGCTCCTCCCCGCGGTCCTTGCCGCGTGCGAAGACACCGGAGCAGATGGCAGAACCGCGCTCACTGCGTTCGTCGCGGGCTGTGAAGTCATGTTTCGCATAGGGATCGCATCGCGTCACAGCTGCGAGCAGCTCGGGTTTCATGCGCCGGGGCTCACCGGCCCATACGGATCGGCTGTGGCTGCAGGACGCGTGCTCGGCCTCAACGGCGAACAGCTCGCGCACGCGCTCGGCATCGCAGGCTCGCTCTCTTCGGGCTTGCTTGCTTTCACGAAGTCGCGCGACGGTGCGATGGTGAAGCGGCTGCACCTGGGGCGGGCCGCTGAATCGGGCATTCTGGCGGCGCGCCTCGCTGCGGCCGGATACACTGGACCCGAGACGATCCTCGAAGGGCGATTCGGCTTCCTCGACACGTATTGCCGCGATGCCGATCCTGGCGCGCTCACGGCCGGTTTGAACGAGACGTGGGAAACGCTGCGCACTTGTATCAAGCGCTACGCCTGCCACCTTTACGCGCATACGCCGATCCAGGCGCTGCGGGCGCTCATGTCAGAGCACGGATTCCGCGGCAGCGAGGTGGCTCATGTCGCGATCGAAGGCAGCAAGAGACTGCTGACCCATCACGACATCCGCGAGCCCGCCGATATCACCAAGGCGCAGTACAGCGTCCCTTTCTGCGTTGCCCTCTCCTTGTTCCGCGACCCCGAGGATCCGTGCGCTTTCGACGCCAGCGCGCTTGAAGATCGTGAAATTCGCGCAGCGTGCCGCAGAGTTGAGCTGCGTCTCCTGGCGCAGGGCGAAGGTTCGCCACGAGTCACGCGCATACACGTGCGGCTGAAAGATGGGCGCCAACTCTCGCGCGCGGGCGATTTCTTTAAAGGCATGCCGCAGGACCCGCTGAGCCCCGCCGAGCTCCGCAGCAAATTCCTGCGCCTGTGCGCGCACAGCGGCGAAGCGCCCGCCGCCGCGCTTGCCGACGCGCTGGAGGAGATGGAATCGGCGCCGACGTTCTCCGTCGCGGCGCTGCTCGCGCGCAAGCTCGTGAAGGACACGGATACGCGGAGCAAGCCATGAGTGTCGCCGCAACGTCGTCAGCGGCAGCCCGGCTGGTCGAGTTTCTTCTGTCGCTTCGGCTCGATCGCCTGCCTTCAGCCGTGATCGCCGAAGCCCGCTTGCGGCTGCTCGACAGCCTGGGATGCGGACTCTATGGGGCCACGACCGCGTGGGGCGGCATTGCAGCGCGGGTCGTCCATGCGGAACGCTCGCAGGGGCGCGCCACCGTTTATGGCCGCGGCGAACCGGTTGCGCCTGCCCGTGCGGCGCTCGTCAACGCCACCGCGACGCATGGCATCGAGTTCGACGACCTCGCTCCGGGCTACGTGCATCCCGGCGCGCTCGTCATCCCCGCCGTGCTCGCCAATACGGAGCAATACGGCTTGTCCGGGGCAAAGCTTGTGCTGGGCGTCGTGGCGGGCTATGAAGCAGTCTCGCGTATCGGACTCGGTCTCGGAGAAATCGAAGACTGGGGCTTTCACACGTCGGGCATCGCGGGCGCAGCGGGCGCAGCGATAGCGAGCGGCGTAGCGCTCGGCATGTCGCACGAGCAAATCATGAACGCCCTGGGCGTCGCCTGCTCCAGCGCGGGGGGCCTCAGGACTTTCACTCAGGGCGATGGGGGCATGGTGAAGCGCCTTCATGCCGGGCGCGCGGCGGAAGCGGGCGTGCTCGCGTGTGCGCTTGCACGCGAGGGATTCACCGCCCCGCGTAATGCCGTCGAAGGGCGCTTCGGGCTGCTGTCCACTTACGGACGCGATCAAAGCGAACCGCACGCGCTCGACCGCAATCTCGGCGAGGACTACGTCGTCATGAAGGTCCGCACCAAGTGTTATCCCTGCTATTACGGCGGCGTGCAGGCGATGGTACAGGCATTACAGGCTTTACGCCGCGAGCATGACATACGGCCGTCAGACATCGCGAAAGTCCGTGTGGGCACGAACAGCCGTGGCGTGACGCTCCATGGTGAAGTCGCGCCGCGCGAAACGATGGCGGCGCAATACAGCATGCCTTTCACTGCTGCGCTCGCGCTCGCGGGCGATCCCCGGGATCCCCGCTCTTTCAGCGGCGACGCGCTCGACGACCCGACGGTGTGCCAGGTCGCGCGAAAAGTCGAGCTCTACGGCGACCCGGAAATCGATGCAATGGAGCCGCCGCGCCGCGCAGCTCATGTCGAGGTGCGCCTCACGGACGGACGCACGCTTCAGTCCAAGCTTGCGGACGCGCATGGACGGCCGGGTGACCCATGCACGCCTGATGAGGTGAAGGACAAGTTTCGCACCCTCGCCGCGGTCTCGCAGACACCCGAGTCGATCGCCAGAGTGCTGTCGCTCGTGGAGCGGCTGGAGCTGTTGCCTTCGATCGACGCGGTTTCGGAGGCCTTGCGCACGGGCGTCAAAACTATTTGAGGCTTTCGATGCCAACTGCCGCGACGGCGATGCGAACCTTCTTACCGAAGACCTTAATCGCTCGTGGCAAACGCTGCACATTTCGATGAAGCGCTACGCGTGCCATCGCTACGCACACACTAACGAACTTTTGTTATCAAGGGGGATGATTATGCTGATACCGCGTACTGTTGTATGGATATTCTCGTTTGGCTCGATGGTTCTGGGTGCTGACGTGGCGTCCGGCCAGGATTATCCGAATAAGCCCATTCGCATCGTCACCTCTATACCGGGAGGCACCGGCGATGTCGTGGCACGTCTAATCGCGCCAAGACTTTCAGGCAGCTTCGGCCAGCGGCTGATCGTAGACAACCGGCCAAGCGGAGTCATTCCGGCAGAAATTGTGGCCAAAGCGACACCTGATGGCTATACGCTGCTTTTTTACACTACCGCCCTTTGGATCACGCCGCTTTTGCAAAAAACGCCTTACGATCCGGTGAGAGATTTCTCACCGATCACATTGGCGGCGAGCTCGCCTAACGTCCTTGTTGTGCATCCATCAGTGGCGGCAAATTCCGTCAAGGAGTTGATCGCTTTGGCCAAAGCCAGACCCGGAGAGCTTAACTATGGTACGTCAGGGGTAGGTACTTCGGCGCATATCGCGGCGGAATTATTCAAGGCGATGGCGGGCGTAAATTTCGTGCATGTTCCTTACAAAGGCAGTGGACTGGTAATCCTCGCTCTACTGGGCAATGAGGTGCAGGTGAATTTTGCTCCCGCGGCTGCGGTGGCGCCGCATATGAAGTCGAGCAAGGTGAGGGCCTTGGCGGTTACTAGCGCGCAGCCGTCCGCGCTGCTTCCCGGTTTGCCTACGGTAGCGGCCTCGGGCCTGCTTGGTTATGAAACAGTAAACAGTGTGGGCATATTGGCACCAGCTAAAACGCCTGCGGCAATTATCAATCGATTGAACCAAGAGATCGCGCGGGTCCTTAACCAAGCAGAGGTGAAAGAGAAGTTTTTTGGGATTGGATTAGAGGTCGCACCAAGCTCTCCGGAGCAGTTTGCAGCCCTAATAAAGTCCGAAATAACCAGGATAAGCAAGGTGATCCAGGATGCCGGCATCCGCGCTAATTAGATTAGCTCTGGAAAAAGCTAAAAACTTGACAAATCGGAGGCAGTAAAATGAATGGCGCCCGCGTACTGCAAAAACTATTGCTCTCGGCAGTATTGACGATTCCCGCCCTTATCGGCGCACAAAGCTATCCGGCAAAGCCGGTGCGCGTCGTCGTGCCGTTTCCGCCGGGCGCGACGGGCGATATCGTCACACGGCATTTCACACCCAAGCTCGCGGAAGCGTTGGAACAGCAGTTCATCGTCGAAAATCGTGCCGGTGCGGCCGGCAATATCGGGGCGGAAAGCGTGGCTCACGCTCCCGCCGATGGATATACGTTGCTCACGGCCACAGGAAGCAACGCCAGCAATCAGTCCTTATACAAGAATCTGAGCTTCGATATCGGACGCGATTTCGAGCCCATCGCCATGCTTGCGTCCGTGCCGTTTCTTCTGGTCGTGTATTCGTCGCTGGAGGCGAAAAACGTCGCTGAGCTGATCCAGCTTGCGAAGGCGAGGCCGGGCCGGCTCAATTTCGCCTCCACGGGCATCGGGGGCACAAATCACCTCACGGGCGAGCTCTTCAAGAGCATGGCCGGTATTAATATCGTGCATGTCGCGTACAAGGGCACGCCGAATGTACTTCCAGACCTGATCGCGGGCCGGGTGCAAATGATATTCGCATCTATTGTCGTGATGCTCCCGCATGTCAAAGCAGGTCGCCTGCGGGCGCTTGCCGTGACGAGCGCCAAACGCAGCGTTCTTGCGCCCGAACTTCCGACGATCAACGAGTCCGGGCTCGCCGGCTTCGAATCGGGGACGTGGTATGCGCTGCTCGCGCCGGCAGGCACGCCGCGCGACATCGTCGCACGCCTGAACGCAGCGATTATCAGAATCGGGCAAGCGCCTGAAATCCGCGAGCGTCTGGTGGCCGAAGGCGCCGAGCCGTTGGGCGGCACGCCGGAGCAGACCGGCGCATTCGTGAAAAGTGAGATTGTGAAGTGGAGCAAAATCATCGCCGGCTCGGGTGCGCGTGCGGAGTAAGCCCATCACAATTCGACTCCAGGAGAATAGCGCGCATCGAGCATTTGCAATTTTGTTCGGCGAGGGCTCCTTGAGGCGGGCGCTGCAACTTTATCTCGCGCATTAGCACCGGGAACGCCGGTGTCATGATCGCGTTCGCGAGTCTTACGATCGTGATGCAGTCAAGGCCGCCTTACATGTATTTTCCGCCGGCGCAGATAATGCGGTCGCCGGTGACGTAGGAAGATTCGTCCGAGGCGAGAAAGAGCGCTACATTTGCCACTTCCTCGCGCGTGCCTTCACGTTTAAGCGCGGTTCCTTCTATCTCGGTTTTGGTATGAGGGTCTCCACCTGCCTCGGGATACCATTCCGGGTTGAGCCGCTGGTTCACGATTAACGACAGGGCGATCAGATTGGCTCGTATGCCGTAGGGTCCGAGCTCCAGCGCAAGCGACTTGATAAGCCCGTACAAGCCGGTCTTGGACGCTACCACATGGGCGCGTTGCGGCTGTGAAGTCATGGATGCGAGGCCGCCCAATGCGATGATGCTGCCC
>JACQOI010000199.1 GCA_016202615.1 Betaproteobacteria bacterium
CGGCATGGGCCGAGCCGATCGTGGGGTGCCCGGCGAACGGCAACTCTCCGGCGGGGCTGAAGATCCGCAGCCGATAGTGGGCCGTGGTCGAGGGCAAGACGAACGTGGTCTCGGAGAGATTGGTCCAGCGGGCGATCTGCTGCATCGCAGTCTCCGAGAGCGCCGACGCATTGAACACGACGGCCACCGGGTTGCCCAAGAACGGAGTCCGCGTAAACACATCGACCTGCTTGAACGGAAGCGCCGGCATGTGAGCTCTCCTTACCGGGATCCTCTTCGGTGCGCTACCAGGCGGAGCGAAACGCCCGCTTCACCTCGGCAATCCGCTTCTCATCCCGCTTGTAGAAGGTCCATTGCTTGATCCGCTTGGCTCGGACGAGCCCGGCCTGGGACAAGACCCGCAGGTGCTCGCTGGCCGTCGGCTGGCTGACCCCCAGCTTTTGGGCGATGAACACGCCACAGACGCCATCCCGGACCAGATCACCGTCGACCTGGGGCGGAAAATGCGCCCGCGGCTGCTTGAGCCAGGTGAGGATCTGAAGGCGGCGGTCGTTGGCGAGCGCCTTGACGATATCGACGGAAAGCATATTCGCTACTTTGCCAACTAACTAAGTCTATGTCAAGATACCTTTCGCCATGGCCGCCACGATCGACCGGAAGGGCATCGAAGCGACCTATGGGGTCATCAAGCCGTACCTGCGGGTGACGCCGGTCGTGGAGGTGGCCGGCGTCGACTTCGGGCTCTCCGACTGCACGCTCATCTTGAAGCTGGAGCAGCTCCAGCATTCGGGGTCGTTCAAGACGCGGGGCGCCTTCGCCAATCTGCTCCTGCGGGACATTCCGGACGCCGGCGTGGTGGCTGCCTCCGGTGGGACTCACGGCGCCGCCGTCGCCTATGCCGCCCGGCGGCTCGGCGTGCGCGCGAAGATCTTCGTGCCGACGGTTTCCTCGCCGGCCAAGATCCAGCGAATCCGCGAGTACGGGGCGGAGCTGGTCGTGGTGGGCGACCGCTACGCGGATGCGCTCGCCGCCAGCCAGGCGTGGGTCAAGGAGTCCGGCGCGTTGCCGGTGCACGCCTTCGATCAGATCGAGACGCTGCTCGGCCAAGGGACGCTCGGGGCGGAGCTGGCCGCCCAGGCTCCCGCGCTCGACACGGTGCTGGTGGCGGTCGGAGGGGGCGGGCTGATCGGTGGAATCGCGGCCTGGTATGCCGGGACCGCCAAGGTCATCGGGGTCGAGCCGGCCGGGGCCCCGACGCTGACTGAGGCGCTCAGGGCCGGCCGGCCGGTTGACGCGGAGACGGAAAGTATCGCGGCGGACTCGCTCGCGCCCCGCCGTGTCGGTGACCTGATGTTTCCGATCGCGCAAGCCTTCGTCAATCGCGTGGTGTTGGTCAGTGACGCCGCCATTCGTCACGGCCAAGGAGCCCTCTGGGCTTCGCTGAGGATCGTCGCCGAGCCCGGCGCGGCGGCCGCGCTCGCCGGGCTTCTCTCCGGCGGCTACACGCCGGCCCCTGGAGAACGGGTGGGTGTGCTCATCAGTGGCGGCAATACCTCCGCGGCCGGTTGTGCCGGTCACGGTGATCGCGACCGCATGCGGCCCGGACACGGGGGACGGTGAACTTTTCCCGTCAGGCGATCTTGATGATGCCGGGCTCGACGGCCGTGAACCGATCGGCGACCTGCGGGTCGTGGCCGGCCACGATCAGGCGCTCGGCGCCGGCCAGGGCGTGGATCGTCTCGAAGGCCTGGAGCATCTCGGGCAGGCTGGTGATGATCTGCACGGGCTGGCGCGTCTCCACGTTGCGATAGAAGTGCGAGGCGTCGGAGGTGAGGACGACCGTGCCGCGCTTGGTCTTCACGGTGACGATCTGAAGCCCCGCGGTGTGGCCGCCGACGCGGTGGACGGTGATCCCGGGGAGCACCTCGCGGTCGCCGGCGAGGATGCGGACGCGGTTGGCGTAGTTCAGCGTCACCAGCCTCGCCAGCGCCTCCGGGTTGGCTGACTGGCCGAAGGCGTCGTAGCGCCCCCAGGGCCCCGTCCAGAAGGCCACTTCGTCCTGCTGGATCCAATATTCCGCCCCGGGGAACAGGCTGTGGCCGGCCCAGTGGTCGTAGTGCAGATGGGTGATCAGCGCGACGGGCACGTCGCCCGGCTTCACGCCCGCCCGCTCGACCATCGCCGCCGGGCTCACGTAGTTCCGGATCCCGCGCTTCCGGGCGTCGTCGTCGAGGAACCCGGTGTCGACGAGGATCGGGTGGGGGCCGCCGAGGATCAGCCAGACGTAATAGTGCAGCGTGATCTTGTCGTGCGACGCCTCCCGGTAGAAGAACTGGCAGGCCGTCGTGTCCCGTTCGCCGTACTTGAGCGCGTAGACTTCGTACATAATTCACCTCACCGGTTCAGAGAAAGGAGCGACCCGTTTTCCATTGCGACCCCCCAACGCGCCGGGTATAGTCTCGTCCGCCTGACCCGGGAGGCCGGAGGAACGATTATACCGGTCCGCGGGCTGCACCGAAGCGACCTGAGCTCAGGTCAGGAGGCCATCATGTGCGTTGATTTCATGTCACGGCGCGGGTTTCTCGGGTTCGCGGCGGCGGCGGCCGCCGGCGTGATGACAGCGGGCCGCAGCACTGAAGCGGCGGCCCAGCCGGCGGCCCGTCCGCAGGACATGCCGACCGCCGGCATGATCGACTTCCACGTCCACACGTTTCCGGACGCCTTCGAGCGCACCGTCAGCGCCGTGGACGCGGCCCGGGCGGCGCGGGCGCGGGGCTTGCGCGGGATCGTGCTGAAGGGCGGCGCCTTCGAGACCGTGACCCGCGCCGCCGAGGCCAACGCCACCGTGCCCGAGGTGAAGACCCTCGGCGGGGTCGTCCTCAACTGGGCCAGCGGCGGCATCAACCCGGCCGCCGTGGAGGCCATGGCGAACTTTCGCGGCGGTGGATCGGACAAGCTTGGCCGTGTCGTGTGGATGCCGAGCATGGATTCACGGAACCACTACCAGCGCTTCAACGTCCAGCGGCAGCCGGTCGAGGTGTTCAACGGGACCAACCTGGTGCCGGCGATGAACGACGTGCTCGCGCTTTGCGCCAAGCACGATCTCGTGCTCGAGACCTGCCACCTGGCGCCCCCGGAGGCGCTGGCGCTCATCCGGGCTGCGAAGGCGGCTGGAGTCAAGAAAATCGTCTGCACCCACGCCGACTACGACCCGATCAACATGTCCCTCGACGACCAGCGGGAGGCGGCGAAGCTCGGCGCGTTCGTCGAGCACGCCTACATCGGCGTCTACCTCGGGCCCCAGTCCTCGACACCGCGGTTCCGCGCCTGGAAGGGCGCCACCGTGGAGCAGATGGCCGCCGCCATCAAGGCCGTGGGCGCCAGCCAGTCGATTCTGGCCAGCGACATGGGGGCAGCACCGCTCGGCGTGCCGGCCGAGGGCTTCGCGGCGTTCGTCAAGCGGCTGCAAGAGCTGGGCGTGAGCGACGCCGACCTCGACCTGATGGCCCGCCGGAACCCGGCGATGCTGCTCGGAATCTGAGCCGCGAGGAGCGAGACGACGACGATGCGGACGCTGATCCAGGGCGGCTGGGTGGTCGGCTACGACGGGCGCGGGCACGAGCTGATCCCGAACGGCTGCGTCGTGTTCGAGGACGACCGCGTCCTTTACGTCGGGCGAAAGTTCGACGGCCAAGTCGATCGTCGCATCGACGCCGGCGGCAAGCTGGTGTCGCCGGGCTTCGTGAACTGCCACCTGCACCCGGCCACCAACGCCGTGCAGTCGGCGTTCCTCGACAACCTCAAGGCCGACTACTTTGCCAGCAACTTCATCGGCTACGCCGCGCCGCGCCGTGGGCTCAAGCCGCCCCGGGCGGGGGACACGGCAGAGCTGGCCGGCGTCTACGGGCTGTGGTCAGCGGTCCGCGCCGGCGCCACGACCATCCTCGACATCGGCACGATGCCGGGCGGCCCGGCGGCGTTCACCAAGGTCGCCGGCGAGATGGGCGTGCGCGCGTATCTGGGGCCCGCGTTCCGCTCGGCGGATTACGTCTTCGACGGCAGCCGCATCATGTGGCAGTGGGACGAGGCCAAGGGCCTGGCCGGCCTCGAGCGGGCGGTGGCCTATATAAAGGAATACGACGGCGCCTACAACGGCCGCCTCCGCGGCATGATCTACCCCGGCCAGCTCGACACTTGCACGCCGGAGCTGCTCCGGCAGGCGCGCCGGTGGGCCGACGAGCTCGGCGTCCCCATCCAGCTTCACGCCGCCATGAACCAGCGCGAGTTCCACCGCATCCTCGAGCAGCATGGCCAGACACCGATCGAGCTGCTGCACTCGATCGGCTTCCTCAAGCCGCGCACCGGCCTGGGCCACTGCCTGTTCCACAACAAGCACTCGTGGTGCCATTATCCGTACGGCGATGATCTGAAGCTGCTGGGCGACGCCGGCGTCACCGTGGTGCACGCGCCGTACAAGTACGCCAAGATGGGCGTCGCGCTGGAGTCGTTCGAGCGCTATCGCGCGGCCGGGATCAACCTGGCCATCGGCACCGACACCTATCCCCAGGACGTCATCCACGAGATGCGCTGGGCCGCGCTGATGTGCCGCAAGGCGGACGAGAGCTTCCGGGTGGGCCGGCCCCAGGACGTGTTCGACGCCGCCACGCTCGGCGGCGCCCGCCATCTCGGCCGCGACGACATCGGCCGGCTGGCGCCGGGCGCCAAGGCCGACATCATCGTGATCGACCTGCTTCAGATGCACTACGGCGCCGTCCACGATCCCATCAAATCGCTCCTCGAGTGCGGCACCGGCCGCGACGTGGAGACCGTCATCGTGGACGGCCAGGCGCTGCTCGAAGACGGCAAGACGACGCGCGTGGACGAGCGTGCGCTGCTGGCCGCCGTGCAGGCCGAGGGCGAGCGCCTGTGGCACGCCGTCCCCGAGTGGCACTGGAGCGGCAAGCCGCTGGACGAGATCGTCCCGCCCAGCTACCCCGTGCGGGAGTGAGAACAACAAGGTGGTTCAGTGGGGAAGCGAAGACTGAAGTTCGCGACGAGGTAGGTGATCAATGCTGTTTATGGTGATCGAGCACTTCCGTCCTGGGCAAGCCCCCGAGGTTTACCGTCGGTTACGTGAACGGGGACGGATGGCGCCGAACGGGTTACGGTACATCTCGAGCTGGGTTGATCTGAATTTTGAGCGCTGCTTTCAGGTGATGGAAGCGGACAGCGAGGCGGCCTTCAGAGAATGGACGGTCAACTGGGATGACTTGATCGACTTCGAGATCGTGTCTGTGCGGACATCTGCGGAGGCGGCAGCAGCAATCGCGCAAGAACTGTGATGCACCTGTCTTCCAGCAGGGGCAGCCCAACCCCAGGCTTCAGCAGACCGGGTGCTCGCGATGCTCGCAGTACCTCACTTTCATGCGGTCTATGGCGAGTATGAACTGTTCTTACGATTCGTGGGTTGCGGGTGATCGAGGGACGCCTGCCCCAACGGGCTCTTGCGCTGGCCAGAGCATGGGGCAAGCTGCATGGGGAAGAGTTGGAGCGTGACTGGGAACTGGCGCGTGGGCACCGTGCAGTCCAATAGTAGTTAGGCGGCGTCGGCATGGAACGCAGTGCGGAAGACGATGATGTCAAGACCTGTCCGTTGTGCGAATCGCGCGACGGTCTTGTAATTCGATGGTTGCCAGATATTGATTCCCGCGTTCATGAATTCACCGAAGTAGGGTGCGCCAAGTGCGGGAAATTCTTTTCTGGAAAGGAAGACCGATTCGCAATGGCGGATTGGAATCTCTTCGCGATCGAACAGTTCGAACGAAGGGGGCTTCTTGACCCGCACGCGCGATTGCACAAGCTATTGCATGAGCTCGCACAATACGAAAAAGGCGCGGTCGAGCTGCGTTCGGAAATCGACGCTTACTTGGAAGAACACATTGCACCGACATGTCCCTTCATGAAGGGCGATAGGTTCCGCTCTCTACAATATCCATGTGGAATTTGGTCTGTTCAGGCGGTGAGAGCAGTCTATGGCTACAACACAGGACCTTTCTGGATCGTTGAGGCTGTCAATGTTCTTCCAAGCGGGCGTTTGGGTGACAAGACACACGAGTTCTGGCAGTTACATGCAGAGGAACTCGAGCGCCTTGCTCCGTTTTGGAAGCCGCACACATGGAAACAGGTGGTGCCAGGTGATGATTGTATGGTCCTGACCCGGCTTGGCCGAATCCGAGACGTCGATCGATCTTCACACGCCGCAACTATCGAGTTGGAAAATCAAATTGTCGAAGTTAAAATGTTACAAGATTTAAAGGTCCCAATTGTTCGCGTTGAACGCGCCGCCACCTAACCGCCAAATCGAGAGGGACGCTCCGCAAGCGGGCTTCGCCCCCTTGCTGCGCGCCCCTCATTTGGAACGTTAGAGGTACTGACGTTCACCGGGTCAGACAGACCCAGGGTCAGGAGAGCGGGCGTGAAAGCACTCCTCGGCGGGATTCTCGCAGTCGCAACGGGCCTTTACATGCTCGCCGCGATGGCCGCGGTGCCCTATTTCAATTGGCGATATGCTCAAGAGCATGGCTTTGTGCGCTGGCTCCTTCTTGGAGAGTTAATTGCGACGGGTAAAGGGGTAGCCTGGCCGTACTTCGTCGCAGCCCACCTTTACGGCGTCGAGGAACCAACTCCAAAGGCGAGCTCCGTGCGTCCGGTGGCGGAGGATTCCCCAAGGGAGTACGTCGACCACCAGTACCAGTTTGGCTTCCAGTTCCCCGCACAATGGAAGTTTGAGAAGAACCCGCCTCCAGGAGAGGCTGGCGAGATCCGAGCGATTGTCCGCCATCCGACGAAGCCGATGCGCGTCATGGCAACGGTCGGTCAGATCGGAAAGAGTTTGACCAGGCAGCAGTTTGAGTCATCGCCGAATCGGGATGCCGCAGTCACCGCGATGATGGAACTCTCGGTCGAGCAGATCTACAAGAAAGCGTCCCGGGAGATTGGCGCTGAGCGGATGATCGTGTCCGAGAAGAAAGTACAGCCATCCGATGCCGGCATCACGTTCTATATCTCGACCGGCCATATCAAGCACAACGCGACGATCCTCATGGCGGGTATCCACGTCGTGCCATTTGAGAAGTCCTATATGGTCACCTTCACTATGATCACTCCTGTTGACAAGACTGCTACTGAAGACAATGAGACAATCACGCGGGTCTTCAATTCCTTTCACCTGCTCGGCGAGCGGCCGATTAGGTAGCGAAGGCGTTCACGAGTGAAGCTTGAGTATGTGTGGCGCGAGATGGACTTCTGGAAGCTGCTCACGCTTCTGGTCGCGGTGTTTGCGACGTATGTCGCGTACCGCCAATACGCCCTTGGCCGTGAAAGATTCAAGTTGGATTTATTTGAGAAGCGCTTCGCAGTGTTCGCGGCCACGCGTAGATTTCCTCTCATGTCCTTCATGACGCAGACGTCTCCTTCGACCAGCTCTTCGAGTATCGAGCTGGCGTTGCTGAGGCTGTCTTCCTGTTCGACGACGACATCACAGATTACCTGAGGGTCATAGATGAGAAGGCGCTTCGCCTTCGCACCGTTATCGAAATGATGAAACCACTGCCAATCGGGGGAGCGCGCACGAACGCCGCTGGAGAGGTTTCCGACGCGGTCGAATGGCTCACGGCCCAACTGCCGGAACTCAAGACGCGCTTCGCGCCGTATCTGAAGTTCCGAACGTGGACATGATGACCTCTAACTACAGGATTCACCCGCCGGCCTGCGGCAGCGGGTGATCCTGGGCGTTGGGCGTAGCAAGGCACAAACAATGGCGAGCGGGCATAGCCAGAACGAGATCGATGCAAAGGCCAGGGCGACGGCCGATCTCCTGCTACAGGCAACGTGCGAGCCGGACATGCTGGCCCCTGTCTGGGAGGCGTACGCCCATGTTCGGCAGGAACTCACTCGCCGAGATCTCGCGCCAGTCACCGACGCGCCCAGTGAACAGAGCATCCAGCGGCTCCTGTTCGAAGTCATTGCCTTTGCGGCCTTCATCATCATGGGCCAAGAGCTACCCAAGCGGCTCACACGCAAGAGCCCGCTTGGCGACGAGGAGCCAGACGTCGAGTGGATCCGCTATGCAAACACGCAATTCCTCAACCGATTGGCACATCA
>JACQOI010000014.1 GCA_016202615.1 Betaproteobacteria bacterium
ACAGACGTTTCCCGCAAAATCGGTGAGGCTCGTCGTGGGCTTTGCTACCGGCGGCGGCACAGACACGATCGCGCGAGTCATCAGCAAGAAGCTCGCGGATGCGTGGCCTCACGCGCTGGTGGTCGAGAACCGGCCCGGCGCCGACGGCGCAATCGCGACAGAGCTCGTAGCGAAGTCGCCGCCGGATGGATACACGCTGGTCATGGTGTCGAACGCGCACACCATCACGCCGTTTCAGAGGAGCCTCGCGTACGATCCGGTGAAAGATTTCGCGCCCGTTACGCTTGTCGCGTCCACGCCCAATCTGCTGGTCGTTCATCCGAACCTGCCGGTCAGGAACGTGAAGGAGCTGGCGGCGCTTGCAAAAGCGCGGCCGGGCCAGCTCAGTTACGGTTCGGCCGGCGCGGGCGTGTCGACGAACCTCGCAATGGAGCTGCTCAAGTCCATGACGGGGACGAACATCGTTCACGTGCCTTACAAAGGCAGCAGCCCGGCGGTGATCGATCTCGTGGGCGGGCACATTCAGCTCATGTTCGGCGCGGTTCCGACCGTGGGACCGCACGTGAAGTCGGGCAAATTGCGCGCGATCGCCATCAGCAGTCCGGAGCGCTGGCCAAGCTTTCCGGATCTGCCGACAGTTTCAGAGTCACTGCCAGGGTTCGAAACGGCCAGTTGGTATGGGGTGCTCGCACCGGCCGGAACGCCGCCCGCGATCGTGAACAAGCTGCAGAACGACATGGCTGGCGCTCTGCAATCGCCGGACGTGAGAGCAATCGTAACGGGAAGCGGCTTCGAGGTGATCGGCAATAAACCGGATGAGTTCGCGCAGGTAATTCAGCGCGACATGCAGAAATGGGGCAAGCTCATACGCGCGCTCGGCGCAGGCGCAGCGGCGAAATAACCGTCGCTTATCGTCAAACCACCACTCGGAAGATGTGCGCATCGCGCGCACCGAGCATCTGCAGTTGCATCAGTTCTACCGAGCGATGGACTTCCTTCTCACGCCTCTATACGTGAAATAAATTCTTTTCATCAAGCGAGTTTTGCAAGAGCCTCCGTTGACTGACTCGGTTGACCGACTTGACATTGTCTTAACCTACTGGTTCAATAAGTCAAGTTGGTGTCGAAGTGCCGGTGGAGAACATTTATGAAAACGAACCGAGCGGCAGCCGGCATTCAGTTACTTGTTAGGAGTCACGATGGATTTGAATCTTGCAGGCAAGAGTGTCATCGTCACCGGCGCGGCATCCAACATTGGCAGGGGCATTGCGCTGGGTTTTGCCGGAGAAGGCGCGCGGATCGCGATCGTTGATATCGACGACGTGGCTGGCCGGAAAGTCGCGGCGCTGGCCGAGAAGCGCGGCGCCAAGGAAGCGGTGGCGATCCGTTGCGACGTGACGAATTGGGACGACGTGAAATCGATGGTGGCCAGCGTGGAGTCGCGCTGCGGGCAGGTGGACGTCCTGGTCAACAACGTCGGTTGGACCATCGAACGGCTGTTCATGGAAAAGCCGCGCGAGGAATGGGAGCGCGAGGTTCAGCTCAACCTGTGGTCGACCGTGAACTGCACGCGCGCTGTATTGGACGGCATGGTGGCGCGGTCGGCCGGTTCGGTCGTGAGCATCGGCTCCGATGCGGGCCGCATGGGAGAGTTTCGGGAAGCGTTCTACGCGGCGTGCAAAGGGGGCGTCGTCGCGCTCAGCAAGTCCCTGGCGCGAGAGCTCGGCCGCAAAAACATCCGCTTCAATGTGGTCTGTCCGGGTATGACGCTGCCCGATTCGAAGGACACGATCAGCGAGCAGAGCCTCTGGAGCAGCGATCTCATGAGCCAATTGAACACGCCGGAGATGCGCGAGCGCATCGCCAAGGCATACCCTTTGCGCCGCGTGGGGCGTCCGGAGGACATCGCAGCGGCCGTCATGTTCCTCGCGTCCGACGCCGCCTCGTTCATCACCGGCCAGACGCTCAGCGTAAGCGGCGGATACACCATGATGTAATGATCGAGCCGGCGTCGAAGCTGGCTGCCTCGAATCACGGATAGGGAAGGTCATGCACGTCATGTTGGATGTTTCGGTTCGTAGAGGCGTCGCGCGTCTTGCGCTCGGCTTATCGTGGGAGCGGAAGTGATCGATGGCGCGACCGCTGCGGAGCTTGGCATCGTGCAGTGGGCATTCGATTCTGGCGAGCTTTCCGAAAAAGTGAATGCGATCGCGGAGCACATTGCCTCGCAGCCTCGGGAAGCGGTGATGCGGGCCAAAGCCTGCATAGCAGCGGCGCTCGATCCCGCGCGCGATGGCTTTGCCGAGGAAATCGAAGCGACCCGGTTCCTCGGCAGTCATGCCGAGGCTCGCACCAGAATCGCGGCCTTTCTCGCCCGCAGCAAATAAGCGGCGTGCTTGGAGGCGCTCGACACGATTCATGTCGAGGTGCAGGTGATTGAAGCGCGCCCTACGAGCGAACCCGGTCGAGATCTCGTGCGCACGCGCAACAACGTCGTCAAGCAGGATGGAAGCATCGCGATGGTGTATACGCCATTGCGCATGATCCAACTTCCACAGTTCCGCCTCGGAGCCCGAATGTTTTGGGCGCTGTCGCGCGGCGACAACACTTGTGTTTCTTTCTGTAGCGTCTGTTCAGCCAGCATAGGTTCCCGGTTTGGGAAAATTCACCCTGACGGAATCGAAGAGCACTATTGCTGAGCAGCCAAAAGTCGCTTAGCATGCATATTCGCCACCCTGGGAGTTTGTCGGACTTGGCTCCGACAAACTCTAGTGAGTTTATTATGAATGGTCAGCCGGTTTTGCTTTTAGCAGCCTGTACGGACTGTTAAGTCCGACAGGCCGCTAAACCTTCAAC
>JACQOI010000212.1 GCA_016202615.1 Betaproteobacteria bacterium
CGCGACTGCCGCGTTGCGTGCAGCGCTGCAAAAGAAAGGCCGTCCGATCGGCGCATACGATGTGTTGATCGCCGGCTGCGCGCTTGCGCGGGGCTTGGTGCTGGTCACTTCCAACGAGCGCGAATTCCGCCGCGTCGGCGGCCTGCGGATCGAGAACTGGCGCACGGCTTGAAATGCCGGCGCCGCAGGTCCCGGCGACCGATAGCCAATCGGGACGGCGAAGGAGGACGATTGCATGCGCGAGATGTTCGTCCTGATCAAGTTTGCCGACCGCAAGCTCGGCGTTCCCTTGTCCCAACTGGAACTGATCGAGGCCAATGGCGAGACACACGAAGCCGCGGAGGACTGGCGGTATTGGGTTGCCAGGCGGTATCAATTTTGAAGCGCCTGCGCATCGCCGACGTCGGCCTTTCCGTGCCCGCTGTTGATATCTGAGCGAATGCCGAATCGCAGTCAATTGCCCTCATCTCGTTCATGGCATGGTCGGCGCGGCTTATGCTAGTATTATGCTAGTTATTTACTAGCACTTTGGAGACATTACGATGCCAGGATTGGTAATCAAGGACTTGCCGGCGAAATTGCACCGCAAACTGAAGGCGCAAGCCACCCGCCATCACCGCAGCATGACCAAGGAGGTGCTCGCCGTGCTCGAGCGGGCGTTGGGCGAGGAAGACCGCGCCCAGGAGATCCCTCCGCCGTTCAAGGGACGCTTCGTGTTGACGGATGAGTTCATCGCTCACGCCAGGCGCGAGGGCCGCGAGTGATCGTCGTCGACGTAAATGTCGTCGCTTATTTCCTCATCGAGGGCGAGAAGACGGCGTCGGCGCGGGAGCTTCTGCGCCGCGATTCGGACTGGCGGTTGCCCGGGCTGTGGCGCCACGAATATTTGAACGTGCTGGCCACGTTCGCGCGGGAGGGCGGTGCCACGATCGCCGAAGCACGAACGCTTTGGCGGCGGGGTGTTGACCAATTCGGCTCCCGCGAGCAGAGCGTGGACATGGAGTCGGCTCTCATCGTCGCGACCGAGAATCGGATCAGCGCCTACGACGCGCAGTACATCGCGCTTGCGCAAAAGCTTCAGACCGTCTGCGTGACCGAGGACCAGCGCCTGCTGAAAACGTTTCCCGCGCTCACGCGTACGATGCAAGCCTTTGGGACAGCTTGAATGAGCATTTACGCAACGCTTTGGAAGCTCAAGTTTCCCAAGGACGGAGATGAGTATCCTGGGTGTGAGTGGATTACAGTGATCGCGCAAGGCGTTCCCGCGCATATCGGTTCCCTGACGTCAGGACGCGAATACGAAGACGCGGATCCGATTGCAGAGTTTTTGCCCCCGCCGGTGCCCACCAGCGACGGCGGCGACTCCGAGTACATGCGAGCGGTTGTCTTTGTCACAGAGCGCACGCCTAAAGGAACTCCTCGGAGTCCGCAAGAGTATGTTAATCCGCTTCTGGTACTCACCGGCGAGGTTTACGCCAGGATGACGTTCGAGACCCTGTACGCACGCATCTGCCAGGCATTGCGAGGTAACAAGCCAAAGGTAGTTGCTACATCGCTTCTGCCCACTGGGGGCGCGCGTATTTTTTTCGAGGACGGCAGATCCAAGGAAGTGGACGCGTAGGCGTGTAGGTTCGTACCGCTAAGGCCGAGCACGGTCGCGCGCACTGCGGTAGCGCAAGGAAGGCAATATGCCCGATCAACGCGAACTTCCGCTGACTTTTCCCGAACTCGCGCCGGAAGCGCCGTTGATTCCGGTGCGGATGGTGAACGAGCATGTCTACTGCCCGCGTCTCGCCTACCTCGAATGGGTGCAAGGCGAGTTCGCGCACAGCGCCGACACCGTGGATGGGGCAATCAAGCACAGGCGCGTCGATGAGAAAGCCGGCAAGCTTCCCGAGCAGGCCGAGGAAGCAGAAAAGATTCACGCGCGCTCGGTAGCGCTGAGTTCGACGCGGCTGGGGATTACGGCCAAGCTTGATCTTGTCGAGGGTGAGGGCAAAGCCGTTACACCCGTCGACTACAAGCGCGGCAGCCGGCCGCACGTCGCCGCGGGTGTCTACGATCCTGAGCGCGTGCAACTCTGCGCACAGGGCCTGCTGCTCCGCGAGCATGGCTTCGAGAGCGAAGCCGGCGTCATTTACTATGCGGGTTCGCGGGAGCGCGTGCGCGTGCCGTTCGACGATGACCTGATCGAACTGACGCTCTCATCGATCAATGCGCTGCGCGGCATCGCGCAGGCCGCGCACATACCGCCGCCGTTGGAAGACAGTCCGAAGTGCCCGCGCTGCTCACTGGTCGGCATTTGCCTGCCCGATGAAATACGTTTTCTCAATCGTCCAGCCGTCGAACCGCGGCCTCTGTTTCCAGCCCTGCAGGACGCATTGCCGCTTTACGTCCAGTCGCCGCGCGCGTTCGTGCGCAAGGATGGCGACGTATTCGTGATTGAGGTGGAAAAGGAGAAAGCGGCGGAAGCGCGCGTGGTAGAGATTTCGCAAGTCGCATTGTTCGGCAATACCATGCTGAGCGCACCTGCGTTGCACGAGTGCTTCCGGCGCAACATACCGGTGAGCTGGCACACCTACGGCGGTTGGTTTGTCGGCCATACGATCGGCACCGGGCATCACAACGTCGAAACACGTACGTTTCAATACCAGACGAGCTTTGATTCGAAGAGATGTCTGCAGTTGGCGCGCGGCTGGGTTGCTGCGAAGATCGCCAATTGCCGCACGCTGCTGCGCCGGAACTGGCGTGGCAGGTCCGGATTTGAAAACGATGATGCACCGGAGGCATCGGGCGACGAGGAATCCGGTTCGAGTGGTGGCCAGGCTCCGCCGGAGTTGCTGATAGCATTGCGGGAAGATGCAGCCCACGCAGCGAAGGCGACGTCGATGGAAGTCCTATTGGGGATGGAGGGTGCAGGGGCAAGCCGCTACTTTCAAAACTTCAGCGCATTGCTCAAAAGCGACACCGATCCGACGATGAACTTCGATTTCATGGGGCGCAATCGACGTCCGCCGAAGGACCCGGTCAATGCGCTCCTGTCGTTTGCATATTCGATGCTGACGCGCGAGTGGACGGTCACGCTGTCCGGGGTCGGGCTCGATCC
>JACQOI010000201.1 GCA_016202615.1 Betaproteobacteria bacterium
AATGAGAGATTGGCTTTCGCAGAGATATTCCGCGGCAGCTCTCTACCCCTAGCAGCCTGTCGGACTTAATAGTCCGCACAGGCTGCTAAAAGCAAAACCGGCCGAATATGCAGATCAAAAACCCCCGCGGCACTCGAACGACAAGAAAAGCGAGGGTAAATTTGCACGTTGGTCATCTTTTTGTCCTTTTGCCCGCGGCCGGTCTTGCCTTAGGAGTTTGTCGGCGCTAAGTCCGACAAACTCCTAGCCCTCATCGTCTTCACCGGGGTATTGTATCGGCCGACGTCCCTTTTCGTGGATGAGCTTCGCACTCTTTGCTTTTCGATCCGATTGCTTCGTATCAGGATGACAAGTGATCTCGAATAGCCAATTGTCTCCGAAATCGAAGTTGTAATAGAGCTTTTGCCCCTTCGGTAGCGGAAAGACTTCTGAGAGTGGGACCTCGTCGCCTTCGTTAACCTCCAACGGCGATGCGGGCTCGCCGAAGGTTACCTTTCGATCGCGCCAATTACGACCAGCAAAGAACTCGTGGAGGTGGTCATCATCGAAAGCGACCAACCGCTGAATCGTGAAATGCAAATCACTGAGCGTGAAACTTTCAGGGAATTCGACTCGGGCAGACCATGAGCTCGCTCGTGTGCGCCAGCCCGAGAGCCTGATATCGAGTGTCAGTATCGTCGTCATCGCAGGGCACGTCTGAGGGCTAACGAGGGTGTAGAAAACCCCCGGGCACTTTGAATCTTGCCATTGTCGCTCTGTTTTGGGTATGCATTTACCCCTCCGAAAAATTGTGCGTGGTTTCTAGAGCGTTCTATGAGGTCGCATTTTGTAGGCATTGCGCAAAGCTCGCGTGCGGGGCCTTTTTCTACAGCGTCAACGTTGGAGGTAACCGGCCGCCGGAGCGCGAAGCGCGGAGGGAACCTGCAAGCACAGCTTGCAGGCGGTCCGGTTGACCGAGGGGTTGGGCATCACGGTTTCACCACCCCAGGGAATATCATCCCTACGTGCCAAGGAAGAAGTTCAACAGCCACGACGGATAGGCCGAAAAGGGCGACGAGCGAGCCGCTAAGAAAGGAAAGCCAGGTTACGCCCTCGATAGGAAGCAAGAATAGGCTTGCCAGGTAGCATCCAATTGCGGGTGCGATAACGAAGGCAATTAGACACACCCTCGTTAGGCTGTACATAGCGCGAACGATCTGAGGGGGAGGTATCCAGTACGCAAGGCGACTGCGTTTTCGGAGAGTGGGGATATCAACCGCAGGGTAGACATTGATTAGGTGAGGGAACATGGCCGCGATGTCATTGGCCTTTCCGATGAGCAGTGACTCACGGTAACGGGTGTTGTACAAGCTACCAAGCCATATCATGAGCACAGGGGCGAGGCTTACTTGAAGCAGGGCAGTAAGTGATTCGAGGCTGATTTTGATGTTGGTGCCGAGCATGGCAATGTCGGCCTTTTGAGGAATCTCGATGCCCCTGAACTGAAGTGGTGTGCTACGGAGCTGATTGACGCGGGAACCAAAATCCGCTATCAGTTTGCCGGGAGGCGTATCAGCGCCCTGTTCCAAAAGGGGCTCCACTTCCTTGTGGCAACCGGATGATATGCCAGGCGATATCCACACCTTTGTGAGTTCGTACTTGTAATGGTTTACGAAGTACTTTGACTTTTTCCTCTCTTGAACGTATGCGTTCCAATGCCTGTCCAGTTGTTCCCTGTTCTCATGCAGGGTCTTGACGGCTACTTCAACGCACCGTGCAAGTACCCGTTCGTTCTGTGTAGTCGACGAAAAGGCTACAAGCAAGACCAACACGGCCACTACCGTCAAAGGGCCGCTCAGGAACAGCAATCGCTCATAGCGACGGCCTAGTTGATCAGATGTCATTGGCGCGAACTATGCGGACGAATTGTGATGCCCAACGTCCCGCTTGACCGGGCCGAACCGGCGGACGCCGGGAAGGCTCCGAGTCGAAGCGGTGGTTAGGTTTCATATGCGCGTCCTACAAAGAATGCAAAACCCGGCCCCTTTCGGGACCGGGATGTTGCTAGCCGAGGAAGAACATGAGCAGAAGGGCAATGAATTGCACCAACTGCTTGTAGCTCAACCTCAGCTTGAGAGATAGCTCAATCATGATGGTTTCCATGAAGAGCGGTCTCACAGCGCTGCGCGACCGCAAAAGATTGTGGTCGTGCTTTGGTGGTTACGAATATCCAAGCCGGAGTAGTCCGGGGGAATATTCTTTGCCACCTGACGACGCGGTGTACCGCCGCGCCGGGGATAGCCGGAGGCCGGCCCGGAGTGATCCGGGCGGGCACGGCTCCCAATTCTTGAAACCTAACATTAAAGTCGATCGCGAAAGTGTCGCCTTGTAAGGCGGCCGTGTCAACCGCCTGCAGTGACTTTTCATGTGTTATCAACGAGTTACCACGGTTTCTTTGAACGGCTTTTCGCCGGGATAGACGGCGACGGTGGGATACTGTATATTTATACAGTTACGCGCCACTCCGCTTCGCGTTCGTAACGGGGTCGAACCTGCGCAACGCGTTGATTCGGAGAAATAATAAGGTAATTTGAAGTCAGCCGAGCGGCTTAGCGGTGCGTTAATGGGGGGAATATCGATGCTCTAAGGGAGCGACTCCATGCCCCGCGCCAACCGTCACTTTCTGCCCGGTCAGCTCTGGCACATCACCCACCGCTGCCACGAGAAGTCGTTTCTGCTCAAATTCGCGCGCGACAGGCGCCGTTATCGGGAAATCCAAGAGCCGCGAGGCGGTTACACGAGTATTTTCGGCCCCGAAAACGACGCGCTAAGGCCGAAAAACACGGTGCCTTGAGTGGAAAACACAGTCGATGCAGAAACTTAGCGTGGTCCGACCCGAGCCAGCCGAGCCAGGAATCTTCCCGGCAACACCTCAGGCGACAGTCAGCTCCCGGCCCGTATCCGACGCCTGCTTGATCGTATCGACGAAGTGGTGCAGGTCAACCGCGGTGTCAAACGTGGGCAGGAGGCGGCTCTGCCCGGTCCGGATTGCCTCGGCGAACAATGCATACATCTGCCCGACGTTGAACGGATCGCCGCGGGGGAAGTCGGCTGGGACATGTACGAAGCGCCCGGGTATCGCCAGATCGCTCAGCTCGTGGCTGCGCCGTGCTCCTTGCACCCGCAGCATCTCGCCGCGCTGAGACGAAACGCTTCCGGTCGCAACCAGCGTGCCTTCGCGCCCGTAGATTTCCATCCGAAAACCGCTGCCGGCCCACGGAACGGCGCCGACATGGACTGACGCCACCGCGCCGCTCGCGAGCTTTCCGCTGACCAGCACGTTGTCCGGCGAGGTAACGTCCACGCGTCGCTTGGTATCGGTCTCGTACCATTGCTTGGCCTGGGTCGTGACCATGCACGCGACTCGCGTGAAGTTGCCGGCGACGAAGCGCAACGCGTCGATGACGTGCCCGGTGGCGATGGTCAGAGGGTTCGCGCCGAGGCTGGCGTCGCGCTGCCAGGTGCGGCTGGACGGGCGCTCCAACGCGCCATCGCGCATTGCGGTGGCATGACAGGACAGCACCTCGCCCACGTAGCCGGCCTCGATCTGTTCCTTTATGTAAAGCAGTGCGGGGCTGACCCGCGATTGCAGGCCGACCGCGGTTTGCACCCCCTTGGCCCGGGCCAGCGCCGCCAGTTCTTCGGCTTCGGCGGTGGTCCGGCCCAGCGGCCACTCGGTGTAGACA